>DASQDT010000258.1:0-2748 GCA_035634035.1 Pyrinomonadaceae bacterium | reverse complement strand
GGCGGCCGGACGCGCGGGCGCGGGGCGCTGTCCGAAGTGACTCTGCGCGGCGACGCCCGGAGGGGCGGCGAGAGGAGGAGCGATGAGACACAGGACGAGTAGCGTCGCGGACGCGCGGAGTTTCGGGCGAGGGACGAAGTTCATCTTGCTTACTCCCGCTCAAAAACTTCGGCGGTCGCTGCGGCCGCCGCCTACTCCGAGTCGAAGAGTCCGCCGGGCCTGCGCGGCGGCGCGATGCCGAAGTGCTCGTAGGCGAGCCGCGTCGCGGTGCGCCCGCGCGGGGTGCGGTTGAGAAAGCCGATTTGAATCAGGTACGGCTCGATGATCTCCTCGATGGAGTCCTTCTCCTCGTGGAGCGTGGCCGAGAGCGTCGAGAGCCCGACCGGCCCGCCGCCGTGATGCTCGATGATTGAAAGCAGGAGCTTGCGGTCGATCTCGTCGAGCCCGTAGGTGTCGACCTCCATGCGGTTCAGAGAGTCGTCGGCCACTTCGCGCGTGACGCGCCCGTCGTACTCGACCTCGGCGTAGTCGCGGACGCGACGCAAGAGGCGGTTGGCGATGCGCGGAGTGCCGCGCGCGCGGCGCGCGATCTCCTTCGCCCCGGTCGCCTCGACCGCGACGCCGAGGATGTCGGCCGAGCGCATGACGATCATCTCAAGCTCCTCGTGCGTGTAGAAGTTGAGGTGAAAGACGATGCCGAAGCGTCCGCGAAGCGGGGCGGTGATGAGTCCGGCGCGGGTGGTCGCGCCGACCAGAGTGAACTTCGGGAGGTCTAGCTTGATGGAGCGCGCGGCCGTCCCCTGCCCGATCATGATGTCGAGCTGGTAGTCCTCCATCGCCGGGTAGAGGACTTCTTCGATGGCCGGGTTGAGGCGGTGTATCTCGTCGATGAAGAGAACGTCGCCCTCTTGGAGGTTGGTCAGCATGGCGGCGAGGTCGCCCGGCTTTTCGATGACCGGCCCCGCGGTCGAGCGCACCTCGGCGCCCATCTCGTTGGCGACGATGTTGGCGAGTGTCGTCTTGCCGAGTCCGGGCGGGCCCGTGAGGAGGACGTGGTCGAGCGCCTCGCGGCGGCGGAGCGCGGCGTGGATGAAGACGCGCAAATTCTCGGTCGCCTTCTTCTGGCCGATGTACTCGCCGAGCCGCGTGGGGCGCAGGGAAAGCTCGAACTGCTTCTCGTCCTCCACCGCGCGCCCCTCCCGCACGCTGACCGGTTCGAGTTCGTCCATTTAGCCTTTCGAGAGGTGTCGCAGGCTGCGGCGCAGCAGCAGCTCGACCGAAAGCTCCCCGCCCTCCGTCAACGCCTGCCCGACGGCCTTCTCGGCCGCGGCCTTCTGGTAGCCGAGATTGAGCAGCGCCGAGAGCGCGTCCTCGCGGAGCGCGTCCTCGGTCGGCGGCGCGCCAGCCGCCGCGGCCCCGCCCGCCGCCAGCGCCTCGTCGGGCGCGGGCGCGGAGAGGTTCGCCATCTTGTCGCGCAACTCGATGACGAGCCGCTCGGCCGTCTTGCGCCCGACGCCCGGGATCGAGGTCAGGCGCGCGAGGTTGTTCGTCCGGATGGCCGTGATGATCTCGTCGGCGCTCATCCCCGAGAGCATCGCGATGCCGGACTTGGGGCCGATGCCGCTGACCGAGATGAGCAGCTGAAAGAGCTCGCGCTCGCGCGAGGTGCGGAAGCCGAAGAGTTGAAGCGCGTCCTCGCGGACGTGCGTGTAGACGCGCAGACGCACCTGCGCCCCCTCGTCCTCCATGCCGTAGAAGGTCGTGACCGGGATGGTCACTTCGTACCCGACGCCGCCGACATCGAGAATGACGCTCGTCGCCTGCTTGGCGAGTAGGGTTCCCGTTAGGTGTGCGATCATTGAACCGTGTTCTGATAAGAGAGTGAATTTCGGGAGCGCCTCTTAAAACAGACGAATTTTAGTTGATGCGCGCGCCTTCGGCAACGTGCCGCGCCGCGCGGCGTCGGCGTCTTTCCGGCCGGGGGCGGCGGGCGTTATACTTGGCGGCGGGTGCTCTCCTCGGGAAGTAGGTGGGAATGAGGTCTGAGAAAATCTCGGAGCTGACGACGAACCGCCTGAGCGTCTACCTGCGCTGCCTGAACGTCCTCGCCGCGGCCGGCATCAAGACCGTCTCGTCGCGCGCGCTGGCCGAGCAGTTCGGGCTCAACTCGGCGCAGATACGCAAAGACCTCGCGCAGTTCGGCGAGTTCGGCGTGCGCGGCGTCGGCTACTCGGTCGAGGAGCTGCGCCGCCACCTGACGCAGATACTCGGGCTGGATTCGGCGCACCGCGTCGCCATCGTCGGCGCGGGCAACTTGGGCTCCGCCCTCGCCAACTACCGCGGCTTCATGGACTCGAACTTCACGGTCGTCGCCATCTTCGACAACGACGCGGAGAAGATAGGCCGCCGCGCGGGGGCGTCGGGCGTCGCCGTCAGAGACGTTAAAGAGCTAGCGGGCGCGGTCGTGGAGTTGGGCGTCGACGTCGCGGTCATCGCCGTCCCGGCGCGCGCGGCGCAGAGCGTTCTGAACCAAATCACGTCGGCGGGGGTGAAGGCCGTGCTCAACTTCGCGCCGGCGCGCCTGCGCGCCCGCGCGGGCGTCAAGCTCAAGACGGTCGACTTGACAATCCAACTGGAGAGCCTATCGTATTTCCTCGCGCGCCCGCGGCTCGCTTCAATCACGAACTCGCAAAGCGACGCGCGCCGCGGCCCGGCGCACGAGCGACGCGCCGCGCGCGCGCGGACGAG
>DASQDT010000257.1:0-4710 GCA_035634035.1 Pyrinomonadaceae bacterium | reverse complement strand
ACCAGATCCTTCTCGATCACGTTCTGACATTGTCGTGTTCCTCCATTAAGGGTTAGTGTCAGATGAATGAACAACACGCGGTCGGGCCGTTAAGAAAGATTTAGAGCCGACCTCGTGTCTCCATCCGTTAGAGAAAATGATGGCGTTGCAGAGGCAAATCAAGCTGTATGCCAGACACCGTACACAGGAGGAGTGGAGTTTTTATGACGAATTACTTGTGGATTGATGGAGCGCAAAACAATCCGCAAGCTAAACCCGTACACGCCCCCAAGAAAACGTACACCGCTTTGACCGCCCCAACTTAAATCGAGACAGAAGCCCGCGCCGTGTTAATTTCTACGCAATCGCTCTCAATCTTTTTACTAACGGTTAAACCCCGCGCCGAACGCGGCCGCGCCACGCGTGCTATAATCCGCGGCGTCCCACGATGAGCCGAGCCGGAGTCTACATTCACGTCCCCTTCTGTCGCTCGCGCTGTTCCTACTGCGACTTCGCGACCGGCACCTACGAGGAGGCGCTCGCCGAAAGTTACGTGCGCGCCGCGGAGCGCGAGGTGCGCTCGTTCGCGCCCGAAGACTTCGAGCCGGCCGAGGTCGACACGGTCTACTTCGGCGGCGGCACGCCCTCGATGCTCGCGCCCGCGCAAGTCGAGCGCCTGCTCGCGGCCGTGCGCGGCCGCTTCCGCGTTCGCGACGAGGCCGAGGTCACGCTCGAACTGAACCCCGGCACGGTCACGCCTGAAACTCTCGAAGAGCTGCGGCACGTCGGCGTCAACCGCGCGAGCTTTGGCGTGCAGACTTTCGACGACGACGACCTGCGACGCTTGGGCCGCGTGCACACGGCCGACGACGCGCGCCGCACGCTACGGGATTTGCGCGCGGCCGGCTTCCGCAACATAAGCTTCGACCTCATCGCCGGCCTGCCCGGGCAGACGCTTGAGAACTGGACGCGCAACCTCGAAGAGGCGCTCGCGCTCGCGCCCGAACACCTCTCGCTCTACCTGCTCGAAGTCCACGAGGGCACGCCGCTCGCCGACCAGATACGACGCGGCGCAGCAAGCGCGCCCGACGCCGACCTCGCCGCAGATATGTACAACCTCCTCGCCGCGCGCACGCGCGAGTGCGGCTACGAGCAGTATGAGATCTCCAACTTCGCGCGGCCCGGCCGCGAGTCGCGCCACAACATGAAGTACTGGACGGGCGCGCCCTTCTACGGCTTCGGCCCCTCGGCCCACTCGTTCGACGGGCGCGCGCGCCGCTGGTCGAACGAGCGCGACGCGCGCGCCTACGTCGAGCTGGTCGAGCGCGACGGCTCGGCCGTCGTCGAGGTGACGGAACTCGACGAGCGCGAGGCGAGCGCCGAAGCACTCTTTTTGGGCCTGCGCCTTTTGAGTCGCGGCGTCGACTTGGGCGAGCACCGCGCGCGCTTCCGGACGGACGTGCGCGCGCTCTACGCCGAAGACCTCCGACGCTTCCGCGAGGCCGGCCTCGTCTCCATCGACGGCGACGTGCTCCGCCTCACCCCGGCCGGCGCGCTCCTCTCCAACGAGGTCTTCGCCGCCTTCGTTTAGTTAACGACTCCGATGATTGACCTGCGCAGCGACACCGTGACGAAGCCCACGCCCGCGATGCGGCGCGCGATGGCCGAGGCCGAGGTGGGCGACGACGTGTACGGCGAAGACCCGACCGTCAACCGCCTGCAAGAGCGCGCGGCCGAACTGCTCGGGCACGAGGCCGCCATCTTCGTCCCGACCGGCTCGATGGGCAACCAGATCGCCGTCAAGCTCCACACGCGGCCCGGCAGCGAGGTCGTCATCGAGGAGCGCGGCCACATCTACAACTACGAGATGGCCGCCATGTCGGCCGTCTCCGGCGCGCTCCCGCGCCCCGTCAAAAGCTCGGACGGCTCGGGCGTCCTCCGCTGGGAGGAGATCGGGCCGGCCGTCCACGGCTCCGACGCCGCCTACTACGTCGCGCCGACGCGGCTCGTCTGCATCGAGAACTCGCACAACTTCGCGGGCGGCGCGGTCTACACGCGCGAGCGCACGGAGGAGATTTGCGAGCGCACGCACGCCGCCGGCCTGCCCGTCCACTTGGACGGCGCGCGCATCTTCAACGCGGCCGTCGCGACGGGCGAAACCGTCGCCAATCTCGCGAGCCCGGCCGACTCCGTGATGTTCTGTCTGTCGAAAGGCTTGGGCGCGCCCGTCGGCTCGGTTCTCGCCGGCCCGCGCGCGTTCATCGAGGAGGCGCGGCGCTGGCGCAAGCTCTTGGGCGGCGGGATGCGTCAGGCCGGCGTGCTCGCCGCGGCCGGGCTCGTCGCGCTCGAAGAGTCGCCGCCGCGCTTGGCGGAAGACCACGCGAACGCGCGGCGTCTCGCCGAAGGGGTGGCGGAGCTGCCCGGCGTGAAGATTGACCCCGAGCGCGTCGTCACGAACATCGTCATCTTCGACGTGACGGGGACGGGCCTCGCGGGCGACCGCTTGGCGGCGCGACTCCGCTCCGAACACGGGGTGCTCTGCGTCGCCTTCGGCCCCGTCATCCGCATGGTCACGCACTACGACGTGTCGCGCGCGGACATCGAGCGCGCGCTCGCGGCCCTCGGCGAAGTGATAACGGGGAGGCACACTTGATTATCGCCATCGACGGGCCTTCGGGCGCGGGCAAATCGACCCTCGGCCGCCGGCTCGCGCGCGAGTTGGGGCTGCTCTACATCGACACGGGCGCGATGTACCGCGCCGTCGCGCTCGCCGTCACCGAGTCGGGCGTGAGCACGGCCGACCCCGACGCCGTCGCCGAGGCCGCGCGCCGCGCGGAGATAGAGCTGACGGGCGACCCCGACTCTTTGCGCGTCCGACTCGGCGGCCGCGACGTGACCGACCGGATTCGCACGGAGCAGGTCGGCCACACCGCCTCGGTCGTGTCGGCCGTCCCCGGGGTGCGGCGCGAGCTGGTGCGCCGCCAGCGCGAGATGGGCGCGCGCGGCGCGGGCGTCGTCTTAGACGGGCGCGACATCGGCACGGTCGTCTTCCCGTCGGCCGACGTGAAGTTTTTTCTGACGGCCGTCCCCGAGGAGCGCGCCAAGCGCCGCTACGAGGAGGAGCGCGCGCGCGACCAAGACCAGAGCTTCGAGGACACGCTCGCCGACATCAACGCCCGCGACCGCCGCGACTCGACGCGCGACGACTCGCCGCTCGCCATCGCCGACGACGCCGTCGTCATCGACACCACCGAGCTCTCCATCGAAGACGTCTTCCGGCGTATGCTCGAAGTCGTCGGCGAGCGCCGCGCCTGAAAATCATGTTCACCGGAATCATCGAGGAGCTTGGGCGCGTGCGCTCTTTGGAGCGGCGGGGCGAGGGCGTGCGGATGACGGTCGAGGCGCGCGCGGTGACGGAGGGGACGCGCGACGGCGACTCCGTCGCCGTCAACGGCGTGTGTCTGACGGCGCTCGACGTGCGCGCCGACTCGTTCTCGGCCGACGGCTCGCGCGAGACCTTGCAGCGCTCGACGCTCGGGGGCTTGCGCGCCGGCTCGGTCGTCAACCTTGAGCGCGCCGTCACGCCCTCGACGCGGCTCGGCGGCCACATCGTGCAGGGCCACGTCGACGCGCGCGGGCGCTTCCTCTCGGCCGAAGAGCACGGCGGCTCTTGGACGGTGCGGATAGGCTTCCCGCCGGAGCTGGCGCGCTACCTCGTCTTCAAAGGCTCCGTCTCGGTCGAGGGCATCAGCCTCACCGTCGCCGCGCTCGCGGATGACCACTTCGAGATCGCCGTCATCCCCAAGACGTGGGCGCTCACCAACCTCTCACATTTGCGCCCCGGCGACCCCGTCAACCTCGAAGCCGACATCATCGCCAAATACGTCGAACGCATCCTCGCCTTCGGCGGTAGACAAGCGGCCGACTCCCCCTCACCGCTCACCCCCGAAAAGCTGGCCGACCTCGGCTACTAAGCTGTAAAGTCTCCCTCACCGACACCACCCCTCCCCAAGGAGCGCCGGCATGACGAGCACACCCGAATACGTCCTCAAAAAAATCCGAGAAGCCAAAGAACAGCGGGCCAAAGAACTGGATTTAAGTTACGACTGGAGTGAGACCAGTCAAAGGCTGACCCACATCCCCGCCGAAGTCTTCAAGTTGGAGGATTTGGAGGTCTTAAAACTAACTGGGAATACTACTGTTTCCGTTCCCAAAGCGATCTCACGGCTACATAACCTAACTGATCTCAATCTCAGCAACAACAGATTGTCTAGCCTCCCCAACTCAATCACCGAGCTGCAACGCCTCTCCGCGCTCGACGTGAGCTTCAACAGCCTGACTGCTCTCCCTGAGCCCGTCGGCCGTCTACAAAACTTAACCTCCCTCGTATTGGGTTACAACAAGTTGACGGCCCTTCCCGAATCCTTCACCCGGCTAAAGAACTTAACCACGCTCAATGTAAGTTCCAACCAATTGACCAACCTCCCTGAGTCAATCGCCGAGTTGCAAAGCCTGACCGCGCTATACGTGGGCGGCAATAAGCTCGCCACGATTCCCGAATGGATTGCCCGATTAGGCAACTTGAAGGAGCTTGATATAAGCAGTAGTCGACTGACTGCTGTACCCGAGTGGGTGCGTGGGATGCAGAGTTTAGAACATCTCATGGTGGGTGACAGCCGCCTAACTACGCTCCCTCGGTGGATCGACGAGTTGCGGAATCTACAGAGCTTG
>DASQDT010000256.1:0-10388 GCA_035634035.1 Pyrinomonadaceae bacterium | reverse complement strand
TTCTCGGCCGCGAGACGCCCTTGCGGGAAGTCGAAGACCGAGTCGTCGCGCGCTTCCGCGAGGTCTTCGGGATGACGGTCGATGAGACGGGCGCGGAAGAGGACGCGGGGCTCGTCGGCGTCGCGCCCTCCGCCTGAAAGCGATGACCGAGCCGGTGGCTTCTCAATCAAACTCCATGCTCGACTTTCGACTCATCCAAGAGGCGCGCGAGCGCATCGGCCCGCGCGTCCACCGCACGCCCGTCCTCCGCTCGCGCACGTTCGACGAACGGGCGGGCCGCGAGGTCTTCTTCAAGTGCGAGAACTTCCAGCGCGCGGGCGTCTTCAAGATGCGCGGCGCGACGAACAAGATCCTCTCGCTCACGGGGGACGAGAGGCGGCGCGGCGTCGTCGCCTTCTCGTCGGGCAACCACGCGCAGTCGGTCGCGCTCGCCTCGCGCGACGCGGGGCTGAGCGCGAAGATTGTGATGCCGACCGACGCCCCGCCGCCGAAGCTCGCGGCCACGCGCGCGTACGGGGCCGAAGTGGTGCTCTACGACCGGCAGCGCGACGACCGCGAGAGTGTCGCGCGCGAGATAGCCGAGCGCGAGGGGCGCGTCGTCGTCCCGCCCTACGACGACGCGCTCATCATGGCCGGGCAGGGGACTTGCGCGCTCGAACTGTTCGAGGAAGTGCCCGACTTGGACGCCCTGCTCACCCCCTGCGGCGGCGGCGGACTCTTCGCCGGGGCGAGCGTCGCCGCCAAAGAGTTGAACGCGCGCGTGCGCTGCTTTCCCGTCGAGTCGGAGCTGTCCGACGACACGCGTCAGTCTTTCCGGCGCGGCGAGCGCGTGACGATTGCGCCGCCGCCGACCATCGCCGACGGGATGCGCACGACGTCGCCCGGCGCGCTCACCTTCGCCGTGCTGCGGAGGACGGCCGAGGACGTGCTCACGGTCTCGGAGGAGGAGATCGTCGAGACGATGCGCTTCTTCCTGCTGAGGATGAAGGTTCTCGTCGAGCCGACGGGCGCGGTCGCCGCCGCCGCGGTGCTTTTCAACAAGCTCCCGGCGGACATTCGGCGCGCGGGCGTCGTCCTCTCGGGCGGCAACGCCGACCCCGACCTGCTCGCCCGAATCCTCTCGGGCGGGCAATGATGACGGCCGCGCTGACGGCGACGAGGGCCGCGCCGTACTCAGTTCACTTCGCCGCCCCGCCGGCGGCGCCGGGGACGGTGAACTTGATGTCGTCGGAGTTCTGCGCGAGCTTCGTGTCGTTCGAGTTGTAGGACTCGACCTTGACGTTGTACGTGCCGGGCGCGAGCGGCTTGTCCAAGACGAACGACGTGCCGTCCACGCGCTTGTTGATGTAGTCGTAGTTGGTCTCCGCGCCGGAGGCCGTGTCGGCGAAGATGCTCATCTTGTAGTAGGCCGCGTCGGGGTAGGCGTCCCACTTGACCTCCAGCCCCTCGGCCGCGACCTTCGCCCCCGCCTTCGGGTTCACGAGCTTCAAATCGTTTTTGAACAGCTGCGTGTCGGGCGCGAAAAACGTCTTGTCCGACTCGACGTTGTACTTCGCCGTCTGGACGATGCCGGAGGTGGCGAAGACGTAGTAGTTCGAGTTGAAGACCTTGACGATGAGGCCCTCGTAGACCCTCGGCGTCACGTCTTTGAAGAGGTACTCGCCCGCCGCGTCGGTCTTCGTCGTGAAGGTCTCGCCGCCGCACCCGCCGATGAAGCGGCTGAAGGTCTCGCACAGCTTGACCTCGACGCCCGAGGCCGGCTGCTCGATGAAGAGGACTTTGCCCTGCACGTTGGCCTTGCCGGCGGCCGGCTTCTCTTTTTCGACGCCCGAGCCGGAGCCGATGACGCCGTCGGCGCCCGTCGTCGTGGTCGTCGCGGGGGTGGCCGCGGTGTTGGCGGCCGACGTGTTCGCGCCTGACGCGTTCGCGTTCGCGTTGCGGGTCGCCGTGTTCGAGCCGTCCCCCGCAGGTTGGCAGCCGGCGAAGAGTGCGGCCGCGAGCAGCGCGCAGACGAAGGCCGTCTTACGTCTCGTAGACATTCGTGTCGTTCTCCTTATCGAGTTCTTAAAGTTTAGAAATCAGTCGGGCGTGGGGCGCGGCGGGAATATTACTTCGGATGCGCCGTTTCATCCACCCGAAAACGCACGGCGCGCGGGGGGCGGAAGCGACAACCCGGGCGTCGGGTGGTAAAATGAGTGCACGTTTAAAATCCGTTCCGGGGTGAATCAGATTTGAGCCGCGAGCTGAGAGTGATAAGCAACCCTCCCGCGCCGACCGGGCGTCCGCCGCGCGGGCCGAAGCCGCCGTGGCTGAAGGTGCGCATCGGCGACCCCTCGAACCAGAACCACGTCCTGCGCCTCATCGAGGGTCTGAACCTGCACACGGTCTGTCAGGAGGCGCGCTGCCCGAACATCTTCGAGTGCTGGTCTGACCGCACGGCGACCTTCATGCTCGGCGGCGACATCTGCACGCGCCACTGCGGCTTCTGCGCCGTCGGCAAAGGCAAGCCCGGCGCGCTCGACCCCGCGGAGCCGCGCCACGTCGCCGAGGCGGTGAGACACTTAAACCTCGCGCACGCCGTCATCACGTCGGTTAATCGTGACGACCTGCCCGACGGCGGCGCCCGTCATTGGGCCGAGACGATACGCGAGGTGAGGGCGGCTAACCCCGAGTGCAAGGTCGAAGTCCTCATCCCCGACTTCAACGGCGACGAGGCGGCGCTCAACACCGTGCTCGACGCCGAGCCCGACGTGCTCAACCACAACACGGAGACCATCGCGCGCCTCTACCGCCGCGTGCGCCCCGACGCGAAGTACGAGCAGACTTTGACGCTCCTCCGACGCGCGGCCGAGCGCCGCGACCGCGAGCGGCGCGGGATGCTCACCAAGAGCGGCATCATGGTCGGCCTCGGCGAGACGTTCGACGAGGTCGTCGAGCTGATGCGTGACCTGCGCGCGGTCTCGTGCGACATCATGACCATCGGGCAGTACCTCCAGCCGCACGCGCGCCGCCTGCCCGTCGAACGCTACGTGACGCCCGAGGAGTTCGCGCGCTGGCGCGAGGTCGGCATGGGTTTGGGCTTCCGCCACGTCGAGTCGAGCCCCCTGACGCGCTCCTCCTACCACGCGCGCCAGCAGACCGAGGGCGCCGGTTAAGAAGGCTCGTACTCGGGCGGCAGCGGGTTGTCGGGGCGCTCGAAGTCCCAGAAAATCGTGAGGACGAAGTAGCGCGCGCCGTCGTGGAAGAGCTGGATGCTGTTGACGCCGCGCTGGAAGGGCGCGGGGTCGTCCTCCGCGCGGCGCGACTCGTAGGTGCTCATGACGTGCGTGACGTGCCCGAACCGCTCGACCCGCCGCGCCGCCTCGCGCTCGAAGAAGCCCGCCACGCGGAACTGCTCGCAGGCCATCTTGAAATACTCGTCGACTTCGAGGACGAGCGCGCGGGCCTCGCCCGTCCGCCGGTCGAGGCGCGTCGGCACGAGCCGAGCGCCCTCGTGAAAGAGCGAGCGGAAGCGTCGCAGGTCACGTTTCTTGTCGGCCGGGCCGGAGATGGAGTCGTAGAGCGCGTGGATGATGCCGCCGAGCGTCGTCACGTCGTCTGTCGTCGCGGCCGAACCTGCCGCCGCGCCGTCGGGTCTGATGTCGTCACTCATCGCGTTTTGTTCCTTCCTGAAGAGACTTTAAAGAAACCGGGATGAAAGCCACTGTCTTTTACGAACACGGCGGGCCGGAGGTGCTGCGCTACGAGGAGCGGCCCGACCCGCGCCCGCTCGCCAACGAAGTCTTAGTCGAGGTGCGCGCCTGCGCGCTCAACCATCTGGACGTGTGGACGCGCAAGGGTCTGCCCGGCATGAAGCTCGCGCTCCCGCACGTCCTCGGCAACGACGTGGCGGGCGTGGTGCGCGAGGCGGGCGAACTCGTCAGTTGGGTGCGCGCGGGCGACGAGGTGTTGCTCCAACCCGGCGTCTCGTGCGGCCACTGCCGCGAGTGCCTGCGCGGCGCCGACAACCTCTGCCCCGAGTATCAGATTTTGGGGAGCGCGCGCGCGGGCGGCTACGCCGAGCTGGTCGCCGCGCCGGCCGCCAACGTCGTCCCGAAGCCTAGAGATTTGTCGTGGGAGGAGGCCGCGGCCGTCCCGCTCGTCACGCTGACGGCGTGGCATATGCTCGTGACGCGCGCGCGCGTGCGGCCGGGCGAGGACGTTCTGGTTCACGCGGCCGGGAGCGGCGTCGGGTCGGTCGGCATACAGGTGGCGAAACTCCTCGGCGCGCGCGTCATCGCGACGGCCTCGACCGAGGAGAAGCGCGCGCGCGCGCTCGCGCTCGGCGCGGACGAGGCGGTCGACTACACGCGCGAGGACTGGCCGAAGGAGGTCAGGCGTCTGACGGGGAAGAAGGGCGTCGAGGTCGTCTTCGAGCACACGGGCGCGGAGACGTGGGCGGGCTCCATCTCCGCGCTCGCGCGCGACGGACGCCTCGTCACCTGCGGCGCGACGAGCGGGTTCGACGCGCGCACCGACCTGCGTCAGGTCTTCTACCGCCATCTGACGATTCTCGGCTCGATGATGGGATCGAAGTCCGAGCTTTTGGACGCGCTGAAGTTCGTCGAGAGCGGGCGGATTCGCCCCGTCGTCGACCGCGCGATGCCTCTGGCGGAGGCGCGCGCGGCGCACGAGCGGATGGAGGACAGGGCGCAGTTCGGCAAGCTCGTCCTCGTCCCTTGAGTTGCGGGCGCGGCCGAGTTTTTGCCGGAAACCGGCGGGCGGCGGCGCGCGTATAATGAAGGCTCAGGCCGAAAAATCCTTTTCAGCCCACCCTTAAACGCGAACAATTTATCGGAGATAAGACGATGAAATCAGTCAAGACCGGAGCGCTCGCGCGCGCCCTCGTCGCCGCCGCGCTCACCTTCGCGGCGTCTTTCGCGCCCGCCTCGCGCGTCGCGGCGCAGCAGCAGCAGCAGGCGTCGGCCGCGACCGCCGCGGCGGCCGTCCCCGCGGGCGTCGAGCGCGTCACGTCGGTCGAGGGCATCACCGAGTACCGCCTCGCGTCGAACGGGATGCGGGTGCTGCTGTTCCCCGACCCGACGAAGCAGACCGTCACCGTCAACGTCACGTATCTGGTCGGCTCGGCCCACGAGAACTACGGCGAGACGGGCATGGCGCACCTCTTGGAGCACCTGCTCTTCAAAGGCTCGAAGAACCACCCGAACCTCGCGCAGGAGATGACCGAGCACGGGGCGCGCCGCAACGGCACGACGTGGCTCGACCGCACCAACTACTACGAGACGATGGCGGCGACCGACGAGAACCTGCGCTGGGCTCTTGAGATGGAGGCCGACCGGATGGTCAACTCCTTCGTCGCCGAGAAGGATTTGAAGACCGAGTTTTCGGTCGTCCGCAACGAGATGGAGAGCGGCGAGAACGACCCGTTCTCGGTTCTCATGGAGCGCGCCGTCTCGACCGCCTACCTGTGGCACAACTACGGCAACTCGACCATCGGCGCGCGCTCCGACGTGGAGAACGTCCCCATCGACCGCCTGCAAGCCTTCTACCGGCAGTACTACCAGCCCGACAACGCCGTGCTGCTCGTCGCCGGCCGCTTCGACGAGGCGAAGACGCTCGCGCTCATCAACTCCGTCTTCTCGCCCATCCCGCGCCCGGCGCGCAAGCTCCAGAAAGTCTACACGGTCGAGCCGGTGCAGGACGGCGAGCGCTCGGTGACCCTGCGTCGCGTCGGCGACGTGCAGCTCGTCGGCGCGGTCTACCACGTCCCTTCGGGCTCGCACGAGGACTTCGCGGCGCTCGACGTGCTCGCCTTCGTCCTCGGCGACACGCCCTCGGGACGCCTGCACAAGGCGCTCGTCGAGACGAAGAAGGCGAGCCGCGTCTTCGGCTTCAACTTCCAGATGCGCGAGCCGGGCATCGCCATGTACGGCGCCGAGGTGCGGCAGGGCGACTCGCTCGACGCGGCGCGCGAGGCGTTCATCCAGACCGTCGAGTCGGCCGGCGCGAACCCGCCGACCAAAGAGGAGGTCGAGCGCGCGCGGCAGGCGATTCTCAAGAACGTCGAGCTGGCGCTCAACAAGTCGGACGTGGTCGGCCTTGAGCTGAGCGAGTGGATCGCGCAGGGCGACTGGCGCCTGTTCTTCCTCCACCGCGACCGCGTCCGCAAGGTGACGCCCGAGGACGTGCAGCGCGCCGCCGCGCGCTACCTGAAGCCGTCGAACCGCACGCTCGCGCAGTTCGTCCCGACCGCGCAGCCCGACCGCGCCGAGATTCCGCCCGTGCCGGACGTGGCCGCGATGCTCAAGGACTACAAGGGCGACGCGGCCATCGCGATGGGCGAGGCGTTCGACCCCGCGCCCGCCAACATCGAGACGCGCACGAAGCGCCCGGCCGCGGTCGCCAGCCCGAAGCTCGCGCTCCTCCCCAAGAAGACGCGCGGCGCGACCGT
This sequence comes from Pyrinomonadaceae bacterium, assembly GCA_035634035.1. Classification (GTDB taxonomy): domain Bacteria; phylum Acidobacteriota; class Blastocatellia; order Pyrinomonadales; family Pyrinomonadaceae; genus DASQDT01. The sequence goes on along the minus strand of DASQDT010000256.1, from coordinate 3,937 downwards.
CGTCGCCTCGATGACCTTCCGCTTCGGCGACGAGCAGAGTCTGAAGAACCGCGCCGTCGCGGGTGAGCTGGTCACGGATATGCTCATGCGCGGCACGCGCACGAGGACGCGGCAGCAGATACAGGACGAGCTCGACCGGCTCAAGGCGCGCGCCTTCGTCTCGGGCGGGCCGACGCAGGCCACGCTCTTCATCGAGACGGCGCGCGAGAACCTGCCGGCCGTCATGCGTCTGATGGCGGAAGTCTTGCGCGAGCCGTCGTTCCCGGCCGCCGAGTTCGACCAGCTCAAGCAGGAGGTGCTCGCCAGCTTCGAGCAGGAGCGCAGCGACCCCGGCGCCATCGCGCAGCGCGAGCTGTTGCGCCACCTCAACCCGTACCCGAAGGGCGACCCGCGCCACGTCATGCCGCTCGACGAGGAGGTCGCGGCCATCAAGGCGACGACCGTCGAGGACGTGAAGAAGTTCTACGCGGACTTCTACGGCGCGTCCGACGCGCAGGGCGCCTTCGTCGGCGACTTCGACGAGGCGGAGGTCGCGCGCCTCACCGCGGAGCTTTTCGGACAGTGGAAGAGCCCGCGCCCGTACGCGCGGCTCGTCAACGTCTACCGCGAGGTCGCGGCCGTCAACAAGTCCTTCGAGACGCCCGACAAGGCCAACGCGAACTTCTTCGCGGGGCTCAACCTCAACATCCGCGACGACGACCCCGACTACCCCGCGCTCGTCTTCGGCAACTACCTGCTCGGCGCGAACTCGGCCTCGCGCCTGCGCCAGCGCATACGCGACCGCGAGGGCATCAGCTACGGCGTCGGGTCGGGCCTGAACGCGAGCGCGCTCGACAAGGCGGGCACGTTCACGTCGTTCGCCATCTACGCGCCGGAGAACGTGGCGCGCTTGGAGGCGGCCTACAAGGAGGAGCTCGCCCGCGCGCTCTCCGAAGGCTTCACGGCCGAGGAGGTGGCGAAGGGCAAGAGCGGCTACCTTCAGGCGCGCCAGATTAACCGCGCGCAGGACAACACGCTGGCCGGCGCGCTCGCGCAGTACCTCTTCATCAACCGCACGTTCCAGTGGGACGAGGAGTTCGAGCGGAAGGTGGCGGCGCTGACACCCGAGCAGATCATGGCGGCCATGCGGCGTCACATCGACCCGTCGAAGATCACCATCATCAAGGCCGGCGACTTCGCCAAGAAGACGCCCGCCCCGAAGCCGACGCAGTAAACGAAAGCCCCCGAAGCGGTGAGACTGAAGCCCCCGAGGGGCGGGCGGAAAATAGCCGGGGCCGGCGAAGCGCCTTCGCCGGCCCCGGCTATTTTCCGCCCTTTCCTTCGAGCCTACTTCGGTTCTTCGCCGCCGCCTTCCTCGTCGCCCGGCGCGGGCTCGGAGTCGTCGGCGGGCGGGGCGTCGTCTGCGCCGTGCGCGGCCGGGTCGTCGCCGGCGGGCAGGGGCGCGGGCTCGCCGCGCGCGTCGCGGATGCGCAAGACCGTGCAGTTGTCGTCGGCGTAGACCTCGTCGAACCAGCCGCTGTCGAGCGCGAGGCTGACGAAGTTCTCGTGCTCGTTGTCGGTGAAGACGTAGCGCGCGCCGAAGCGCTCGCGGATGGGCGGGCCGGGGTCTTCGACCTTGCCCGTCCCGATGTCGCCGTAGAGGTCGGAGAGCTGCCGGTTGCGGTCGTGCAGGTAGGTCGGGTCGAGGCCCGAGGCGTAGGCGTGCCGCGGCGAGTAGAAGAAGAGCTTGGGGAAGTCGTCCCAGTCGGTGTTGAAGATGATCTCGCCCTCGGGGACGTTCTTCGCTATCCACTCCATCCCGCCGCGGTACTGCTCGGGGCCGGCCATCCCGCGGATGTCGCCCGACGTGACGCGCGCGCACCACACGGCCGCGAACCCGAGGGCGACCGCCGCCAGAGACGCGAGCCCGTACTCCAACATCCGCTCGCGCCGCCGCCGCGCGACTTCGGCCGGCCGCTCGTGACGGTCGAGGAAGGGCTGCAACTCGTCGAGCACGTCGGCCGGCAGACGCGCCGCGTAGGCGCGCGCGCCTTCGAGGTACGGTTGCAGGGAGAAGGCCGCGAACAGGACGGCGAAAGGCGGCCAGTACTCGGAGAAACGCTTCCAGCGCGCGTTGACGATCATCAGGAGCGTCGAGAACAGGAGCAGGAAGAGCGTGCGCTGCGTCGACTTGCGGTCGGAGCCGTTGAAGGCGATGTAGCCGACGACCTGCGCGACAGTCGCGACGAAGCAGTTGCCCAAAAACTCCCAAGTGTCGTACGGGTACCACTCGCCGCCGACGGCCGTCGAAAAGTCCTTGCTCGTCACCTTCATGGCGACGTGGTCGTACATCAGCATGAAGTTCTGCGGGAAGTACGGGTTGATGACGAAGCCCGCGATCGACCCGGCGGCGACCCACGCGACGGGCCGCCACTCGATTCTCCGCTCGCTCCAGAAGATGACCGCCGCCCACACGACGGCCGCCACGCCCAAGAGCGCGAACATATCGTAGGTCAGCGCGAACAGAAAGGAGAGCGGGAGAAGCCAGATGTACTTGCGCTGAAAGAGCAGGTGGATGCCGACGACGAGCAGGACGATGGAGACGCTCATCGCCTTCCCCATGTTCATGCGGTAGAGGAAGGGCGTCGAGCAGCCCAAGAGCGCGAGCAGCCAGACGACGGGGTAGCGCAGGCGGTAGCGCACGACGACCCAGTAGCAGGCGAAGACGGCCGCCGAGGCGAAGAGCCACGTCCCCAGCTTCGCGCCGTAGTGAAAGTCGGCGTGCCAGTCGGCCTGCCCGTACGCGCCCGTCCTGATTTGATAGAGCACCGTCGCCCAGTAGAAGAGGAGCGGGACGAAGAGGGCGAAGCCGGCGGCCGCGAGCACGGCGGCCGCGCGCGCGCCGCCCCGGCGCACGAGATACGCGACGAGTCGCTCGCAGCCGAACATCACGGCGAGCGCCAGCGCCGCCACGCCGTAGCGCGCCGCCGCGCTCGCCCTCACTTGCAGCAGCGCCATCGCGACGGCGAAGCCGGCCATCACGGCCGTCGCGATGGGGACGAGCACCGTGTCGCCGCCGCGCAGGAGCCGCGCCGCGAGCCGGTAGACGAGCGGCGACAGCAGAAGGCACAGCGCGAAGACGACGGCCGCCCACGCCTCCGTGTCGCCGAACTGCGTGAAGGGGATTTGGAGGACGTGGAAGAGGAAGTGGTGGTCGACGTAGTCGTCGCGGTTGAGAGTCGTGAGCGGGAGCGCCTCGAAGGCGGGCGGGAAGTCGCCGGAGCGCATCCCGTCGAGAAGCATCTGGCTCCAGCGGAAGTGGTAGTAGGCGTCGAAGTCGCCGCAGCAGATCGAGCGCGTCGAGAACTGCATCCACCAGAAGGCGACGCCGATGGCGAGCGCCCCCAGCAGGAGCAGGGCGACGCGCCGCCCCGCCTCCGAAGTCCCGCGCGCCGCAAGCACGGGCGCGGCCTCTTCGTGCGCGGCCTCGTCTGTCTGCGCCGAAGCGGCGGACGCCTCGTCGTCCGTCACTCGCGCCGCCGCGCCGCCGTCCGCCGCGCCTTCACGCTTCTCGGGCGCGGCCTGCGCGCCTTCACCGACCGTCTCCATAAAAACGCCCCGTGCCCCCCGCAGGCGCACGCGCGCCGCCCGAGCGTGCCCCGAAGTCTCTAAAATTGCCCGACAAAATAGCACGAACGCGCGCGCGAAGGGAAAAGACAAAAGTAAAAGGCAAAAGGAGAGAGCACGACGGCCCTACCGCTTTTGCCTTTCAGCTTTTTACTTTCGCCTTGTCTTAGCCTTGCGCCGCGCCGATCTCTTTGAGGCGTGCGATGGTCTGTTGGATGAGCCAGTTGGGGGTGGAGGCCCCGGCCGTGACGCCGACGCGCTCGACGCCGCGGAGGTCTTCCGGGTTGATCTCGTCCGGCGTCTCGATGAGGAAGCTGCGCTCGCAGCGCTC
>DASQDT010000255.1:0-2829 GCA_035634035.1 Pyrinomonadaceae bacterium | reverse complement strand
GCGACGGCTGGGTCAACTCCGCGGCCGTGCTCGAAGAGTCGCGGCGCGCGGCGGCGCGCGGTCACGCGCCGAATCAACTCTGGTATCTCTTCGTCCTCGAAACGTGGCTGCGGCGCGAGCGCGACGCGGGCGATTTCGCGGACGAAGGCGCGGACGGCGGCGGGGCGCGCAAGGCCGAGACCTGTCAGGTCGGGTGAAGACGCTTTTGAGCAGAAACGTCCTCCAATTAGTCAGCAGCTTCCACCAGGGCGGCTCGGAGCGCCAGGCGGTGCAACTCGCGCGCCTGCTCAAAGAGAGCGGGCGGTACGAGGTGCGCGTGGCGTGCCTCGACGGCGGCGGCGCGCTGCGCGAGGAGGCGGAGCGCCTCGGCGTCGGCGAGATTCCCGAGTACAAACTCAACAACTTCTACGACCGGCAGCTGCTCGCGCAACTCCGACGCTTCGCACGCCACCTGCGCCGGGAGCGAATCGCCGTCGTCCACGCGCACGACTTTTACACGAACGTCTTCGGCATGCTCGGCGCGGCGTGGGCGCGAGTGCCGGCGCGCGTCGCCTCGCGGCGCGAGACGGGTGGGGTGCGCACACCCGCGCAGAAGTGGGTCGAGCGGCGGGCGTACGGGCTCGCGCACGCCGTCGTCGCCAACGCCTCGGCGGTGCGCGAACAACTCGCGCGCGAGGGCGTCGCGGGCGGCAAGGTGACGGTCGTTCATAACGGCCTCGACACGGAGCGCCTGCGGCCCCGGCCGAACCTCGCGCGCGGGGAACGTCTCGCGCTCGTCGGGCTGCCCGCGGAGTTGGCCGCGCGCCCGCTGGTGACGATTGTCGCCAACATGCGTTTCGACGTGAAAGACCACCCGACCTTCCTGCGCGCCGCGCGGCGCGTGCGCGAGGAGGTGTCGTCGGCCGCCTTCGTCCTCGCGGGCGAGGGCGAGTTGACCGAACCCCTGCGCGCGCTCGCGGCCGAACTCGGCTTGGGTGAGAGCGCGTTCTTCACGGGCCGCTGCGCGCACGTCGCGGAACTGCTGGAAGCGTCGGACGTGTGCGTCCTGAGTTCTAAGGCCGAAGGCTTCTCGAACGCAATTCTCGAATACATGGCGGCGTCGCGCCCCGTGGTGGCGACCGACGTGGGCGGCGCGCGCGAGGCCGTCGCCGAAGGCGAGACGGGCTACCTCGTCGCGCCGGGCGACGACGAGCGGCTGGCCTCGCGCGTCGCCGGCCTGCTGAAAAACCCGGAGGAGGCGCGCGCGATGGGCGCGCGCGGGCGGGCGCGCGTGGAGCGAGAGTTCTCCTGCGCGGCCCAGCTGGAACGCACGGAGCAACTCTACGAGCGGCTGCTCAGGCCGTCGGCGCGGACGTTCGAAGCGCGCCCGCTGGCGGGGCGAGAAGGAGTTTCGGAGAACAGGTGAGGGCGCGTGTCGAACAGGGCGAGTTGAAGGACGCGGCCGACGAGCGATTCGGCGTCGCGGCGGGCGGCGGCGTCGTCGCGGGCGACCGCGGGTCGGCGTCGAACGTCGGCGAGGCGGCGCGCGGCGAAGTCGCTTCACGCGCCGCCGTCGCACGCGCGCGCTCGCTGCGCGTCCTGCTCGTCGGCCCTTCGACCGACATTCTCGGCGGACAGGCCGTGCAGGCGGCGCGCCTGCTCGAACGTTTCCGCGCCGAGCCTTCGCTGGAAGTCGGCTTCCTGCCGATTAACCCGCGTCTGCCGGGGCCGCTCGGCCGCCTTCAGCGAATCAAGTACGTGCGCACGGTCGTCACCTCAATCGCGTACGTCGCGTCGCTGCTGGCGCGCGTGCACCGCTTCGACGTGGTACACATCTTCTCGGCCTCGTACTTCTCCTTCGTGCTCGCGCCGACGCCGGCCGTGCTCGTCTCGAAGCTCTACGGCAGGAAGACCCTTTTGAACTACCGCAGCGGCGAGGCCGAAGACCACCTCCGACGGTGGCGGCGCACGGCCATCCCGACCGTCCGCCTGTTCGACCGCGTGGCCGTCCCCTCCGGCTACCTCGTAGACGTGTTCGGGCGCTTCGGCCTGAGCGCCACTTCTGTCTTCAACTTCGTTGACGGCGCGCGCTTCCGCTTCCGCGAGCGAAAACCGCTCAGGCCCGTCTTCCTATCGAACCGCAACCTCGAACCGCTCTACAACGTCGGCTGCGTCCTGCGCGCCTTCGCGCTGATTCAGCGGAGACACGGGGACGCGCGCCTCACGGTCGCGGGCGACGGAAGCCAGCGTGCCGCGTTGGAACGACTCGCGCGCGAGTTGAATTTGAAGAACGTCGAGTTCGTCGGGCGCGTGCCGCCCGAGCGGATGCCGGGCCTGTACGAAGCGGCCGACATCTACCTGAACGCGCCCGACATTGACAACATGCCCGGCTCGGTCATCGAAGCCTTCGCCTCGGGCACGCCCGTCGTCACGACCGACGCGGGCGGCATCCCCTACATCGTCGCCGACGGCGAGACCGGCTTCGTCGTCCCGCGCGGCGACGCCGAGGCGCTGGCCGAACGCGCCTGCCTGCTGCTCGCCGACGACGCGCTCGCGCAAACGCTCATCGAGCGCGCGCGCCGCGAGTGTGAGAAGTATTCGTGGGAGTCGGTGCGCGGCGAATGGCTCGCGCTCTACCGCGAACTCGCGCGCGGGTAAGCCGGGCGGAGGGTCGAGACGACGAACGACAGACGCATGAAGCGTTCACTGGACAAGTTGAAGAAGCTGCGCGGCCGCGCCCCGGAAGAACTCGCCGGGCGCGCGCGTCAGACACTCGCCGCCTTCGCCGAGCGGCGCGGCCTTTCGTCGCGCGCGCGCGTGCCGGAAGGGCGCGAGTTGTTCCGTCTGTTC
>DASQDT010000254.1:0-30252 GCA_035634035.1 Pyrinomonadaceae bacterium | reverse complement strand
GGCGCGACCACCATCACCTCGCCGCACACCTTCCCGCTCGGCGAGACGACCGTCTCCTGCACGGCGACGAACGGCGTCGAGCCGGACGACTCGTGCAGCTTCAAGGTCACGGTCACGGACGACGAAGCGCCGGTCATTGATTGCCCGGACGACATCGTCGTGAACCTCCCCTTGAACTCGAACGCGTCGGGCGTCGCCGTCAACTTCAACGTCACGGCGACCGACAACGCCGACGCGACGCCGACCATCCAGACCAGCGTCGCCTCGGGCTCGGTCTTCCCCGTCGGCACGACGACCGTGACGGCCACCGCCACAGACGACGCGGGCAACCAGAGCCAGTGCACCTTCAACGTGACTGTGCTCTACAACTTCACCGGCTTCTTCTCGCCGGTGAGCAACGCGCCCGTCGTCAACGAGGTGAAGGCGGGGCAGGGCATCCCGGTTAAGTTCAGCCTGAGCGGTAACAAGGGGCTGAACATCTTCGCCGCGGGCTACCCGGCGTCGCAGCAGGTCGGGTGCAACGACAACTTGCCGGTCAACGTGCTCGAAGAGACGAACACGGCCGGCAACAGCACGCTCACCTATGACGCGTCTTCCGACAGGTATCAGTACAACTGGAAGACCGAGAAGTCGTGGGCCGGGACGTGCCGCGTGCTGGTCGTCAAGCTCGCCGACGGCACGACGCACACCGCTTACTTCAAGTTCAAGTAAGCGACTAACACGCGCGGGGGCGGACGATTAAAGTCGCCGCCTCCCGCGTAAATCATCAATCACGCTCGACGAGGGGCGCGGCCGGAAGTTAACGGGCCGCGCCCCTCGCCTTTGCGCGCTTGGACTACTGCGAATCGGACTGGGTGTCGGTCGCGTCGGTGATGCCCGACGGGCACTTCCCGCCTGCCGCCGTCACCGACCCCGACACGATGAGCCCCGTCGGCCCGCTCCAGTTGTTGACCTCGACCTGCACGCAGTTCGTGCCCGGCTTGAAGAGCGTCTGGTCGTTGGTCTGCGCCGTGCCGGCCGTGCCGTAGAAGCTGCCGAACTGGCCGAGCGACTGCGGGTGCCCGTTGAGGAAGACGCTCGCGCTGTTGTCGGCAAACCCCTTGAGCGTCAGTTGCGCGTTCGAGAATCCTGAGCACAGGCAGAAGCAGGTCTCGTAGACGTACTTGCCGGGCGCGCCGCCCTGACTGCTGTTCGGCGCCGGCCCGATCCACTGCGCGCCGGGGATTGAGCCCCACGCGGAGTGCGGAGCCGTGACGAGACTCGCCGTGCGCGACACGGGCGAATTAGAAGGCGGCTCCGACTTGATGCTCCACGCCGCGACGCCCGTGCTCAGATTCTGATTGAGGTCGCCGCACGACTGCGGCGGGACGTAGGGGATGCGGCGCGCGGGGACACGCTCGCTGTGGAGCGTCGCGACGTTGGGGGCTCCGGCCGTGTAGACCGAGACCACGTCGAGCTCCATCGGCGTCATGATTTGGAGGACGACGTAGCCCTCGAAGAAAGTGCCGGGCGTGATGCCGGTGTGCTTGTACATGTCCGGGCAGTCGATGCCCATCGCCTCGTCGGCGCGCAGGGCGGCCGGGAAGAAGGGCGTAATCTTCCCGGCCTTCTCGCCGGGCAGGGCGCGCGCGAACTTCTTGCGGAACTTGACCTCGCGGTTGGGCGAGGGGTTGTGGACGTTGACGATGGTGTAGTACTGGCCGGGCGCGGCGAGGCCGCCCGACGCGGCGTCCGCGCGGCCGCAGACGAGTTTCGCCGCGTACTGAAACTCGGTCGGCGGTTGCGTCTGCGCCGAAGCGCCGGAGGGCTTGGGCGCGGCCGCGGCCGCGAGCGCGACGAGCGAGAGCAGCGCCGTCAGGGTGAAAAGTTTTCGCATGGGCTTCTCCTTAGCCGTCAAGAGTCGGCGGGCCTTCGATTCGACCTCCGAAGCCCGTCTCTGTTCTTGAGTGGCGCGCACCGGCGGAAACGTAACGGCGGCGTGGGCGAAAAAAAGGCGAGGCCGTCAAGATGATGACGGCCTCGCTTCTTTTCGTCCGCGGGCGGGCGTGCCCTTCGTCTGTCTAAGCGTCAGCGCGTGATGGGCTTGCCCTCGACGTCCAAGACGATAATCTCGCCGAGATTCAGCTCGCGCAGGCCCTTCTCAATCTTCGAGCGGTCGCCGATGACGAGCAGCGTCGCGCGGCCCGGCACGGCGTACTTCTGCGCGGCGGCGTTGACCGAGGCGAGCGTCGCGCTCGACAGCAGCTCGGGCGCGCGCTGCAACTCGGACGGCGGGAGGTCGAATTGCAGAAGCTCGTTGACCTTCCCGGCGAGCTGGCCCAGCGTCTCGAACTCAAGGGCGTAGCCGCGCACGCGCGTCGTCCGCGCGTTCGTCAGCTCCTCCTCGCTGATGGGCTTGCCGCCCGCGAGCGCGCGCAGCTCGTTGATGAACTCCGTCACGGACTCCTTCGTCTTGTCGGTCTGGACGTTGGCCTGCCCGGCCCAGTAGCCGGCGCGCGTGAAGGCGTCGTGGAACGAGCCCGCGCCGTAGGCGTAGCCCTTGTCCTCGCGCAGGTTGAGGTTGAGACGCGACTGGAACGCGCCGCCCCAGACGGTGTCGGCCAGAGACAGCGCGTAGAAGTCTTCGGTCTTGCGCTGCGGGGCGGGGACGATGAGCGCGATGGCCGTCTGCGCCGCGTCCTGACGGTCGATGAGAAAGACCTTGCCCGCGCCCGCGCCCTGCGCCTCGGGGATTTGGACGGCCGGCGGGGCCGCGCCCGCCCAACTGCCGAAGTGCTGGCGCGCGAGCTCGGTCGCCTCGGCCAGAGTGATGTCGCCCGCGAAGATGAGGGCCGAGTTGGCGGGCTTGACGTTGGTCTCGTGGAAGCGCGCGAGGTCGGCGCGCGTCAGCGTCTGCACGGTGCTCGGCAGCCCCGTGCGCGGGCGTCCGTAGGGGTGCTCCGCGCCGAAGGCGAGCATCGTGCGCAGGCGTCGGCGGATGGCGCCGGGGTCGTTCGACTCCTGCGCGAGCGCGTCCAAGTGAATCTTCTTCATGCGCTCGACCTCGGTCTCGGGGAAAGAGGGGTTGCGCACCACGTCGGAGAAGACGGCGAGCGCGGGCGAGAGGTTGCGCTTCAAGACTTCGAACGCGACGGTCGAGGTCTCGAAGTTGGCGACGGGGTGCAGGGTCGCGCCGAGGTCTGCGAACGCGTCGGCGACTTGCAGGGTGTTGCGCGTCTTCGTGCCCTTGTCGAGCGTCGTCATCGTCAGGTGCGCGAGGCCCGCCTTGCCGGACGGGTCGTAGACGCTCCCCGTGCGGCTCGAAAGCATCACCGCGACTTTCGGAATTTCGTGGCGCTCGACGACGTAGACCTGCATCCCGTTTTCGAGCCGCGCCGACTGAACCTGCGGGGCCGTGAACGCGCGGTCGGCGCCGACCTTCGGAATCTGCGTGCGGTCGATAGCGACCTGCGACTCGCGGCCCGAAGGCTCGGGGCGGAAGCGCAGGACGAGGCGGTTGCGCGTCGCGAGCCACTTGGCCGCCGTCTCGCGGACGCTGGCGACGGTCGCGTCGCGGTAGCGCGCGAAGTCGCGCTCGAAGCCGCCGGGCTCGCCCATGTAGGTGTTGTAGCTGTTGAGCTGGTCGGCCTTGCCGCCGAAACCGCCGATGCGCTCAAGGTTCGTGACGAAGTTGTACTCCCACTTCGTCTTGGCGCGGTTGAGCTCGTCGGCCGTCGGGCCGTCCTTCGCGAGCCGCGCGATCTCGTCCGTGATTATCTGCTCGACCTGCGCGAGCGACGAGCCGGGCCGCGCGGTGGCGATGACGGTGAACACGCTCGCTATCTCGCGCGACGCTTGGAAGGCGAACACGTCCGAGGCGATTTGGCGCTCGAAGACGAGCGACTTGTTGAGGCGCGACGAGAGCCCGTCGGCGAGGATGTTGGCGATGAGGTCGAGTTCGCCGTCCTCCTTGTCGTAGAGCGGCGGCGTCGGCCAGTTGATGTAGACGCGCTCCTGCGGGACGCGGTCTTTGACTTCGATGACCTTCTCGGTTTCGAGGCGCGGGATCCAGCGCGTGTGGCGTTCGAGCGCCGGGCCGGGCGGGATGGTGCCGAAATATTTTTCGACGAGACGCTTGGCCTCGGCCGGGTCGAAGTCGCCCGTGATGACGAGCGAGAGGTTGTTCGGCGTGTAGAAGGTGCGGAAGAAGTCTTTCACGTCCTCGACGGAGGCGGCCGTCAAGTCCTCGTGGCTGCCGATGACGTCCCAAGAGTACGGGTGGCCCTTCGGGAAGACGTTCTCGGTGATGAGCATGAACGCCTTGCCGTAGGGCTGGTTCTCAAGGCCCTGCCGGCGCTCGTTCTTGACCACGTCGCGCTGGTTGTCGAGCTTCGCCTTGTCGAGCACGTCGAGCATGGTGGCGAGGCGGTCGGCTTCGAGCCAGATGAGGTATTCGAGGTTGGCCGACGGGACGGTGGCGAAGTAGTTCGTGCGGTCGAAGTTGGTGGTGCCGTTCGAGTCGGTCGCGCCGAGGCGTTCGACGTGGCCGAAGTACTCGCCGGCCGCGTTCTTCGAGCCCTGAAACATCATGTGCTCGAAGAGGTGGGCGAAGCCCGTCCGGTTGAGCTTCTCGTTCTTCGAGCCGACGTGGAACCACTGGTTGACGTGGACGACCGGGAGTTTTTTATCGACGTGGAGAACGACCTGAAGGCCGTTCGAGAGCGTGTACTTCTCGAAGGCGACCTTCGGGACTTGTCCGGCCTGCGCGGGCGGTCGGTCGGCGGTCGTCTGCGCGAAGGCAGCCGGCGCGGAATTCGCGAGCAGCAGAAACGCGAGCAAGAGCCGGGGTGCGACGAGGGAGTTCAAGGTTCTCATGAGACGATTCCTTTCGAGGGTTTCCGACGAAGCGGCGCGGCGCGAGGCGAGCCGCGGCCCGAGACGGTGCGCGCCCGTTGAGTCGTTCGACGGTCTGAGAAAATGTACGCCCGTAACGGAGAGATGGCAGGGAAGTTAGACGCGCCGCGCGCAAAAGTCAATCGCGAACCGCGAGGCGGCAATCACGCCCCGCCGCCGGCTCCGACGGGCAGGCGCATCTCGACGAGGAAGCCGCCGCCGGGCGGGCCCGCGGCCGCCACCGTGCCGCCGCGGAGTTGGACGGCGCGAAAGTCGCCGTGAAGCTGCGCCGGCGGCTGCGCGGGCGGCCTACGAGGCGAGGAAGGCGCGCACCTTTTTAACGTCCTCCCAGACCTCGCGCTTCTTCGACGGGTCGCGCAGAAGGTAGGCCGGGTTGAAGGTCGGCATCAGCTGCATCCCGCGGTAGTCGTGGAAGGTGCCGCGCAGTTGAGAGATGGGTTTTTTGGTTTGGAGCAGGGCGCGCGTCGGCGTGTTGCCGAAGGAGATGACGACGCGCGGGCGGACGACGCGCAGCTCGCGGTGGAGGTAGGGAGTGAAGAAGCCCAAAACGTCGGCCGTCATCTCGTCGCCGGTCGAGATCATCTTGACGGTGTTCGTCAGGTAGCAGTCCTCGCGGCGCAGACCGATGGCGGCGAGAATCTTGTCGAGCATCTGCCCGGCGGGGCCCATGAAGGGGCGTCCCGAGTCGATGTCGGGCGCACCCGGAGATTCGCCGACGACCGCGGCGCGCGCGCCCGCGCGGCCCTCGCCGAAGATGAGTATGCGCTCCTTGAACTGCGGGAGGCTCTTGGCGCGGCGGAGCATCTCGGCGTTAATCTCGTCGAGCGTCTCCGCAGGCGCGCCGGCCTCGTCGTCGTCCTCGTCGAAGAGTGAACGCTCCGCCATCTACGTCCCGCCTCCCGTCAACGCCTAGCGCGCCCCTACTTCTCGCCCTTCGCGTGGTTCAGGTAGTCGCGCACCTTCTTCATGTCCTCCCACGTCTCGCGCTTCTTCGAGGGGTCGCGCAGAAGGTAGGCGGGGTGGAAGGTCGGCATCACCTTGATGCCCTTGTAGTCCTGAAACTGCCCGCGCAGGCGCGTGATGCCCTCCTTCGTGTCGAGCAAATTCTTCATCGCCGTGTTGCCCAAGACGACGATGACCTCGGGGCGCGCGACGGCGATTTCGCGCAGGAGGAAGGGCTTGCAGGTGTGCGCCTCTTCGGTCGTCGGCGCGCGGTTCTGCGGCGGGCGGCAGCGGTTGACGTTGCCTATCAACACGTCTTCGCGCTTGAGCCCGATGGCCTCGATGATTTTATTCAGGAGCTGACCGGCGCGGCCGACGAACGGCCGGCCCGAAGCGTCCTCGTCGGCGCCCGGCGCTTCGCCGACGAACATCAGGCGCGCTTGCGCGTGCCCTTCGGTGTGCACGATCTTCGTGCGGCCCTTGTGGAGCGGGCAGCGTATGCACTCGCCGACGTCCGCGCGTATGTCGTCGAAGGTCTCGCCGGGGCGGCCGAGGCTCAGTTCGTCTTTGGGCGTGATGTCGCCGAACAGCGTCTCGCGCGGGGCGGGCGGGTCGGGCGACGGTGCGCGTACGGGTTTTCTCGTCGGCATGGCTTCTTGGTAGAGGACTGACGGCGCTTCGACGTGAGGGGGCGCGTCGTTCGGCTTCACAGGGGGCGGCGACGCCTCGCTCGGCGCGCGCGACGGCGGCGGCGCGTGCGCGGCCTCGGCGCGCGCGTTGCGCGCGAGGGCGGGCGAGGGAATGCGCTCCGCGGCAGTTCCGGGGTCGGCGCGATGAGCGTCCGACTCGACGCCGTCCGCGCCGAGCTCGCGCAGGTAGTCCAGACCTTCGGCGACCTCGGCGGCGAGCGCGCGCAACTCGTCCCTCATCTGCGACTCGTCTCTCATAAAAGAATCGCCGGCATTATCGCACGACTCGGGCGCGGAAAAAATGGGGGCTAAGTGTTCGCCGCGGCGCGGAGGCGTCTGATCTCGTCGAGGATGCGGTGGGCCGCGTCGAGCTTCGACATGAGGGGCAGCTCCAGCGCCGCTTCGCTGGCGCGCGTCAGGATGGTGACGGCGTTCGTCTCGGAGTCGAAGCCCGCGCCCTCGCGCGTCACGTCGTTGGCGACGATGGCGTCGAGGCGCTTGCCCGCGAGCTTCTTGCGCGCGTGCGCGACGAGGTCGTCCGTCTCGGCCGCGAAGCCGACGACGAGCAGCCCGTTCGTGCGCGCGCGCGCGACTTCGGCGAGGATGTCGGGCGTCGGCTCAAGCTCAAGCGCCCACGCCGCGCCCGACTTCTTAATCTTCTTCGCGGCCGGGGCGGCCGGGCGGTAGTCGGCCACGGCCGCCGCCGCGATAAAGACGCTCGCCGCCGCCACCTCCTTCATCACCGCCGCGCGCATCTCCTCGGCCGAGCGCACGCGCAAGGTGCGCACGCCCGACGGAGGCTCAACCGTCGTCGGCCCGGCGACGACCGTCACGTCCGCGCCGCGCGCGCGTGCCGCCTCGGCCAGCGCGAAGCCCATCTTTCCGGACGAGCGGTTGGTCAGAAAGCGCACCGGGTCAACGTCCTCGCGCGTCGCGCCCGCCGTGATGAGGACGCGCTCGCCCGCGAGGTCGCCCGACGCGCGCGCGTCCATTTCGCGAAGCATATCGAGAGCCGCCGTGACGATGAGGTCGGGCTCGCTCAGACGCCCCGGGCCGAAAGTTCCGCACGCCATCTCGCCCGCGTCCGGCTCGACTACGCGCACGCCGTCGGCGCGCAGCCGCGCGAGGTTGCGACGCGTCGCCGGGTGCTGCCACATCGTCGTGTTCATCGCGGGCGCGACGAGGACGGGCGCGTTCGACGCGAGATAGGTCGAAGTCAGAAAGTCGTCGGCCACGCCGTTCGCGAACTTGGCGAGGATGTTGGCGGTGGCGGGCGCGACGACGAACAGCTCGACCGTCTGCGAGAAGGTGATGTGGGCGATGGGGTCGGGGTTGTCGGGGGCGTAGTCGTCGACGACGACGTGCGCGCCGGAGAGAGCGCGGAAGGTCAGCGGCGTAACGAACTCGCACGCGCGCCGCGTCATCCCGACGCGCACCGTGCAGCCCGCGCGCTGCAACCCGCGCAAGACCTCGCACGCCTTGTAGGCCGCGATGCCGCCCGAGACGCCGAGCGCGACGCGGCGTCCGGCGAACTCGGGCGTGCCGCCGCCCCGCTCGTTCATGACAGCGTCGCTCTTAGACTTTTTTCGGGACATCGGAGTCGCCTCAGAGGGCGTCCGAAATGTACACCCGCCCGCGCGCGCCGCGCAAACGACACCCGCCGCCGCGCGCTCCCCCGCGCGCCCGCGGCTGTGCTAGAATCGCTGGCGGCCGTTAAACCCCCCGATTAAATTTCAGTCCGACAGGACGCGCCACGCGCCCCCGCGCGGACGCGAGCGACGAACCCGATGCTGTCCGAGAAGAGGAGCTCGCCCAAGACCTTCGCCCGCGCGGCGTCGCTCGTGCTCGCGCTCGTCGCGTGTTTCATCACGCCGACTTACGCGCAGCGCGCGCGCACGGCGGCGCAGTCGGAGAGCGAGTTCGGCCCGATTGTGCGCGCGTATCTCGGCTATCTGCGCAACCAGCAGGAGGTCGTCGACGACCGCATCAGCCGCCGCGAGGTTGACCGCGCCTACTACGTGCGCAACTCGAACCGCATCCGCGCGCTCCGTCAGGTGGCCGTCCGCATCGCGCGCGAGAGCGAGAACGATTACCTGCCGGAGCTCGAAGCGGTCGCGCGCGACGAGTTCACGTTGCTCTTCGACGAGCCGCCGCGCCCAGAGAGTCTGCGCGTCGGCGAGACGCTCTTCTACCAGTTCCGCTTCCTCGGCGCGGTCGCCTCGGGCCGCGACCGTTTCTACGTCTTCGCGCGCCTCGACCCGTTCGAGCAGGCCGAGCTGAAGAAGAAGGCCGAGACCGAAGCGCGCGAAGGTCAAAGGCAGACGACGACCGCGCCGCCCGCGACGACCACGACGGCGACGCCGCCGCGCGGCGACGGCGACGAGCAGCCCGCGGCCGTCCGCCCGCGCCGCGCGAGTCCGCCGAGACGTTAAAAGCGCGGCCCGGCCCGTCCGGCTGTTCGGGCGGACTTTCATTCAGCAAGCTTCTCATGCGCCAGCCGACCTTCTTCGAGGGGCGCGCCGACGCGGACGCGCCCGACGCCGAGAGCCTCGTCCTCTACGCGCTCGGCGACTTTCAGGCGCGCGGCAAACTCTTGGCCGAACGCGACCTCCCGCTCGACCGCCTGCGCGGCGCGCTGCGTCGCGCGGCCGACGCGCACGGCGTCCGCGAGCTCGACGACGAGACGGCCGCCCGCGCGCTCGCCGCGTTGGGCGCGCGCGTCCGACGCGTCCAGACCTTTTTCGCCAAACACCCGTTCCGCGTTAACGTCCCCGCGGAGCTTGCCGAGCGCGCGCTCGCGCGCTTCAAGGGGGAGGGAGATTAAAGAGAGCATGACGACGGACAAGAGTCGGAGAAGATTCATCGGCGGCGCGCTTGCCGGCGCGCTCGGCGCGCACTTGTCGACAGAGTTGTCGGCCGCGACCGCGACGCCGCGGCGCGGGGCGCGCGCGGCGGACGACGCGCCCACGCGTCAGGCCATGCAGCCCTTCGGCTTCGTCATCCACGGCGGCGCGGGCACCATCCTGCGCGAGCGCATGACGCCCGAGCGCGAGTCGGCCATCCGCGCGAAGCTGACGGAAGCCCTCACGGCCGGCCACGCGATTCTGAAAAGGGACGGCGCGGGCCTCGACGCCGTCGTCGCCGCCATCACCCTGCTCGAAGACTCTCCGCTCTTCAACGCGGGCAAGGGCGCTGTTTTTACGGCCGAGGGGACGAACGAGCTCGACGCCTCGATCATGGAGGGGCGCACGCGCAAGGCTGGCGCGGTCGCGGGGCTAAAGCGAATCAAGAATCCGATCCTGCTCGCGCGCCTCGTCATGGAGCAGTCGCCGCACGTCCTGATGGCCCGCGAGGGCGCGGAGACGTTCGCGCGCGAGAAGGGCGTGGAGCTCGTCGACCCCAAATACTTCTACACGGAGGATCGCTGGCAGGAGCTGCAACGCAAGAAGCAGGAGGAGAGGGACAAAGAGAAGTCGGCGACGCCGAAAAAGTCCGCGCTCCTGCGCGAGTCGTCGCCGCGCGTCGCGCCGCCGGGCGCGGCTTTCGCCGACGAGGATAAGTTCGGCACGGTCGGCGCGGTCTGCCTCGACGCGGCCGGGAATCTCTCGGCCGGGACTTCGACGGGCGGCATGACCAACAAGCGCTTCGGGCGCATCGGCGACTCGCCCGTCATCGGCGCGGGCACCTACGCCGACAACCAGACCTGCGCCGTCTCCTGCACGGGCGACGGCGAGTATTTCATCCGCGCCTCGGTCGCCCACGAGGTCGCCTCCCTGATGCGCTACGCCGGGAAATCGCTGAAAGAGGCGGCCGAAACGGCGCTCGCCGAGGCTAAAACCTTAGGCGGCGGCGGCGGCCTCATCGCCATCGACCGCCGCGGCAACTTCGCCACGCCCTTCAACACGGCCGGGATGTACCGCGGCTGGATAGGGCCGGACGGCAAGCCCACAGTCCAAATCTACGCCGAGTAAGGGGGGCGGCCGGGGCGGCCGGCGTCGGCGCGTGGACGCGTTTGGGGGGCGTCGAAGTTTTGTCGAAAATGTCGCAACCGACCGTCTGTGAATTGTTTGCGGACTCAAAAAAGGTCGGGTTTTACGTAAATGTTTGTTGACACAGGCTGAGCTTTCGTGTAAAAAAGCGGGGACTAATGAGGCCCGCAGTGGCTTTCATCCTGCGTAATTTTGGGAATGTTCCGCTAGAGGGCTCAAGATTCCAGAGACGGGTTAGCGAGAAAACACACCAGACTTCGTCTCCGCGCGAGTCTCCTCTGTGAGTGAGACTTGCGGCGCGCTCTCTAAAAATTGAATGGTTTCACCTACGGGAGGAGATAGGTAATGATTAGCAGAAACTCGAGCCGGAAGCTCATCACGCTGACCCTGGCGGTCGCCGTCTGGAGCATGTACTCGATGGTGGCCCTCGCCGCTCAGACTGGGCCGACCGGAGACCTCTCGGTCGTCGGCGAGGTGACGGTCAACGGCGCGAACGCCATCTCGGGCGCGACGATTTTCTCGGACAGCACCGTGACCACCGCGAAGGGTTCGAGCGCCGTCGTCAGCCTCGGCAAACTCGGTCGCGTCGAAGTCCTGCCGGGCTCGACCGTCAAGATCAACTTCAACGACACGGGCATCACCAGTATGCTCAGCGCCGGCCGCGTCCGCCTCTCGACCTCGTCGGGCACGAACGCCAGCGTGACGACCAACGACGGCGTCGCCATGGCCGACACCAAGCAGCCCAACGTCTTCACTGTTGATGTCGAGTGCGGCAACACGGTCGTCCACACGCAGGCGGGCCTCGTCGAGCTCCGCGCCGGCAACAACGCCCAGCAGGTCGCGGCCGGCAACTCGGCCGACGCCGGCACCGTCCAGCCGGGCACGCGCTGCACGCGCCTTGAGACCCCCGACATGGAAGGTCTTTCGGGCGGCGCTTTGGCGGCGCTCCTGCTCGCGGCCGGCGGCGCGGTGGCGGCGGCCATCATCGCCTCGCGCGACGACGATTTCACGTTCGGCGACACCCCGATCGTCATCAGCCCGGCCCGCTAAAACCGCTGCGCATCTCCTCGGCGCGCCGGACAGGTGGGCGTACGGCTACAGTTGTAGACTTCCGATCCTTGCGGGTCACGCGACGGCGCGCGTGACCCGCAAGCTTTTGTTCTAGAGAGTCCCGCCCGGAAGGGTTTCGGAAATCCCGCAATGCACATCGCGGTCATCGGCACGGGCTACGTCGGTCTGGTCACCGGCGCGTGCTTCGCCGAGTTCGGCGTCGACGTCACGTGCGTCGACAACGACGCCGGCAAAATAGAGCGGCTCACCAAGGGCGAAATCCCTATCTACGAGCCGGGCCTCGACCAGCTCGTCGCCAAAAACACGCAGGCCGGACGCCTCCACTTCACGACCGACCTCAAGTCGGCCGTCGAGGAGGCGCTCGTCATCTTCCTCGCCGTCGGCACCCCGCCGCGCGAGGACGGCTCGGCCGACCTCCGTCAGGTCGAACAGGTGGCGCGCGAGGTGGCCCGCCACATGAACGGCTACAAGGTCGTCGTCACGAAATCGACCGTCCCCGTCGGCACCGGCGAGCACGTCCGCCGCATCATCCGCGAGCATCAGGCGCAGAAGTTCAACTTCGGCGTCGTCTCGAACCCGGAGTTCTTGCGCGAGGGCGCGGCCATCGACGACTTCATGCGCCCCGACCGCGTCGTGATCGGCACGGCCGACGAGGAGGCCGTCGCCATCATGCGCGACCTCTACCGCCCGCTCTACCTCATCGAGACGCCGTTCGTCATCACCTCGCTCGAAGCCGCCGAGCTGACGAAGTACGCCGCCAACGCGTTCCTCGCGATGAAGATCTCCTTCATCAACGAGATCGCGAACCTGTGCGACCGCATCGGCTGCGACGTGCACGACGTGGCGCGCGCCATCGGCATGGACAAGCGCATCGGCCGCTACTTCCTCCACCCCGGCCCCGGCTACGGCGGCTCCTGCTTCCCGAAAGACACCTCCGCCCTAGTCTCCGTCGCCCGCGCCTTCGACGCCGAGGCGCGCATCGTCGAGGCCGTCATCGACGTCAACCGGCGTCAGCGCGAGGCGATGATCCCGAAGATCGAAAAACTCGTCGGCGGACTCGCGGGCCGGACGGTCGCCGTCTTGGGGCTGTCGTTTAAGCCCGAGACCGACGATATGCGCGACGCGCCTTCGGTCGACATCATCCGCGGGCTCGTCGAGCGCGGCGCGCGCGTGCGCGCCTACGACCCCGTGGCCATCCCGCACGCGAGCACGGTGCTGCCCGACGAGGTCGAGTACGCCGACGACGAGTACGCGGCCGTCGAGGGGGCCGACGCGCTCGTCTTCATGACGGAGTGGAATCAGTTCCGCGCGCTCAACATGGGGCGCATCCGTTCGCTCATGCGCGCGCCCAAGATCGCAGACCTCCGCAACATCTACGAGCCGGCGGCCATGCGCGACTTGGGCTTCGACTACGTCGGCGTCGGCAGGTGAGCAGCAAGAGATGAGTCTAAGGGGAATCGTTCTGGTCACGGGCGGGGCGGGCTTCATCGGGTCGCACATCGCGGAGGCGTGTGCCGCGGCGGGCGGGCGCGTCCGCGTGCTCGACGACTTGACGACCGGCTACGTCGAGAACCTCGAAGAGATACGCGGCGAGGTCGACTTCGTGCGCGGGAGCGTCAACGACCGAGACGCCTTGCGCCGCGCGCTCGAAGGCGTCGAGCTGGTCTTCCACGAGGCGGCCATCCCGAGCGTCCCGCGCTCGGTCGAGAACCCGGAGGAGACGCACCGCGCGTGCGCCGAGGGCACGTTCAACCTCCTCGTCGCCGCGCGCGAGGCGAAGGTCAGGAGGCTCGTCTACGCCGCGTCCTCCTCGGCCTACGGCGACCAGCCGACCCTGCCCAAGACCGAGGAGATGGCCCCGATGCCGCTCTCGCCTTACGCGGCGGCCAAACTCGTCGGCGAGCACTACTGTCAGGCGTGGGCGCACTCCTACGGCTTCGAGACCGTCTGCCTCCGTTACTTCAACATCTTCGGCCCCCGCCAAGACCCCGGCTCGCAGTACTCCGGAGTGATTTCGCGCTTCGTCTCCGCGCTCTCGACCGGCGAGCGGCCCGTCATCTACGGCGACGGCGAGCAGTCGCGCGACTTCACCTACGTCGGAAACGCGGTCGACGCCAACCTGCGCGCGGCCGAGTCTCCGGGCGCGGTCGGCCAAGTCATCAACGTCGCCAACGGCGAGCGCACGACTCTCAACCAACTGCTCGACGCGCTCAAGAAAATCACCGGGCACGCGGAGGTCGAGGCCGACTACCGTCCGGCCCGCGTCGGCGACGTGCGACACAGCCTCGCCGACATCACGCGCGCCGGAGAGTTGTTGGGCTACGAGCCGAAGGTCGGGCTGGAAGAGGGCCTGCGCCTCACGCTCGACTGGTGGAAGCAGAGCCGCTTCGCCCCGCAGTAACCCCACGCCCCGTCAGAAAGCCTCTCATCAACCCTCGACGATTCTTTTCAGGCTCTCCGCGTAGGGCGGGCGGGCGACGCCGCGGTCTGTGATGATGGCGGCGATGAGGTCGTGCGGGGTGACGTCGAAGGCGGGGTTATGGACGGCGACGCCTTCGGGCGCGAGGCGCTGGTCGCGCACGTGCGTCACCTCGCGCGGGTCGCGCTCCTCGATGGGTATCTGCTCGCCCGAGGGGATGGCGAGGTCGACGGTCGAGACCGGCGCGGCGACGTAGAAGGGGATGCCGTGCTCGCGCGCGAGCACCGCGACCATGTACGTGCCGATTTTGTTGGCCGTGTCGCCGTTGGCCGCGATGCGGTCGGCCCCGACGACGACGGCGTCCACCTTCCCCTGCTTCATCACGTGGCCGGCCATGTTGTCCGTAATCACCGTGACCGGAATCTCGTCCTTGTCCAACTCCCAAGCGGTCAGGCGCGCGCCCTGAAGGAACGGGCGCGTCTCGTCGGCGATGACGGCGACGCGCTTGCCGGCGTCGCGCGCGCCGCGCACCACGCCGAGTGCCGTGCCGTAGTCGCCCGCGGTGGCGAGCGCGCCGGCGTTGCAGTGCGTCAGCACCGTCGCGCCGTCGGGGATGAGCTCGCCGCCGAAGCGCCCGAGCCGGCGGTTCGACTCGATGTCCTCGCGGAAGATGGTCTGCGCCTCCTCGACGAGTTGCTGTTTGACTTCGTCCGCGTGGTCGCTCGCGGCCTTCGCGCGGCGGAAGCGGGCGCGCATCCGCTCGATGGCCCAGAAGAGGTTGACGGCCGTCGGGCGTGTCGCGGCCATCATGTCGCAGTAGAAGTCGAAGTCCTGCTCCAAGTCCGCGACCGAAGTGCCGACGGCCTGCTTCGTCCCGAGCGCGATGCCCATCGCGGCGGAGACGCCGATGGCCGGCGCGCCGCGCACGACCATCTGCTTGATGGCCTCGGCCACCTCCTCGCACGAGCGAAAGATCAGGTACTTCTCCTCGGTCGGGAGCAGGCGCTGGTCGATCATGCGCACGCCCTCGTCCGTCCACTCGACGGTCTTAATCATCTGGCTCGGCGACTCCTCACGTGATTGTTTGGTGGGTGGGCGGGGCGCGTAGTCTTACGCGCCCCGCGCCGGACGTGTCAGGCTGCTGCGCTCAGTCCACCGCGCGGCGCACGTCGGCCTTCGTCAGAAAGCCGCCGATGAGAAAGACGATGCCGAGCAGGATGTGGACGATGTGATCCACCGAGGCGAGTTCGAGCGCGCCGGGGAGCAGCCGCAGCAGGCTCGAATCCGTCGCCCCGTGGTGCGCCGCCGGGACGCCCGCCACGCCGTGCGCGGCGGGGCCGCCCGCGATGAAGCCGACCACGCCGAGCAGCAGGTAGACGACGCCGAAGACGATGCAGAAGGTTCGCGCCGCCGAGAGCGTGCCTTTCAGCCCGAGGTAGAGGGCGAGCGCGCCCGAGACCAAGTGGACGATGTTGTGCGCGAGGTTCAGGTGCATCCCGAGCATCCCGGGGGCGACGAAGCCCAGTAGCCCGATCAAGATGAACGCGATGCCCAAGACGGTGCAGATTGTTTTCGCCATGACTTTTGTTTCTCCTCCTTTGGAGAGAAAAAGGTGGACATCCTGACCGCACTCCGGGCGCGCGCGTGGCGGCCCGGCCGGCGGAAGGTTCGCCCCGACGGAAGGGCGAAAGCAATTTTCCCGGTTCGCGCAGATTGTATAACAGAAACGCCGGGCGCGGTTCAGGGATTTATTCTTTCGCGGTTACGGAAATGTCGTTTGTTGAGCGCCCCGACGGGCCTTTGCTATACTCGCGCCTCCATGATGAAAAACGGTTGGGAGGCCGTCATCGGCCTTGAGATACACGCGCAGCTCAGCACGGAGACCAAAATCTTCTGCGGCTGCTCGACGCGCACGGGCGACGAGCCGAACGCCAACACCTGCCCCGTCTGCTTGGGCCTGCCCGGCTCGCTCCCCGTCCTCAACCGCCGCGCCGTCGAACTCGGCGCGCGCGCCGCGCTCGCGCTCGGGCTCCACGTCAACCAGACCTCCGTCTTCGCGCGCAAAAATTATTTCTACCCCGACCTGCCGAAGGGCGACCAGATTTCGCAGTACGACCGGCCGTTCTCGGCCGACGGCGTGCTCGAAGTGATGACGGCCGCGCGCGACGAGGGCGGGCACGCGCGCGACTGGCGGCCGATGACCGTTCGCATCACGCGCCTGCACCTCGAAGAGGACGCGGGCAAGAACGTCCACGAGGGCCTGCCCGACACCGACCGCTACTCTTACATCGACTTGAACCGCGCCGGGACGCCGCTCGCCGAAATCGTCACCGAGCCCGACTTCCGCACCTCTTGGGAGGCTTACGACTACGTCAACCACGTCCGCCGCGCGCTCCAGTGGGTCGGCGCGAGCGACGCCGACATGGAGAAGGGCAATTTGCGCTGCGAGGCGAACGTCTCGGTGCGCCGAGTTGGCGAGGAGAAGTTCGGGACGAAGGTCGAGCTGAAGAATTTGAACTCGGTGCGCTTCATGCAGCGCGCCATCGAGTACGAGATCGAGCGTCAAATCGCGCTCATCGAGTCGGGCGGGCGCGTCGCGCAGGAGACGCGCCTGTGGGACGAGCGCGCGGGCGAGACGCGCGTCATGCGCTCGAAGGAGGAGGCGCACGACTACCGGTACTTCCCCGAGCCCGACCTGCCGCCGCTCGAACTCGCCGCCGACTTCGTCGAGTCGGTCAGCGCCTCGATGCCGGAGCTGCCCGAGGCGCGCCGCCGGCGCTTCGCCGAAGAGTACGCGCTCTCCTACGACGACGCGGCTCTGCTGACGCGCGACCGCGCGCTCTCCGACTACTACGAGCGCGCCGCGCGCGCGGCCGCCAACCCGCGCGGCGCGGCCAACTGGCTCAAGGCCGAGCTGCTCCGCGAATTGGAGGCCGCCGGGCTCGACGCCGACCGCTCGCCCGTCACGCCCGAAGACTTGGGCGCGCTCGTCCGCGAGATAGACGCGGGGAGCATCAGCGGCAAGCAGGGCAAAGACGTTCTGGTCGAGATGTTCCAGACGGGCAAGTCGCCGCGCGAAATCATCGACGAGCGCGGCTTGGCTCAGGTGAGCGACGCGGGCGCAATCGAGAAGATAATCGACGAGGTTCTGGCGGCCAACAGCGCGCAGGTCGAGCAGTTCCGCGCCGGCAAGGAGGGCCTGCTCGGCTTCTTCGTCGGGCAGGCGATGAAGGCGTCGAAGGGCAAGGCCAACCCGAAGCTCGTCAACGACCTCCTGCGCGCGAAGTTGAAGGGCGAGTGAAGCGGTAACCAACGACGAGGGGTTATGAATTTAAACGGCAAGGCGGCAATCGTGACGGGCGGGACGCGCGGCATCGGGCGCGCGATTGCGGAGTCGCTCGCGCGCGCGGGCGCGAACGTGTGCATCAGCGCGCGCAACGTCGAGGAGCTTGAGCGGGCGGTCGCGGAGTTGGGCGACGCGGGCGAGGGGGTCGTCACGGGCGTCGCCTGCGACGTGCGCTCCGAGGAGGAGGTGCGCGCGATGTTCGAGCACGCCGCCGCGGAGCTGGGCGGCGTGGACGTGCTCGTCAACAACGCCGGCATCGGCCTGTTTAAGAACGTCGAGGAGACGACGCCCGAAGAGTTCCGCGCCGTCATCGAGACGAACCTGTGCGGCGTCTTCTACTGCTGCCGCGAGGCCGTGCCGCTGATGCGCGAGCGGGGCGGCGGCTACGTCATCAACGTCTCGTCGCTCGCGGGCACGAACGCGCACCCGCGCATGGCCGCCTACAACGCCTCGAAGTTCGCGCTCAACGGCTTCAGCGAGGCTTTCATGCAGGAGGTCAGGCACGACGGCATTAAGGTCAGCTACGTCATGCCCGGCTCGGTCAACACCTCGTTCGGCGGCGACACGCCCGACGAGTCGAAGAGCTGGCAGCTTCAGCCCGAAGACATCGCGCGCGTCGTGATGGACTTGCTCGCGCACGACGAGCGGAGCCTCCCGTCGCGCGTCGAGATTCGGCCGAGCCGCCCGCCGAAGAAGTAGCCCGGCCGCGCGGCCGCGCCACCGACGATGAGAAGAATCTTCGCCACGCTCCTCTTGAGTTTTCTTTGCTGCGCACCGGGCGCGCGCGGCCAAGCGCCCGCGGGCAACGCGTCGGCCGCCGCCGCGGGCTCGCCCGTGAGCGAGCGGGTCAACGAGTTGAGCCGGACGGCCGTGCGCCTGTACGGCGAGAAGAAGTACGGCGAGGCGGTGAGCGCGGCCAAGTCGGCGCTCGAACTCGCGGAGAAGGAACTCGGCCGCGAGCACCGCTTCGTCGGCCGGATGCTGAGCAATCTCGCTCTCATCCACATCGCCGGCGACGACCGCGGCAAGGCCGTCAAGCTTCTGGAGCGCGTCTTCGCCATCAGGGCGAAGGCGGGCGGGCCGTCGCTCGACTACGAGCGCGCGGCCGTCAACCACTACCTCTGCGCGCTCTTGCCGCAGGTGCGTGGCAGGTCTGCGGGCTTCAAGGATTTCCGCGACACCTTCGACCACATGAACCTCATCTTCAGGGAGGACGCGGCGGCCGGACTCGGGCTCACGCCGCCCCCGGCGAAAGACGAAATCTCCGGCGGCGAGCAGCTCGTGAATGCCGCGCCCGTCTACCCCGAGGCGGCGAAGAGGGAGCGCCTCTCGGGCGCGTCCTTCGTCTTCGCAGAGGTTGACGAGGCGGGGCGCGTGGCGAAGACGGCCTCGCTCGTCTGCGCGGAGCGCGCGCCGGAGAGGGTCTTCGCGGCCGCGAGCGAGGACGCCGCGCGGCGCTCGGCCTTCAAGCCCTTGCTCGTCAGGGGCAAGCCCGTCAGGTTCTCGGCGGTGCTGCCCTACAACTACTACATCAGTCCTTGAGGCCGGGCCGAGGTCGAAAAATGCGTGCGGTCGTGCAGCGCGTGACGCGCGCCGAGGTGAGGGTCGAGGGCGAGGCGGTCGGCCGCGTGGGGCGCGGCGCGGTCGTGCTCTTGGGCGTGTCGCGCGACGACGGGCGCGAGGACGCCGAGTATCTGGCCGAGAAGGTCTGTAGCTTGCGCGTCTTCGACGACGGGGAGGGGCGGATGAACCACTCGGTCGCGGACGCGGGCGGCGCGCTCCTCGTCGTCTCGCAGTTCACGCTCTACGGCGACGCGCGGCGCGGCCGCCGCCCCTCTTGGAGCGAGGCCGCGACGCACGAGCGGGCCGAGGCGCTCTACGAGTTTTTCGTCGAGGAGGCGCGGCGGAGGGTGTCGCGCGTCGAGACGGGCAGCTTCCGCCGCATGATGGAGGTCGAGCTCGTCAACGACGGCCCGGTGACGATTCTGTTGGACAGCAAAAAGCTCTTCTGAGACAAGCGCGAAGGAGGCTTCGGCTTCAAGTTGAACGCACACAGGGAACAGAACAGGCGGGCGCGGCCCGCACGACTCTTGGCCTGCGCGCTCGCCGCGCTGCTCCTCGCGGCCTGCGGCGGCGACACGGAACTCGCCAACAAGGAGTTCGACGCCCCGGAGGCGAACGCGAACGTCAAGCGCGGCGTCGCGCCCGAGCCCGACTCGGAGGTGGCCGTCATCGAGATGGCGGAGCCGGGCTACGGCCGCATCGTGATCGAGTTTTACCCGAACGTCGCGCCGAAGATGGTCGAGCGCTTCAAGACGCTCGCGCGCGAGGGCTTCTACAACGGGACGGCCTTCCACCGCGTCGAGCCCGCCTCGAACGTCATACAGGGCGGCGACCCCCTGTCGAAGGACGACAACCCCGACAACGACGGCACGGGCGGCTCGCCCTACCCGAACGTCCCGTCGGAGGCGAGCGACCTGCCGTACGAGCCGGGCTCGGTCGGCGCGGCCGACTCCGGACTCGGGACGGCCAACAGCCAATTCTTCATCACGCTCGGCCGGATGCCGCAGTGGGAGGAGCGCTACACGGTCTTCGGCAAAGTCATCGACGGGCTGAATAACGCGCGCGTCATCAGCGGCGCGCCCGTCATCCCCGGCACGACCAAGCCGAGCCCCAAAGTCGTCATCAAAAGCGTCACGCTCCAGCCGCGCGCGAGCTTCCAAAAGTAGTGACGCGTGACGAGCGACGACAAAAGGCCCGACCGTTTCGGCCGGGCCTTTAATCTCTCGCTCCCGCGCTCAGGACTCGCGACTCGTCTTTAACTCGTCACTCGTCGCTCGCAACTTTTTCAGATGGAGTCGTCCTCGGTCTTCGAGCGCGGGTCGAGCTCGAAGCGGCGGCGGTCGCGGCGCTCGATCTTGTCGAGGAAGTCCAACTCCTCGTTGTCCTCGAAGTTGACGCCGACGGCGTGCGCGTTCTCCTCGACGTCCGACTGGTCGGGCGTCGGGTTGTCGCCCGCGACGGCTTCCGTCCCCGAGTCGTTGACGTCCTCCCACGACGCGTCAGGGTCGCCGCCCGAGTCCGCGGGCGAGGCCGACGTGCTCTGGCGCAGGCGGTTGGCGAGCTGGTCGGGGTCTTTCGGCGCGCGCGCTATCTCCTCCTCCATGAACTGCTCGATTTCAGGGTCGGGCACGTAGTCGGGATTGTTGCTCAGGTATGTGAAATCCTCTGGATTCTTCTTCGGCACTCACCCCACCTCCAAGTTGTTCTGTGTGCCGGCCACTATAGCACACACCGACTCAGAGCCGCTCGCCCGCGCACAATTTCCCGTACTCGCTCGAATACTTCAACTCCATGTCGCGGTACTCATTCTTCGCCGTCGAGTAGACGACGCAGTGGTCGTAGGGGCGCGAGTAGACGTGGAGGCTGATGGCCCGCGTGCCGAACTCGGCGAGGTTGAGCACCTGATGGACGGGCTCCTCGGGGTCGACCTCGGCGGCCGGCTCGCGCGGGTCGAGGTCGAAATGGTCGGTCGGCTCGACGCGGCAGAAGCGCGTCCGCTCGTCCTGCTCGACGACGCGGAAGTTCTGCACGCGCAGGCGGCCCCGCGGGATCGCCATCCAGCAGAGCTGCCCGTCGTGGTTGTGTATCTGCGACGACTGTCCCACGTCCCAGCAGACGGCGACCAGCTCGAACAGCTCGTTTTTGTAGATGAGGTTGCGCGTGTAGTGGCTCTGGCTGAAGAAGAGGTAGGGCCGGAGCGTCGCCTCCTCGACCGTGTGCTCCTTCAGAAAGTCGTAGACGACGCCGACGGTGAAATCCTGTTCGGGGATGTCGCGCAAGCCCGCGACGAGCGTGTCGATGTGGACGTTCGGCATGATGCACCTCTTGAGGATTGCCGGCCGCTCGGCGTCTCGGAGACCTTGCTTGACGCGGCGCGCGGCGCGAAATTAAACTTTACGTGCCATCTTAAAGCAGTTCACGACGAATAGCTCAACCGCGCCGGGCGGAATTTCATGCCGCCTTCCGCCGCGCGCGCCCGCCGGGGGACGCCGCCCCCGACGGTTTACCACAAACGCCTCATACTTGAAAACTCCATGACGCACAACATCTTCAACACGCTACAGACCTTCACGGCCGGCGGCGGGCGCGAGGCCAAGTTCTACTCGCTCCCGCAACTCGAACGGGAGGGCGTCGGGCCCGTGTCGCGCCTGCCCGTCTCCATCCGCGTCGTCTTGGAATCCGTCCTGCGCAACTTCGACGGCCGCGTCGTCGAGGAGGACGACATCCGCACGCTCGCCGGCTGGCAGGCCACGGCCGAGCGCACCGACGAGATCCCGTTCTACGTCGCGCGCGTCCTTCTGCAAGACTTCACGGGCGTCCCGCTCCTCGTCGACCTCGCCGCGATGCGCTCGGCCGTCGCGCGCATGAGCCTCGACCCGAAGATCATCGAGCCGCTCGTCCCCGTCGATCTGGTCATCGACCACTCGGTGCAGGTCGACTTCTGGTCGAGCCCCGACGCGCTGCGGCTCAACATGGAGACGGAGTTCAAGCGCAACCGCTCGCGCTACCAATTCTTGAAGTGGGGTATGCAGGCGTTCCAGAGCTTCAACGTCGTCCCGCCCGGCATCGGCATCGTCCACCAAGTCAACCTCGAATACCTCGCGCCCGGCGTCCTCGAAAAGGAGGGCGTCTTCTACCCCGACACGCTCGTCGGCACCGACTCGCACACGACGATGATTAACGGGTTGGGCATCGTCGGGTGGGGCGTCGGCGGCATCGAGGCCGAGGCCGCGATGCTGGGCCAGCCCGTCTACATCCTGACGCCCGACGTGGTCGGCGTGAACTTGAAAGGCTCCCTGAACGAGGGCGTGACGGCGACCGACCTCGTCCTGCGCGTGACCGAGATGCTGCGGAAGGCGAAGGTCGTCGGCAAGTTCGTCGAGTTCCACGGCGAGGGCGCGGCTTCCTTGCCCGTCACCGACCGCGCGACCATCGCCAACATGGCCCCCGAGTACGGCGCGACGATGGGCTACTTCCCCGTGGACGAAAAGACTTGCGAGTACCTGCTCGCCACCGGAAGGAGCGCGGAGCACGTCGAGACCCTGCGCGGCTACTACCAAGCGCAAGAGCTTTTCGGCATCCCGGCCGCCGGCCAGTGTCAGTACAGCACCCTGCTCGAACTCGACCTCGGCGACATCCGCCCGAGCGTCGCCGGCCCCCGGCGCCCGCAGGATCGCATCGAGCTGCCGGAACTGAAAGACACCTTCCTCGACCTCCTGCGCAAGCCCGTCGGCGAGAACGGCTACAACAAGTCGGCCGAAGACATCGCCCGCCGCTTCCGCGCGCGCATCGGCGTCACCGCGCCCGCGGGCGGGCTGCCCATCCTCGGCGGCGGCCATCAGGACGAGGAGAGCGCGCCGGCCGCCGTCGCGACCGAGACCGTCGGCGGCCTCGGCTCGCGCAGCGAGCGCGACACGAGCGCCACGACCGAGATCGAGATGATGAACAACCGCCCGACGCCCGACCGCGTCCTCGACATCCCCGAGGAGGAGTTCCCCGCCGGGTCGGTCGACCTCGGCCACGGCGACGTGCTCATCGCCGCCATCACCTCCTGCACGAACACGTCGAACCCTTCGGTCATGCTCGCGGCGGGACTGCTGGCGAAGAAGGCCGTCGAGCGCGGGCTCACCGTGCGCCCGTCCGTGAAGATGTCGCTCGCGCCCGGCTCGCGCGTCGTCACCGAGTACCTTGAGCGCGCGGGGCTGCAAACTTATCTCAACCAGCTCGGCTTCAACCTCGTCGGCTACGGCTGCACGACCTGCATCGGCAACAGCGGGCCGCTCGACCCGCGCATCGAGGCCGTCGTCAACGACAACGACCTCGTCGCCGCGAGCGTCCTCTCCGGCAACCGCAACTTCGAGGCGCGCGTCCATCAGAGCATCCGCGCGAACTTCTTGATGTCGCCGCCGCTCGTCGTCGCCTTCGCGCTCGCGGGCCGGGTCAACATCGATTTGACGGGCGAGCCGCTAGGGAAGGGGCGCGACGGCGAGGACGTTTATCTCAAAGACATCTGGCCGACGCTCGAAGAGGTCGGCGCGCTGATGGGGACGGCCACCGACCCCGAGACCTACCGCAACCTCTACAGCGACTTCGCCGAGCAGAACCCGCTCTGGAACGAGATTCCGTCGGTCGCGGGCGAGGTCTACCAGTGGGACTCGCAGTCCACCTACATTCAGGAGCCGCCCTACTTCGAGCGCTTCTCGATGAACCCCGGCAGCTTCTGCGACATCAAGCGCGCCCGCCCGCTCGCCATCTTCGGCGACTCGGTGACGACCGACCACATCAGCCCGGCCGGTGCCATCAAGCCGAAGTCCCCGGCCGGCCGCTACCTGATGCTGCGCGGCGTCGACGTGCAGGACTTCAACTCCTACGGCTCGCGGCGCGGCAACCATCAGGTGATGCTGCGCGGCACGTTCGCCAACGTCCGCATCAAGAACATGATGGTTCCCGGCACGGAGGGCGGCGTCACCGTGCTCGAACCCGTCGGCGAGCAGATGAGCATCTACGACGCCTCGACCAACTATCAGGCCGCGGGGCTCCCGCTCGTCGTCATCGCCGGTCAGGAGTACGGCACGGGCTCGTCGCGCGACTGGGCGGCGAAGGGGACGCGGCTTCTGGGCGTGCGCGCCGTCATCGCCGAGAGCTTCGAGCGCATCCACCGCTCGAATCTGGTCGGGATGGGCGTGCTGCCCTGCCAGTTCAAGGAGGGGACGAACGCGCAGACGCTCGGGCTCGACGGCTCTGAGACCTTCTGCCTCGTCGGCCTCGAAGGCGGCGAGATTCGCCCGCGTCAGGACGTCACCCTCCACGTCCACCGCGAGAACGGCGAGACCCAAGAAGTGCCGGTCACGCTGCGCATCGACACGCCGATCGAGATCGACTACTACCAGCACGGCGGCATCCTGCCCTACGTCCTGCGGCAGTTGATCGCGAAGTCGCAGGCGGCGACTTAAGCGGGCGAAAGTGAAAAGGTAAAAGGCAAAAGTGGGGGGCGCAAGACGTGAAACGCCGGTCGTGAGTCGGGCGAAACAAGTCCTCCGGCGCGCGGCCGACGGCTCACGTCTGGCGTCCTTCTCACTTTTGCCCTTCGCCTTTCTCCTCCCGTCGGCCGAGACCGTCTCGCTCGCCCTCACGATAGCGGGCGTCGCGCTGCTCCTGTTCGTCGCCTACGACGTTTACGACACCATCCTCGAAGCGCGCGGGCGCAGCGGCCCGGCGAGCGAGCTCCTGTTCCGCGCCGTGTGGCGGACGTGGCGCTTCGTCTGCTTCCGCCTCTCGCGCCAGCGACGCCACCGCTGGCTCCACCACGTCGGCCCCGTGCTCCTGCCGACGCTCATCGCCACCTACATCGTCCTCCTCGTCGTCGGCTTCGCGCTCCTCTACTACCCGCGTATGCCCGGCCACTTCAACGTCGCCGAGAGCATCGGGCCGATCACTTGGTTCGAGTCGTTCTACTTCAGCGGCGTGACGCTGACGACGGTGGGCTTCGGCGACATCACGCCGCGCTCGACCTCGATGCGCGTCGTCGCTCTCATCGAGGGCGCGAGCGGGTTCGCGCTCATCTCTCTGGCCGTCACGTATCTGCTCTCGGTCTACGGCGCGCTCGAACGCAAGCGAGCCGTCGCGCTCTCCTTCTACCATCAGGCGGGCGAGGGCGCGGACGTGGCCGGCTTCATCGCGCACCACTTCGCGGGGGGGCGCTTCCTCGGCCTCGAAGCGACGCTGCGGGTCGCGACGCGCGACATACAGGAGCTTTTGGAGGCGCACGTCGAGCACCCCATCATTCATTACTTCCACCCGGTCGAGGTCTACAAGGGGCTGCCGCGCGTCCTCTTCCTGACGCTCGAAGCGCCGAGCGTCATCCACGCGTGCCTAGACCCGGACGAGTACGAGCAGCTCGTGCGCCACCCGGAGGTCTCCAACATCGAGGCCAGCGCGCGACACGTCTTGGGCGAGCTGGTCGCCTCGCTCGGGCTGGAGCGCCGCTCGGGCGCGCGCGACGAGCCGACGAAGTTTCACGAGGCGAGGCGCTGGCGCGCGCGCTACGAGCAGACGTTGAAGAAGCTGCGCGAGGCCGGCGTCAAGACGCGCGAGGACTCGGACGCGGGCTTCGAGGCGTACCGCGCCAGCCGCGAGGACTGGGAGTCGCCGCTCCAGCGCTTCGCCAACTACCTCGGCTACGACTGGGACGAGGTGACCGGCGACACAGACCTCGAATACGCGGCCGACGAGGAGAAGGAGCGCCCGCAGGGCGGCGTCGTCAAGGAGGTCTCGTGACGGCGGGCGCGCCGTTTTGGACGAAGCGGCGCGGCGGGTGTAAAGTATAGGCGCATCCAAGCCGAGCGAATCAGAAGCGCCCCGAACTTTTTTCATCAGGAGAAGATAAGCCATGTCATCCACGCAGCCGGCAGCCGAGACCCCCCGCAAGTACCAACTCTTCATCGACGGCCAGTGGGTCGACGCCGAATCCGGCAAGACCTTCACGACGCCGAACCCCTCGACCGGCGCGACTCTGGCCGAAGTGTCGGAGGGCGACAAGGCCGACATCGACAAGGCCGTCGCGGCCGCCCGGCGCGCCTACGAAGGCAAGTGGGGCAAGATGAGCGCGCGCGACCGCGGGCGTCTGCTCTACAAGCTCTCGCAGCTCATCGAGTCGCGGGCGCAGGAGCTGGCCGCGCTTGAGACGGCCGACAACGGCAAGCCCATCCGCGAGTCGTCCTACGTCGATCTGCCGCAGGTCGTCGAGAACTTCGAGTACTTCGCCGGGTGGGCGACGAAGATCGAGGGCGAGACCATCCCCGTCCCCGGCCCGATGTTCAACTACACCCTGCGCGAGCCCATCGGCGTCTGCGGCCAGATCATCCCGTGGAACTTCCCGCTCCTGATGGCCGCGTGGAAGCTCGCGCCCGCGCTCGCCGCCGGCAACACCGTCGTCCTGAAGCCCGCCGAGCAGACGCCCGTCACGGCGATGGAGCTCGGCAAGCTCTTTCAGGAGGCGGGGTTCCCCGACGGCGTCATCAACATCGTCCCCGGCTACGGCGAGACGGCCGGCGCGGCGCTCGCCTCGCACCCCGGCATCGACAAAATCGCCTTCACCGGCTCGACCGAGGTCGGCAAGATCATCGCGCACGCGGCGGCCGACAACCTGACGAAGGTCTCGCTCGAACTCGGCGGCAAGGCGCCGAACATCGTCTTCGCCGACGCCGACATGGAGCAGGCCGTCAACGGCGCGATGATGGGCATCTTCTTCAATCAGGGTCAGGTCTGCTGCGCCGGCTCGCGCATCTTCGTCGAGGAGAGCGTCAAGGACGAGTTCCTCGACAACTTCAAGGAGCGGGCCGGGCGCGTCAAGGTCGGCGACCCGATGGACAAGAACACGCAGATGGGGCCGCAGGTGTCGGAGGAGCAGCTCAACCGCATCAAGGGCTACGTCGACATCGCCAAAGAAGAGGGCGCGTCGGTCTTGGCGGGCGGCTGCCCGCCGCAGCTCGAAGGCGACTTCCAAAAAGGCTACTTCTTCCAGCCGACCATCTTCGGCGAGGTGAAGAACCAGATGCGAGTCGCGCAGGAGGAGATCTTCGGCCCCGTCACGTCCGTCATCACGTTCACGGACGAGGAGGACTTGATCCGTCAGGCCAACGAGACCATCTACGGACTCTCGGCCGGCATCTGGACGCGCGACATCACGCGCGCCCACCGCTTCGCCAAAGCGATTCACGCGGGCACGGTCTGGATCAACACCTTCAATATGTTCAACGCCGCCTCGCCCTTCGGCGGCTTCAAGCAGTCCGGCTACGGCCGCGAGATGGGCCGCCACGCGCTCGAACTCTACACGCAGATCAAGAGCGTCTGGGTCGACCTCTCCGGCAAGCCCATCGGCTGGTTCGGGAAGTAAGTCGGCAAGGAAGTCGGGAGTCAGAAGTCAGAATGGGCGTGCCGTCCGGCGCGGGAGGGTGAATCGCCAAGCGGCTTCTTCTGACTCCTGACTCCCGACTTCTTTTTTCGGGCATCGCTCTACCCCCGAGCGCTCATCGCAAGCAGGGATTTCCGCTCTCCCGAGTAGACCTGAAAAATCCAAAAGGAGAAGCACCGTATGCGCTCACGCCGAAGGCTCTCAGCGGCTCTCGCCCTCTGCGCCGCCGCGCTCGTTCTGACCGCCTGCCCCTCCCGCACCAACATCGGGAAGATTAACGCCGACCCCGGCCGCTACTTCGACAAGGAGGTGGCGATTGCCGGGCGCGTCACGAACAGCTACGGCGTCCCGTTCGCCGGCGGCGCATACGAGCTCGACGACGGCACGGGCCGGATGTGGGTTCTGACGACGCGCAGCGTCCCCTCGAAGGGCGCGCAGGTCGGCGCGAAGGGGCGCGTGCTCAACGGCCCGACCTACAGCGGGCGCACCTTCGGCACGGCGCTCCAAGAATCAGACCGCCGCGTCAAGTGACGCCCGCGCGGGCGTCGGACGGGAGGACGGCCGCAGGTGAGTTTCGTCCAGAGTCTCGACGAAGAGTTTGCGCGACTCCACCGACGCTCCTGCGCGCTCGTGCGCCTCGTCCCGCCCGACACGCTCTACCGACAGCCTCGCCGGCCGCCGCCCGGCGCGCCGCCCGTCTACTCGTGCGGCGAGCACCTCCTGCGCAGCGCGGGCGCGGTCGAGCAGACCTTCGGCGGCATCACCGCGAACCTCTGGGACGACCCCTTCGAGTGGGCGCTCCCCGAAGCACTGCCCGACGCGGCGCGCGTCCTCCAATACCTCTCCGAGGTCGAGGAGACGCGCCGCCGCGGCTTCGCGCTCATCACGTCCGACTCCGACCTCGCCAAAGAGATAGCCGTCCCCTCGGGCGGGACGCGCACGCTCGCCGCGCTCGTCCTCGACACCCTCGCCCGCGCCGCCCACCACGAGGGCCGCGCCTTCGCCGCCTTCCGACTCTTCTCCGACGAGCGCGCGCCGCGCGTCTGAAATCTCCTTCCGGACGGCGCGGCCGAACTTCGCGCCCCGGTCTTTCGTAATCAAACAGCGGCGTTGTGTGTTAATCTTTCGGCGCGCGTCGGCGCGCGCGACACGGTCACAGCAGAGAGGACTTCCGCGAGAGATGTTCTGCCCGAAGTGCAGCCAGCCGCAGGCCACGGAGGACGTGCGCTTCTGCTCGCGCTGCGGCCTGCCGCTCGAAGGCGTCGCCGTCGTCTTGGCGAGCGGGGGGCTTCTGCCGGCCGGGCTGCAGGGCGACGAGCTGCCGCCGCCTTCGCCGAAGCTGCGGGGCGTCCGTCAGGGCGGCAAGATGTTTCTTCTGGGCCTGCTCGTCGTGCCGCTCATCGCGCTCTTCCTCGAAGCGCTGCGCGCGCCGGAGGAGCCGGCGATAGCGGCCGCCATCATCTTCTTCATTGGCGGCATCCTGCGCATGTTCTACGCGCTCCTGTTTCAGGACGGCCCCCTGCGCCGCCGCAACCGGCTCAGGCTGCCGACGCCCGCGACCTACACGCCGACGCCGCAGCAGTTCTCCGACCGCAACTGGGCGCGCACGGACTCGGCGCTCCCGCCCGCGCGCGGCGAGTCGATTCCGGCCGACGCCTACGTGCCTCCGCGCGCGACGACGACCGAGGCGCTCAAGTATCCGCCGAGCGTCGCCGAGGGGACGACGCGCCTGCTCCGCGACGACGAGTAGGCCGGCGGGCCTCCGAAAACTGTTCGCCACCGGCCGAGGTTCTCAAGACTCTCTATGTTCTGCCCCCAGTGTGGACAGCAGCAGGTCTCGCGCGACGTGCGCTTCTGCTCCTCGTGCGGCTTCCCCATGAATTTCGTGCAGGAGCTTCTGGCGACGAACGGCGTGCTCGCGCCGCGCGCGCCCGAACCCGTAGGGCCGCGCAAGATTTCGCCGCGCCAGAAGGGCGTCCGTCAGGGCGCGATGCTGATGCTGATGACGCTTCTGCTCGTCCCCCTGTCGGCCATCCTCGGCGTCTTCGTCTTCCACGCGCCCGAGGTCGTCGTCCCCATCACGGCCATCACCTGCTTAGTCGGCGGCTTCCTCCGCATCATCTACGCGCTCCTGTTCGAGGAGGGGAGGCAGCCGCAAGCCTCCGACTACCTCCCCCCCCACGCCACGCCTTCGGACGTGCCGGCCTTCATGCACCCGCCGCGCGTCTCCGCCCCGCCGCTCCCGCCGCAAAGGCAGACGCCCGCGCCCTCGTTCCGCCAGCCGCGCTACAACACGGGCGAGCTGATGCAGCGCCCGGCGAGCGTCACCGAGAACACGACGCGCCTGCTCCGCGACGAAGACCGCCCCGAAGACCCCCCTGCGCGCGACTCCTGAGCGCGCTAAGGCCCGGCCCTTGACCCCGCGCGAAGAAGAACACGACTCGACCCGGACGGACGACTCGCTCGCCTCTCGCCTGCGCGCACGCATACTCGACGAAGGCCCCGTCACTTTCCGCGACTGGATGGAGTCGGCGCTCTACGACCCGCGCGCGGGATACTACCGGCGCGGGCGCGCCGGCGTGTGGGGCCGCGCGGGCGACTACCGCACGAGCCCCGAGCGCACGCCGCTCTTCGCCGCGACCTTCGCGCGCCACTTCGCCGCGCTCCACGAAGAGTTGGGCGGGCCGCGCGAGTTTCACGTCGTCGAGTCGGGCGCGGGCGCGGGCGACTTCGCCGCCGTCGCGCTCGCCACTCTGCGACGCGACCACCCGCGCGTCTACGCGGCGCTGCGCTACCTCGTCGACGAGAAGGGAACCGAAGGGACTGAAACCGGCGCGGCTCTCGTCAACGAAACTCTCGCCGCCAAGCTCGCGCCGTTCGAGGGGCGCGTCGCCCCTTTCAGTCTCGCGCGCTCGCGCGCGCCGCTC
>DASQDT010000253.1:0-14215 GCA_035634035.1 Pyrinomonadaceae bacterium | reverse complement strand
GACGGGCGCATCCACTCGGAGCTTAATCAAACGGTGACGGCGACGGGCCGACTCTCGTCGTCAAACCCGAACCTCCAGAACATCCCGATCCGCACCGAGTTGGGCCGCCGCATCCGCCGCGCCTTCGTCCCCGACAAGGGCAACGTCTTCGTCGCGGCCGACTACTCGCAGCTTGAGCTTCGCCTGCTCGCCCACATCACGCGCGACGAGCACATGCTCGACGCCTTCCAGAAGGGCGAGGACATACACGAGCGCACGGCACGCCTCGTCTTCGGCGCGAAGACCAAAGAGGACTTGAAGGAGAAGCGGCGCTTCGCCAAGATCGTCAACTTCGCCATCGCCTACGCCGTCGAGCCGTTCGGGCTCTCCAACCGCGTCGGCATCTCGCGCAAGGAGGCGAAGCAGGTCATCGAGGACTACTACAAGACCTACACCGGGGTGCGGCGCTTCATGGACGAAATCCCCGTGCAGGCGCGCGAGACCGGCGTCGTCCGCTCGCTCTACGG
The DNA here is from genome assembly GCA_035634035.1 of Pyrinomonadaceae bacterium. GTDB lineage: Bacteria > Acidobacteriota > Blastocatellia > Pyrinomonadales > Pyrinomonadaceae > DASQDT01. Next base: position 13,709 of record DASQDT010000253.1, on the reverse strand, counting down.
CCGCATCCGCCCCGTCCCGGCCGTCAACGACCGCAACGCCAACATCCGCTTCCGCGCCGAGCGCGAGGCCATCAACATGCCGATTCAGGGCTCGGCCAGCGACATCGTCAAGATCGCCATGCTCAAGGTCGACGACGCCCTGCGCGCCGAGAACTTGGAGTCGCGCCTCATCATGCAGGTGCACGACGAGCTGCTCATCGAAGGGCCGAAGGCGGAGGCCGAGCGCGCGGCGGCGATTCTGAAGCGCGAGATGGAGTCGGCCGTCGAGTTGGACGTGCCGCTCGTCGCCGAGACGGGGACGGGCGACAACTGGATGGACGTGAAGAAGTAGCGACCGGCGTCCGGACGCCGAAAGCTTCCGAACAATGAAGGACGGGGAAGACGGCGGGAACGTTGTTTACAGCCGCCTGCGCATCGACGAGGGCGACGAGGGGAGGCGTGCGCCCGAGCCGAAGAAGGATGACGCGCCTTTGCGCGAGCCGGGCCGCGTCTCTCTGGCGCGGACGCTCTTGCCGCTCCTCGTCGGCTTCACGCTCCTCGTCGGCCTCGTCATCGGCCTCGGCGTTCTGGCCGCGCGCGAGCTCGAAACCATCAGCCGCTCGACCTTCAACGAGCAGCAGCGCCACGCCGGCGCGCAGAGCCGCCTGCTCCAACTCCGCATCGCGCTCCTCAACCTCAACACCGAGGCGCGCATCCGCGCCCGCATCGACGCCGGCACGGCCGGCGCGACCCTGCCGCCGATGGGCATCCGACTCGAAAACGCTCAAGGCGAGGTGCGCGCCGCGCTCGCGCAGTTCGAGCAACTGCCTTACGCGCGCACGGACGAGGGCGCGGCGCTGCGCGCGGAGGTCGAGCGGTTCGTCCGCATCACGGACGATTTGCGCGCCTACTCGCTCGAAGGGTTTTCGGCGCACCGCGAAATCGACGCGAAGCTCGAACGGCTCTACGCCGACGCCGGGAGCGAGGGCCAGCGCATCGGCGAGCGCAAGGACGAGGCGCTCGACCGCGCCGGGCGCTGGATAAGTTTTCTGAAGTGGCTCGCCGCCGTGACCGGCCTCGTCGTCGCCGCCGCCACCATCCTCGAAGTCCTGCGCCGCCTGCGCGAGCTGCGCCGCAGCTTCGAGACCGTCAGGCGCGAGCGGCAGTTCAACCGGCAGATGCTCGAAGGGATGGTCAGCGCCATCGCGGCGGTCGACCGCGCGGGCCGCATCCGCGGAGCCAACAACGCCTTCCGCGAACTCTTCCCGCGCGCCTCGGACGGCGCGCAAATCGCAGACCTCGGCGCGTCGGACGAGGCCGCGAAGATGCTGGACGCGGCGACCTCCTCCTCCGTCGAGCGCTCGACCTACCGCGGCCGCTGGCGTCTGGCGCGCGAGTCCGTCGCCAACGAGCGCACGTTCGACGTCTACTCGTCGCCCCTGGAAATCGAGGGCGAGACGGGCCGGCTCGTCACGCTCGTCGACGTGACGGAGGCGGCGCGCGCGGAGACTGAGCTGCGGCGCTCGGAGTCTCTGGCGGCCGTCGGGCAGGCGACGGCGCAGGTCGCGCACGAGATTAAAAATCCGCTCGGCAGCATACGCCTCGGCGTCGCCATGCTGCGCGACATGACGCGCGACCGCGAGTCCATCAACACCATCGACCTCGTCGAGCGCGGCATCGACCACCTTAACAAGCTCACTTCGGACGTCACGCAGTTCTCTCGCCGCCGACGCCTCGCGCTCGCCGACACGGAGCTGCACGAGCTCATCGAGGACAGCCTCGACCTCGCGCGCGACAGGATTCGCGACAAGCGCGCGCGCGTCGAGAAGCATCTCGCGGGCGAGCCGGTGCGCGGGCGCTGGGACTCCGACCAGCTCCGTCAGGTCTTCCTCAACCTCTTCGCCAACGCGCTCGACGCGAGCGCCGAGGGGCAGCCGCTCACCATCTCGACCGAGCGCTTCGAGCGCGGCGCGGACACGTCGCCGGCCGCGGGCGGGAACGGCGCGCGCGGGGCGGAGTCGCCCGCGCCGTGGGCGCGCGTGACGGTCGCGGACAACGGCGCGGGGATGGACGAGGCGACGCTGGAGCGCATCTTCGAGCCCTTCTTCACGACGAAGAAGCGCGGCACGGGGCTCGGCCTCGCCATCGCGCGCCAGATAGTCGAGCAGCACGGCGGGCGCATCCGCGCCGCGAGCACGCAGGGCGAGGGCACGCGCTTCACGGTCGAGCTCCCGCTCGAAGCGCGCGACAACGCCTGACGCTGACGGCCCGCCCGACGGACGACACGCGAAAGATATGTTCAGCCGAATGATTGACGAGGCGACCGAGCTGCGGCCGCTCGAAGAGGGCGACGCCGAAGAACTCCACGCCCTCAGCCTGCGCAACCGCGGGCGCTTCTACTGGCTCGACGAGGACTACTCGCTCGAAGACGCGCGGCGTCAAATCGCGCGCGACCGCGAGAGCCTCGCGAGAAACGACGGCTTCCGCGCCGGCATCTGGATCGGGGGGCGGCTCGTCGGCTCCGTCCGCTACAACGAGATCGACTGGAAGGGCCGCGCGGCGAGTCTCGGCTACTGGCTCGACGCGGATTTCGAGGGGCGCGGCCTCGTCACGAGAGTCTGCCGCCTCTTCATCGAGCACGCGTTCGACAAGCTCGGACTCAACCGCGTCGAGCTGCGCTGCAACAGCGGTAACCTGAAGAGCCGCGCCGTGGCCGAGCGTCTCGGCTTCAAGCAGGAGGGCCTGCTGAGACAGGCCGAGCGCGTCGGCGACGCTTTCTCTGACGTCGTCGTCTACGGGTTGCTGCGCGGCGAGTGGGACGCGCGCGAGAAGATTTGAGGGACGGCAGGCGGCTGAGTGAGCCAAGTGAGCGCGGGCGCTTTCGTCGCCCCTCGGGTGAGAGACGAAAGCGCCCGCGCGTCGTGTTTAGGGTGCTTCGCGTCTGTGCGTCACTGCTCGCACCAGTGGCGGTAGCAGTGGACGATGTCCTCGTTAAACTTGTCGCCGCAGAACGCGGCGTCGTCCGGGTGCTGCTGCGTGCACTGGTCGTACTGCCGCCCGGCGCGCACCTGACAGTCGATGCACTTCTCGTGGATGTCGGCCGAGCTGACCGTCCGCGTCGTGAAGGAGGAAAGGGTGAGCGCCAGCGCGGAGACCAGCGCGGCGAAGAAGAAGACGAAAGACCTTCTCATTCTGAACAGACTCCTTTTTGAGACCTGCAAGGGTGAAACGGGGCGAGGGGTTTTCCGACTTTCGGGGACGTTCCTAATAATCCATTCCGCGCGCGGCTGTCAATCTTTATTTCCAGCCTCGCCCGCCGCGACGTCCGCGCCGGCAGAAGGGTTCTCGCGCGTCACGAGTCGGGCGAGTTCGGGGTCTGCGGCGACGAGGCGCGTGCGCCAGATGAAGAGCGTCGAGAGGAGAAGCGCGAGCGTGCAGGCCACGCCGCCCTCGACGCCGTAGTGGCCGCCGGTGAGCCACGCGGGGCCGGTGTCGACGGCGCGCAGGACGGGCGCGGGCGTCAGTTGCGTGATGCCGCTGACGGGGACGCCCAACAGCGCGCCCATCGTCCAGTTCCAGCCGAAGTGGACGCCGAGCGGGAACCAGAGGCTGCGCGTCCGGAGGTAGGCGACCGCGAGCCACACGCCCGCGAGCACGGTGTTGAGGAAGGTGAAGCCGCGGACGACGTTCGGGTTGTCGAGGTGGACGGCGGCGAAGAGGACGGCCGTCGGCACGAGCGCGAGCCAAGCGGGCCACGAGCGCAGGAGCGTCTGCAAGGGGTAGCCGCGGAAGAGCGCCTCCTCGCCGGCCGCGCCGAGCAGGAAGATGAGCGCCGAGACCGCGAGCGTGTCGGCAATCGCCGCGGCCGGCTCGCCGGAAGGGAAGAAGCGCGTGCCGCCCGCCAGCACCCCCGGCAGGAGCGCCGCGCACAAAGACGCCCCGCCGACGAGCGCGCCGATTAAAAGGTCGCGCGGCCAGCGCGGGTGGAAGGCCCAGCCGAGCGCGCGCGTCGGCAAATCTTCGAGCGCGCGCAAGGATGCCCACCCGACGAGCGTCGCCGCGAGGAGGCTGATGAGAGACGGCGTGACGAAGCCCGCGCGGCCGCGTGTGAGTTCGCGCAACTCGGGCGCGAAGCGGACGACGGTCGAGTAGATTTTAAAGCCGCCGGCCGAGACGAGGACGAAGGCGCAGACGAAGACGAGGAAGCGCCAGCCGCCCCGCAGGCGGCCCGCGCGGTTGAAGACGAGCGCGATGACGGGCGAGCGCGCGTGCGTCTCGGGCGGGGGAGTCTCCATCTTCGTCGCTTCTTCGTCGCCTCCGCGTCTCGGTGGGTTTGCGCGCCAACTATAACCCGAAGTCGCGCGGTAAGGCGACGCGACCCGGCGCGGCTTTCGGCGGGCGGCGGCGCGCGTGCTAAACTCGCGCCGCGAAGCGATGAGCGAGGAGACGCCGAAACCTCTCGGAGACGGGGAGCGCGACGACGAGGTGCGGGCCGACGAGGCGCGGGCCGCGCGCCGACGCTCGGGCGCGTGGCTGCTCGGCGGGCTCGTCCTCATCCTTCTGGCCGTCCTCGTCGTCCTTCAGGTCTTCGGGCTGTGGGAGATTTTCACGCCCGACACGGCCTCCGACACCCTGCTCATCTACGCGCTCTCGTCGCTCAACTTCGTCGCCTTCTTCGTCTTCACCTTCATCTTCATACGCAACCTCCTCAAGCTCCGGCGCGAGCGCCGCGAGCGACAGCTCGGGTCGAATATAAAGACGCGCCTCGTCGTCTACTTCATCGCCGTCAGCCTGCTCCCCATCACGGCGATGGCCGTCTTCTCGTTCCTCTTCTTCAACCGCACGATCGAGAAGTGGTTCGGGCGCATCCCCGAGGACGTGGTGCGCGAGGCGCGCGAGGCGCGCGACGAGGACGCCGCGCAGCGCGCCCGCCAACTGCTCGAAGCGGCCCGCCTCGCCGCGCTCACGCTCGAACCGTCCGTCACGCCCGGACAGCCGGACGCGAGCCGCCCCACCGGCGCGGCGGCCGACGCCGAGCCGCCCGTCGCCGAAGCCGAAGCGCGCAAGCTCGAAGCCCTGCTCGAAGGCGGCGGCTTCGCGGCCGTCGCGCTCGACACGCGCGAGGGCTCGGAAGGGACGCGCTTCGGCGCGGGCGCGGACTTCAAACGCACCAAAGACCTCGACGCCGCGATTGACGTGGCGCGCGTGCGCCGACGCGCGGGCGCGATTACGAGCGCGACGCTCGTCGAAACGTCGGAAGGCTTGAACGTCGCGGCCGTCCCGCTCGCCGACGGGCGCGCCTTCTACGCCGTCGCGGACGGCGGCGCGGACGCGCGCCTCGAAAAGATAGTCTCGGGCGCGGAGAGCTTCGAGGAGCTGCGCCGCCGTCAGCGAAAGGTCAGGATGCTCGGCCTCTCGACCATCGGCCTGATGACGCTCATCCTGCTGTTCGTCGCGACGTGGAGCGCGATTCATCTGGCGCGCGGCATCGGCGCGCCCGTCCGCGCGCTGGCCGAGGCGTCGAAGCGCGTCGCGGGCGGAGACTTGGACACGCGCGTGACGACCATCGCCGACGACGAGCTGGCCGTCCTCGCCGCCTCCTTCAACGAGATGACGGCGCAGCTCGCCGAGAACCGCCGACGCATCGAGGTCTCCTCGGCCGAGCTGCGCGACAAGAACATCGCCCTCGAAGAGCGGCGCGACTACATCGAGACCGTCTTGGAGTCGCTCTCGACCGGCGTCGTCTCGCTCGACGAAGAGAACCGCGTGACGACCATCAACGCCGCCGCGCTCCAGATGCTGCGGCTCGCGGAAGCGCCCGCGCCCGGCGCGTTTCTGATTCAGGCCGTCAGCGAAGAGGACTACGCCGCTCTGGGCCGCGTCCTCTGGCGCGCGCGCCTGCGCGGGCGGGCCACCGAGCAGACCGAGCTCGGCCGCGGCGCATCGGCAATCGCGAACGGCGGCAACGGGGGCGCCGACGGGGGCGGGACGGCCATCCCCGTCGCGCTGACGGCGACGGCGCTCGGGCAGGGCGCGCCGGGCGTGCGGCGCGGCGTCGTGCTGGTGATGGAGGACTTGACCGACCTGCTCGCGGCGCAGCGCGCGGCCGCGTGGAGCGAGGTCGCGCGCCGCATGGCGCACGAGATCAAGAACCCCTTGACGCCGATTCAGCTCTCGGCCGAGCGCATCGCGCGCAACTTCCGACGGCTCTCCGCCGACAACGGCGGCGCGAACGGCACGGAGCGCGAGCGCGTCGCCCGCGTCGTCGAGGAGTGCACGGCGACCATCACGCGCGAAGTCGCCGGCCTCAAAGGCATGGTCGACGAGTTCACGCGCTTCGCGCGCCTGCCGCACGCGAAGACCGTCTCGGGCGACCTCAACGAGGTCATCAGCCAAGCCCTCGCGCTCTACGAAGACCGACTCGACGGCGTGCGCGTCGACGTTCTGCTCGCGCCCTCGCTCCCGCCCGCCATGCTCGACCCCGAGCAGATGCGCCGCGTCTTCGTCAACCTGATTGACAACGCCGCCGAGGCTCTGGCCGACGAGGAGGGCGAGCGAAGGATCACCGTCGCCACCGCGCACGACCCGGCGCGCGGGCTGCTGCTCGCGGAGGTGGCCGACAACGGGCACGGCATCGCGCGCGAGGACTTCCCGCGCCTCTTTCAACCCTACTTCTCGACGCGCGGGCGCGGCACGGGGCTGGGGCTCGCCATCGTCCAGCGCATTCTCGGCGAGCACGGCGGGCGCATCCGCGCCGAGCACAACCACCCGCGCGGCGCGCGCCTCACGATTGAGCTGCCGGTGGCGGAGGAGACGCGCGCCTGAGAGATGTCAGACCACGTCCTCATCGTTGACGACGAGCGTGGCATCCGCGAGACCTTGCGCGGCGTGCTCGAAGACGAGGGGCTGGCGGCCGACGCCGTCGGCTCGGGCGAGGAGTGTCTGAAGGCGGTCGAGCGCCGCGCCTACGGCTGCGTGCTCCTCGACGTGTGGCTGCCCGGCATCGACGGGCTCGAAACCCTCTCGCGCATGCGCGAGGCCGGCACGGACGCGGCCGTCGTGATGATCTCGGGCCACGGCAACATCGAGACGGCCGTGCGCGCGACGAAGCTCGGCGCGTTCGACTTCATCGAAAAACCGCTCTCCATCGAGAAGACGGTGCTGACCGTCCGCAACGCGCTCCGTCAGCGCGAGCTTGAGCGCGTCAACGCGGCGCTCACGGGCGACCTGCGCGAAGAGTACGTGATGGTCGGCGAGTCGGTCGCGATGCGCGCGCTCAGAAAACAGATAGAGATGGTCGCGCCCACGGACGGCCGCGTCCTCATCTACGGCGAGTCGGGGACGGGCAAGGAGCTCGTCGCGCGCGCCATCCACGCGCAGTCGCGCCGGCGGGCCGCGCCCTTCGTCGAGATCAACTGCGCCGCCATCCCCGAGGAGCTGATCGAGTCGGAGCTGTTCGGCCACGCGAAGGGCGCGTTCACGGGCGCGACCGCGGCCAAGCGCGGCAAGTTCGAGATGGCCGACGGCGCGACGCTCTTCTTGGACGAGGTCGGCGACATGAGCGCGCGCGTGCAGGCCAAAGTCCTGCGCGTGCTCGAAGAACAGAGGTTCGAGCCGGTGGGGGGCGCGACGCCGATGCGCGTGGACGTGCGCGTCATCGCGGCGACGAACAAGCGGCTCGAAGTCGAGATCGAGCGCGGCAACTTCCGCGCGGATTTGCTCTACCGATTGAACGTCATCCCGTTCGAGCTTCCCCCCCTGCGCGAGCGCGCCGAGGACGTGCCGCTCCTCGTCGAACACTTCAACCGGAAATTCTCGACCGCCTACAAGAAGCGTCCCAAGCGTTTCGAGCCGGACGCGCTCGACGCCCTGAGCGCCTACGGCTGGCCGGGCAACGTGAGGGAGCTGCGCAACACGGTCGAGCGCGTCGTCATCATGCACCCGCACGCGAAGGTGACGGCGCAAGACCTGCCCGCGCTCGGCGGCGAGGAGCCGCCCGCCGCCTCGCCGCGCTACGCGACCTTCCGCGACGCGAGCGAGGCCCACCAGCGCGACTTCATCCGCGCCAAGCTCACCGAGGCCGAAGGCAACGTCACGCGCGCCGCCGAACTCCTCGGCATGGATCGCTCGCACCTCTACCGGCGTATGCGCGCCCTCGGCATCAACCACCGCGACGACCGTCAGGGCGCGAGCTAGACGCGCGGCCCAGATGGTGAACGGGCGCTGCGCGCGGAACTCCTCGGTGCGAGTCCCGGCGGCGGCGAGCACCGGGCGCTGCGACAGGCGGAGGCCCGGCGGGAGTTGGGCCTCGATGGCCGCGCGGAAAGTTTCGTAGTCGGAGAAGTTGCCCGAGGCCCACGCGTCGAGCAGCGCTTTCGTGAACGCCCCGTGCGGGTCTCCGCCGGCCGCCTTGTCTTCGTCAGGGCACGGGCCCGAGAGCAGAATGCTCGACTTTCAAGTGGGCCTTCTCCGGCCGCAGAGACGTTTCGGCGCCGCGCTAAACGACCGGCGCGCGAAATCAAAACCCCGTCTACCCCTCCGCTACTCCAAACCCCCACACGACGCGGGCGGGATTCCCACGTCCCGCCCGCCCCTCTTTTCGGCCCCGCCCGGCCCTCATACAAAACTTTTACAATGCGCCCGCGCCGAGCGCCTGTTCGGCGCGCACGCCCGAATCGCGACGCGCATCAAAACTCTGCCGGGGAAGGGTTTGCGGGGCGTCGCCGGCCGGGCGTTGACACCCTCGCGGAAATGGCTTATCTGTAGCTGTTCGCCCCGCGGCGAAGTTTGCAGTGATGAGCGCGCCAGAGCGCGCGGGAATAATTCGTTAATGGACTACACGACCAGAGAACTCCTGAAGCGGTACGCGAAGCTCGCCGTCGGCCAGCCGTTCGCGCCCGTGCTGCTGAACATCTTGGTGACGAGCGTCTGCGATATGCGCTGCACGCACTGCTTCTTCACGGACGAGTTAGACGACCGCCCGCGCAAGAAGCTCCAGATGAAGACGCACGAGGTCGAGCGCATCTCCGAGACTTTGGGCGGCAACCTCGGCGTCCTCATCCTCGCGGGCGGCGAGCCGTTCACGCGCAAAGACCTCCCCGAGATCGTCCGCGCCTTCTACAAGAACAACCGCCTTGAGTCGGTCTACCTGATGTCGAACGGGCAGATTCAGAAGCGCATCATGCCGGACGTGACGCGCATCCTCGACGAGTGCCCGGACTTGAACGTCACGGTCGCGCTCGGGCTCGACGGGCTCAAGGAGCAGCACGAGAAGATTCGCCAGAAGCCCGGCTCGTGGGACATCGCGATTGACACGGCCCGCCAGCTTCAGGCCATCAAGCGCGAGCGCCCGCGCCTCGACATCCAGACCTGCACCTGCTTCATGAACTCGAATCAGGAGACCATCTTCGAGTGGTACGACTTCCTGAAGTACGACCTGCGGCCCGACAAGGTCAACTTCAACTACATCCGCCCGCCGTCGGCCGACCCGAAGGAGCTCGACATCGACCACGCGCGCTACGCCCGCTTGGCGAAGATGATCGACGACGACTCGCGCCACGCCGCCATCAAGAACAACTACGGCGGCGAGGCCGGCTTCTTCAAGGCCGCCATCGACATCTACATGCACGGCCTCATCGACCGCACGCAGCGCGAGCAGAAGGCGCAGATGAAGTGCTACGCCGGGACGGCCGGCGCGGTCATCTACGACGAGGGCACGGTCTCCTCGTGCGAGAACAAGACGCCGGTCGGGAATTTGCGCGAGCACGACTGGAACTTCCAATCGCTCTGGCGCTCGGAGGCGATGAAGGCCCGCCGCAAGGAGGCGGCCGACGGCTGCTTCTGCACGCACGAGTCGAACAGCTACTACCCGTCGCTCCCCTTCAACCCGCGGCACCTCATCCAGATCAAGCGTCTGGAACGCGAGATGAAGAAGGCGAGCCGGGAACAGGCGCGCCTCGTCGAGCGTAAGGAAGATGTAGTGCTCAAGGCCTAAAGGGTTATCGCCCTCCCTGCTTTAATGGGCGTCGCGGCGGTAAAAATGTACGAGTCGTTTCAGTTCGATTATGGCAAGCTCGCGGAACAGTACTCCAGCTTCTTGTTCGCGCTGACGGGCGTAAGCATCACGGTCTTCGCGATTGTCCTGTCGCTCGTCCCGTCGCAGGAGCGGGCGCGGGGCCGCCGGCCGGACAACGTCAATTACCGTCCGCCTTTAATAGCCTCCCTGATCGTCGCCATGGCGTGTTGCCTTGCGGGCGCGCTGCTGATGGCGGAGACGGCGGCGCTCGTCGCCGGCCGGCCCGTGAAAGTTGATTCGGCCTCCTACGGGGCGAAGCAGTTCTTACTCGCCAGTATCAGCATCTACATCGGCGCGGCCGTCATCATCTTCGCGCTGATGCTATTGAGCGCGGAGTACAAGCGCGGGAACCGCGAGGCCATCGGCATCAGGCGGATTTCGATGTGCATCTTTATCGCGGTGGCCGTCTGCGGGCTGAGTTGGATGGTGCTCACGGCCCTCATCCGCATCCCGTCGCCGGACGAGTCGAGCGTCGTGGTGCTCGCGGCCGGGGCAGCCGGCCTGCTCGGCCTGCTGCTCGCCCGCGCCAGCAACTTTACGAAGCGCCACTACCTGCTCCCGGTGACCTTCGTCTCGATCATCGCGTTCACGTTCATCTCGCTCATCCGCTACGCCTGTTCCTTGCTGGTGTGGCAGGGGCGCGAAGTGCAGAACTACGACACCGCCCTCTTCGTCTTTTCAATCTCCTTCTCCTACTTCACTCTGCTGATTTCCGGCAAGAGGCTGATGGTGGATGGCGGAGACTGCCGGCTGTGGCCGGGAAGGTGTCGGCTGTTGCGCCGAAGGAAGAAGGGCGGAGGGCGGACGGGCCGCGGCGAGGCGGTAAGGCCGACACGTCCGAGTGAGGTGGTGACGGCGATGGCGCTCCCGGTAAGCAACCAGACGGCCCGGACGGGCGTCCCGAAAATTCTCATCATCTCGTCGGACACGGGTGGCGGCCACCGCTCGGCGGCGGCGGCGATTGTCGCCGGGGTGCAGAAGTTTTTTAAGGGCGACTCTTACGCCGTCCGGGTGGTGCGCTCCATCGAGGACTCGCACCAGCTGACCGCGAAGATGGTGCGCTTCTACAACTGGATGCTGCGCAACCGCCAGCAGTGGATGAAGTACCTCTACTGGTTCGTCAACCGCTTCCGCCCCGAGACGCGCGACTTCTTCTACCGCCGCACCATCGGCTACACGCGCGAAATCTTCGACCGCTGGTGCCCGCACGTCGTCGTCAGCGTCCACCCCCTGACGCAGCACGCCATCGCGCGCCTGCTCAAAGAGCTCAAACTCGCCGACAAAATCCCGCTCGTCACCGTCGTCACAGACCCCTGCTACGGCTTCTGGAAGGGCTGGGCCTGCGACGACGTGACGCTCTACCTCGTCGCGAGCGAGGAGGCGCGCCAGCAGTTGATCGATTACGGCGTCTCGCCCGCGCGCATAAAAATCTCGGGGATGCCCGTGCACCCGAAGTTCGAGATGCCGGACGACCGGGCCGCGCAGGCCGCGCGCTCGGCGCTCGGGCTCGACCCGCAGAAGTTCACCGTCTTCGTCAACGCCGGGTGGGTCGGCGGCGGGAACATCCCCGAAATCTTCCGCGAGCTCGTCCGCGGCGAGCTGGACGTGCAGGCCATCTTCCTCGCCGGGCGTAACGACGAGTTGCGCGCGGAGGCCGAGGCGCTGGCGCTCGCCGCGAAGTTCCCCGTCAAGGTCATCGGCTACTCCGAGCAGGTCGAACAACTCATGCAGGCCGCCAACGTCATGGTCTCGAAGCTCGGCGGACTCACCACCTTCGAGGCGTTCGCCTGCCGCCTGCCCGTCATCGCCGACGCGACGACGCCCCCGATGCCGCAGGAGTCGGGCGCGGCCGCGCTCATCGAGAAGCGCGGCGCGGGCGTCCTGCTCCGTCGCCCCGCGGACATCGTGCCCGTGCTGCGTCGTATGCTGGAAGACTCGCGCTACTACGCCTCCCTGCGCGCGGCCGCCGACGGGCTCTCCGTCCCCGACTCGACGCGCCGCATCGTCGAAGAGATAGCCGCGCTCATCCCCGCCCCCACAGAGGAAGAGATACAGCCCGAACCCCGTTCGGCGTGAGGGCCGAGGCCCGGCGTGAAGGCGTCGGCGCGCGGCCGAGTGCGACGCGCCACTCGGTTGACGCGCGCACGCCGTTCGTCGTTTAATCCCCCGCGAAGCTCTGCACACACAGGCAGGCCCGCCCGCCGACTCCGGCCGCGAGCGGGCCTTTTAAGGAGAGACCGCATTTTGAGTCTTCTGCTCGAAGGGAAGCGTGCGTTCGTCACGGGCGGCTCGCGCGGCATCGGCGCCGCCCTGTGCGAAGTCTTCGCGCGCGAGGGAGCCGACGTGGCCTTCAACTACAACACGCGCGACGACCTCGCCGCCGAGACCGTCCGCAAGATTGAGGCGCACGGCCGGCGCGCCCTCTCGTACAAAATCTCCATCACCGACCGCCTCGGCCTCAAGCGCATGACGCGCGAGCTGGTCGAACGCTGGGGGGGCTTGGACATCCTCGTCAACAACGCCGCCATCAACCGCGGCGACAACTTCGCGACCACGACCGACCGCGCGTGGGACGAGATCATCGACACGAACGTCAACAGCCTCTTCGCCGTCACCAAGCCCGTCTACAAGCAGATGCTCCGCCAGCGCAAAGGCTCCATCCTCAACATCACCTCCATCGGCGCTCTGCGCGCCCTGCCGACCGCAGTCCACTACGCCACGTCGAAGGCCGCCATGATCGGCTTCACGAAATGTCTCTCGCGCGAGGCCGCCACCTTCGGCGTGCGCGTCAACGCCATCGCCGCCGGCATCTTCGAGACCGAGCTGGCCGAGGCCCTCCCCGAGCGACTGCTCGCCATGCACGACTTCTGGGCCGCGAGCGGGCGCAAAGGCCGTCCCGAGGAACTCGCCGAGTTCGCCGCCTTCATGGTCAGCGACCGCAACAGCTTCATGAGCGGCGAGGTCGTCATCGTCGACGGCGGCGCGATCACGTGAGAGATTCGCCGTCGACGCCGGGCGCTAGACGGCCCCGTCAGCGTTGAAGGCCCGAATGAGGTGGCTTTGAATGAGTCGGCTTATGAAATTTTACGCCGCGCTTCTTTTCACTCTCCTCACAGCCCTCGCCGCGCCCGCGTCCGCGGCCGACGGAATCACGAAGGAGTTGATAACTTCGGAGGGGAAGAAGCGGGCCTACTACCTGTTCGTGCCGGAGAAGCTCGCGCCCGAGTCGCCCGCCCCGCTCGTCGTGCTGCTCCACGGGTCGGGGCGCAACGGCCTGTCGCTCGTCGAGAAGTGGAAGGATCTGGCCGGGAAGGAGAAGTTCATCGTCGTCGGGCCGGACGCCTCGGACTCGCGCGGGTGGAGGGTTCCGGAAGACGGCCCCGACTACATCCACGAGCTGGTCAACGCGCTCCGGGCCAAGTACCCGATAAACCCGCGCCGCGTCTACCTGTTCGGCCACTCGGCCGGGGCGGGGCAGGCGCTCTACCTGTCGCTGCTGGAGTCCGAGTACTTCGCGGCGGCGGCCGTCCACGCAGGCGCCCTCAATAAAGACGGGCACACGCTCATCCCGCTCGCCAAGCGCAAGATCCCGATCGCCATCTTCGTCGGGACGAACGACGACGCAGTCCCCCTGTCAGTCGTGCGGGCCACGCGC
>DASQDT010000252.1:0-43234 GCA_035634035.1 Pyrinomonadaceae bacterium | reverse complement strand
CGCGCGGGCGCGAGGCCCTGCGCGTGCTCGTCGTCGACGACGAGCAGTTCGTGCGCGAGACTCTGGCCGACATGGTCGAGGCGCTCGGCCACGAGGTCGCGAGCGCGGCGGGCGGGCGCGAGGCGCTCGCGGCGCTCGAAGAGGCGCCGGCCGACTTCGTCTTCACGGATCTGTCGATGCCGGGGATGGACGGTTGGGAGTTCGCGCGCGAGGTGAGGCGGCGCTGGCCCGCGACGCGCGTCTGCATCGTGACGGGCTACGGCAAGGACTTGTCGCACGACGCGCCGGACGAGCACCCGCCGGCCGACGCCGTCATCGGCAAGCCCTTCGACTTCGAGCAGGTCGAGGAGACGCTCGCCCGCCTGAGCAGTCGGCAGTGAACAGTTAATCGTAAATAGAGAATCGTGATTGAGCGTGAAAGCCCCGCCCGAGTTCTGACACTCGGGCGGGGCTACCCGTCTTTTCTATTCACCATTCACTATTTACTTTTCACTTTTCACTTTCTCTCAACGCTCGCCGCGCGCCATCTCGACCTCGGTGCCGAGTCCGACGACGAGCTTGCGGACGCCGACTTGGTCGGTCGGCTCGATGAGGCGCAGGGCCTCGTCGAGAATGCGGCGCTGGTGCTGCGGCCACGCGGGGCGGCCCGCGACGCAGCCCAACTCGCCGTCGTAGTAGCCGACGCGCGGGGCCTTCACGCGCTCCGGCGTCTCGCGCTCGACGGCGAGCATCATCGTCGGCACGCCCGCCGCCTCAAGGCCGCGCGCGGCGAGCGACATCGTCTGATGGCAGAGGCTCGACGCCGGGACGAGGAGGGCGGCGCGCACGTCGTAGCGCGTGACGCGCTCGACGAGCTGCGGCACGGTCGTCTCGACGAAGCGCCCGGCCGAGGGGATGAAGCCGCAGAGGCTCCAGAAGACGGGGTTGAGCTGGCCGATGATGCCGTTGCCCTCGAACTCGCGCAGGCGCTCGACCGGCACCTGCGAGTTCATGTCCTCGCGCACGGCCTTCGGGTCGTAGCCGCGCGCGGCGAACTGCAAATCCTCGGCCGTGACCTCGATGGGAATCTCGCGGAAGGTCGTGTCGCCGCCGGCAATCGTCGTGTCGAAGGGGCGCGAGCCGTCGATGTAGGCGCCGGCCGAAGTGAGCAGGGCGAGACGGAGCATCGGGAGCGCGCGGCGCGCGGGCGTGAAGGGCGCGTGGCGGTTCTCGACCCACGGGTAGTGAGGCCCGACCTCGTCGTCGCGGAGTTCGTTCGTCAGCTTCCAGCGCGCGTAGCGTTCGCGCCACCCGCCCAAGTTCTCAAGCACTTCCATCGCAAGCGTCTCCTCGGTCTGACTCGCGTCTCAGCGGTTCCCGCTTCGGGGCGGGTAGACGTTAGGCGTCGGCACGGGCGGGCGCGCCCCGCCCGGCACGACCCACAGCTCCACCTCACGCCATTTGCGGTAGCCGCCGCTCACTAATTTTACTCTCCGCGCCGCAATGCCATAATTCTTCACCAGCCCGGCCCTGATGTCGCCCAACTCCCGCCGGGCCGTCCCGCGCGGGTCGACAATCACCCGCCGCCGCGTCCTCTTCCTCCCGCCCTCGCCCTCTTCCTCCCAAGTCTCCACCCGGCGCTCCTCGTAGACGATGACGTAAGCCAGCGCCCGCGGCCGCCTGCGCAGCTCGCCCGCGAAGCCCTCAAGCCCGTTCTCATACTCGGCGCTGAAAGAGACCAGATCGTCTTCGGGGATGCTGAAATAATAGGCGTCGTACTTTTGCGCGAGGTCGGCGTCGCCGGACTCTCTGGGATATGCGTCGCCCCTCGGCTTCGGCGCGGCTCCGGGCGGGACGATCCAGAACTCGTGCCAGAGGCACGACGCGCCGCCCCCGTCGACGGCGACGACGCGGCCGGCGTCAACCCCCCGGTTGTGAATCAGGTAATTGCGCATCCAGTTGACGCGCCTGCCGCTGAGGCCGGGGAGGTCGCGGTGCGAGCGGTAGGCGATTAGGAAGCCGCGTGCGTTCGGCTCGCCTTGCAGCGCGACCGCGAGATTGTCGAGGCGCGCCGCCGCGTCGGTCGGCAGGGCGTCGCCGAACTCGTCGATTTTACGCGCGGCCGGGTCGGCCGTCTGCGCGAGCGTCGGATGATTCAAACACAGGGCGAGGGTGACGGCAGAGAGGCACACCGGCCTGATGTACTTGGCTAAGGTCATCTCACGTCGCGGCGGCGTCCGGCATCCGACGCCCGCTCAGTCGAACTCCGTCACCTCGGGCAGAAGTCTGATGACGGGCGGCTCGAACTCGGGCGCGACCGCGGCGCGCGGGTCTTCGGCCTCGATCAGCCACGCGAGCGCGGCGCGCAGTTGGCGGCGGTAGTCCTCCACGTCGAGCGACATGAAGCGCCGCTCGCCGAGGCGGTCGAACTTCTCCGACGCCAGCTGGTACATCCGCCGCGCCGCGCCGGGCCGCCCGATCTCCAAGTGATGAAAGACGACGGCCGACTGAATCATGGCCTGAAGGAAGAGTTTTTCGCGCGGCCCGGCGCGGTCTACCCAGCGCTCCTCCCACGCGTCGTGGGCGGCGTGGAACTCGCGCGCGTTGTAGAGGTCGATGCCGGCGATGTACTCGACGGGGTAGGCCGCGACGTGCGCCTCCGTGTAGGCCGCCTCGCCGCCGCTTCGGCGCACCGCGCCGGACTCCTCCCTCTCGAACGCGCCCATAAACTTTCCTGTGTGAACGAGAGAGAAGCTATCAGCGTCCGCGCCGGAACGCAAACCGCGCGGCCTTCAGCCCGGCGGGCCGCGGCGCGCGAGTGCTCTGCGCAGCACGTCCCAGACGGGGTTCGGGCCGCGCGTGAGCTTGTCCTGCGGACGCTCGCCGCGCCCGGCCGCCTCCCAGTAGCCCGCCGGCAGGGGCTTCGGCCCGTACTCGTAGTCGCGCTCCGTCCAATCGCCGTCGGCGCGGAACTGGTAGAAGGCCCAGTGCCAGCCGCGCCGGTCGAAGATGTCTGTGAGGTCTGCGAGGTACTTGTCCGCGCCCGCGACGCCGCGGCTTGAGCCGAACTCGCCGACGAAGATTCGCCGCGTCGGAATCTCATGGCGTTGCTGCCACTCGGTGATGGGCGCGAGGAAGCGTTCGAGCTCGGCCGCGTCCCACCGCCGCTCGTCGGCCACGCGCTCGCCGTCGCCGACGGTGACGACGCCCGGGTAGCTGAAGCGCCCGCGGTTGATGCGCCGCGTCGTGTAGGCCCACGGCTCGGCCATGTGGAACGAGTAGATGATGCGCTCGTCGCGCACCGGCTTCAGATACTTGAAGGCCCACGGCGTCGCGTAGAGTCCGCTGTCGAGGACGACGGGCGTCTGCCGGTCGGCGCGCCGGATGGCGGCGACGACCTTCGCGTAGAGGAGGTTGAGGTCGGCCGGCGTGTTCTCGACTTTCGCGTACCACTCGGCGAAGTCCTCCGTCCAGAAGTCGTCGAAGCGCGTGGCGCGCTCGGGGTGCGGCTCGTTCAGGATGTTGTAGCCGACGACGGCCGGGTGGTCTTTGAGGCGCGCGGCCAAGTCGTGCCAGAAGCGCGCCGCCTCGTCGTGGTAGCGCGCCTCGCGCCAGACGCGCAAGTCGTCCTTCCCGTCGTTGTGCTGACGCCAGCGCGAGCCGGGCAGAGAGACGGTCGTCACGACGACCTTTATCCCGTGCGCGTGCGCGTCGTCGAGCGCCGCCTTGAGCGCGCGCAGGTCGTCTTCGTCGAGGCGCTCGTAGCGGTCGGCGTCGCCGAGCAGGAAGTCGCGGCGCTTCGTCGGCCAGTTGTTCGGGAAGAGGCGGACGACCTCGATGCCCGCCTCCTTCGCCGCGCGCCACCACTCGCGCGAGTTGACGCTGTTGTGGTAGTTCGCCCCTTTCCGCTGCGCGTCCCAGAACTTGATCTTACTCTGCGCCGCCGCGCCCGCGTCCCGCGCGGCGGCGGCGACGAAGGCGAGCGCGCAGGCGACGACGAGAGCCCGTCTGATGATGAGAGATTGTCTGACGAGGCGCGCGGGTCTCATTCGTGTCAGTCCTCCTCCTGTTAGGGGCTCTCAGGTGCGACCGCGCGTGAGGCGCGAGGCGATGATTTTGGCGGCGGTCGCGCCCGCGCCGACCGCGCCGCTGACGGTCGGCGCCTCGGGGCTCGACACGTCGCCGACGGCGAAGACGTTCGCGACGCTCGTCTCGTGCTCGCCGGTCGTGACGACGTAGCCGCGCTCCTCCGTGTGAAGCTGCCCGCGGAAAAGCTCCGTGTTCGGCTCGACGCCGACGCGTATGAGCACCCCGCCGACGGCCATCTGGAAGGGCTTTATCGCGCCCTCGCGCACGACCTCGACGGCCTCGACGCGCTCGCCGCCGATGATTCGCAAGAGCCTCGACTCCGTAAAGACCGTGACGGCGTGCGTCGTCTTGATGCGCTCGACGAATTCGTCGCGCGCGCCCAAACGTTTCCCGCGGTGGACGAGCGTGACCGTCGGGCAGACTTCGGCGAGCGAGAGCGCGTTCTCGGCCGCCGCGTCGCCGCCGCCGACGACGCACACGTCACGCCCCGCGACCTCCTCGCGGTCGCGCACGCCCGACTCCAACACGCCGCGGCCCGCGAACTCGGCCTCGCCCGGAACGCCGAGACGCCTGCGCCTGACGCCCGTCGCGATGACGACGGCAATCGACTGCAAGGATTCGCCGCCCCTGAGGACGACGCGCTTGGCTTTCAAGTCGACGCTCTCGATGTCGGCCTCCGTCCACAGGTCGAACTCGCGCTCGCCGGCCTGCGCCAGAAACAGGTCGCGCAGCTCGCGCCCGTCCGAAGCCTCGACGCCCAAGTGATTCCTCACCGGGTTGTAGACGCGGAGCAGTTGCCCGCCGACCTCGCCGGAGCGTTCGAGCACGAGCGCGTCGAGCCCCAGCTCGTCGCACCACAGCGCGGCCGACAACCCGGCGGGGCCCGCGCCGATGATGATCACGTCGTGCATTAAGCCGAGGTCTTCTTCCTGTACCTCGCGGCGAAGGTGTCCGAGGCGTCGCCCGTGATGTCGCGCTCGTACTGCTGTCGGATGACCGCGCCGTAGACGGCCACGTCGCGTCCGAGCATCTGAAGGCGGCGCGTGACGCCCGCCGCGATGTTCCCTTCCGCGTCGAAGTCCTCGTCGCTGTGGACGGCGACGCCGTAGGGCAGACTCCACCCGTAACACTGGCGCACGGCCGTCCGCATCTGATCCATCACCGTCAGGCCCTTCTCGTGCGACGCGCAGAGGTAGCCGAAGAGCTTGCCGGCGAACTCCGTCCAGAAGTAGTCGAGGAAGTTCTTCATCGCGCCCGACATCGAGCCGTGGTAGTCGGGCGAGGAGAGGACGAAGCAGTCGGCCCAGTTCACGGCCTCCGAGGCGGCGCGCACCGTTTCGGTGTCGGGCTTGCGGTCGGGGCGGTACATCGGCAGATCGAGCGCGTTGAGGTCGAGCAGCCGCGTCTCCGCCCCTTGCGCGGCGGCCGCGTCGAGCGCGAGGCTCAAGGCGCGGACGCTCCGCGACTGCGTGCGCATACTGCCCGACACGCCGAGAATCTTGACCATCAGGTAATGCCCCCTCTCACTTCGCGCGGCGCGCGATGATTTCGGCCGAGCGGCGCGCGTGCCGGCCCGCGTCCGTGTCGCGCCCGCCCGTCTCATGGTAATGCAGGATTTGCCAGCGCCGAAACAACGCGCGCAGCTCGCCTTCGGCGAGCAGAAAATCAGGATTCATCGGGCGGACTTCGGGGCGCTCGTCCTCCATGTGAATCGCGGCGACGAAGAGTCCGCCCGGCCTGACGCCCGCGCGCATCGCGGGGAAGAGGTCGCGCTGAAGGTAGTAGAAGTCGCAGACGAGGTCGTAAGCGCCGGGCTCGATCTCGAAACGCCCGCGTTCGAGGTCGGCGACGCGCGCGTCTAACTCAAGACCGAGCTCGGCGGCGCGCGCGCTCGTCAGCCCGACGCCGACGCGCGAGGCGTCGACGGCCGTCACGCGGAAGCCGCGCCCGGCGAGAAAGAGTGCGTGGCGGCCCGCGCCGCACGCGACGTCGAGAGCGCGCGGCGCGTCCGCCTCCGCGCCCGGCGCGCCGTCTTTCGCGAGCGGGTCGCCCGCGAACTCCTCGACCGCGCGGACGAGGAGCCGGTGCGGCTCGCGCGTGGCGTAGTCGCCGCGCCGGTAGCGCTCGTCCCAGTCGGACGCCCTGCTCGCGTCACTCATCCTCACCCTCCGCGGCGGCGGCCGAATGTTTGTTGATGCCTTCGAGCTCGACGAAGCGGCTGACGCGCGTCACCACCAGCCCCTCGCGCACCTGAAAGCGGCAGGAGAGCGCGGTGCGATCCTGAGAGTCGTTCTGGCCGGCGTCGCGGTACCAGACTTGGCAGTTGGTGCAGTCGCCGTTCCAGCAGAAGTCGCCGTAGGAGATGGTTTCGATGGAGAGGAACTGGAAGCAGCGCAGCAGAGTGTTCTTCTCGGGCACCTCGACGCGCCGGCCGAGCACCTCGATCTCGACGAGCCTCTCGTAAGGGTCTAGAAGGTCGCTCTCCATCACAGCGGACGGAGTATAAGGAAGGCAAAAGGGAAAAGTAAAAAGGTGAAAGGACGGGGCGCGCGGCGTCCCCCACTTTCGCCTTTTGCCTTCACCCCGCGAGGTGCGGTCGTGATAAACTGTGCGGCAAACGGAACAGAGGAGGATGACGGGCGTGGGACTCGTGATCTACATCAAGCCGGGGTGCCCGTACTGCCAGCAGGCGCGCGAGCACTACCGCGGGAGCGGGGTCGAGTGGACGGAGTACGACGCGCAGAACGACCGCGCGCGGCGCAGGGAGATGTTGGAGTTCTCGGGCGGCGACCCGACCGTCCCGTGCATCGTAGCGGACGGCAAGTACGTCGGCTCGGGGTGGGGCGACCCGCCGCGCGGTTGAACGGTGCACGACTAGAGGCCGGCCGTGCGCCGGCCCGACGACGCGACAGAGGTTTTTGATTTGCGATTGAAGTTCCGCGGGCGGAGGAATACAATTCCGCCCGCGCAATTCTTTACGGTCGAGTTTTAGCCCCCCGAGCTCGTCGGCGGCTTTTTCGCATATCCGTCAAGTCCCCTCATGATCGGCCAGACGCTTCTCAACTACCGCATCACGGAAAAGCTCGGCGCGGGCGGACAGGGGACGGTTTACAAGGCCGTCGACGAGAAGCTCGGCCGCACGGTCGTCATCAAGGTGCTCGCGCCCGAGCTGACCGCGCGCGAGGCCAACCTCCGCCGCTTCGAGCGCGAGGCGCGGCTCGCCTCCTCCCTAGACCACCCGAACATCTGCACCATCTACGGGCTGCACGAGCTCGACGGGCTGCACTTCATCGCCATGCAGTTCATCGAGGGCCAGAACGTCCGCGAGCTGGTCGCGGGCCGCCCGCTCTCGGTCGCCAGCGCGCTCTCCATCGGCACGCAGGTCTCCGACGCCCTCACGGCCGCACACTCGCGCGGCATCATCCACCGCGACATCAAGGCCGGCAACGTCATGGTGACGGGCGCCGGCATGGCGAAGGTCTTGGACTTCGGCCTCGCCAAGCTCCTCGACGAGGGCCAAGAGGGGCGCGACCGCACGAGCCCCGAGAACATCCACCTGACGGAGATGGGCGTCCCCTACGGGACGGCGACCTACGCCGCCCCCGAGCAGGCGACGGGCGGGGCGGTCGACCACCGGGCCGACATCTTCTCGACCGGCGTCCTCCTCTACGAGATGCTGGCCGGCACGTGGCCGTTCCGCGGCAAGACCTCGGTCGAGGTGCGCTACGCCGTCCTCCACGACACGCCCGCGCCCGTCGCCGCGATGCGTGGGGACAACCCGCCGCCGCGCCTCCAGCAGATCATCGACCGCGCGCTGCAGAAGAACCCGGACGGGCGCTACCAGCGGATGGAAGAATTGCGCGACGACCTGCGCGCCGTGATGCGCGAGCAGGCCGGGCTCGGCGGCGCGGGGCTCGACACGACCGACCCGATGACGCACGCCGTGCCGACCGTCGCGCCGCGGCATCAGGAGCAGACGCGCGGCTTCGGCCGCTCGTTCCGACGCTGGCTGCGCAGCCTGACGGGCGCGGAGACGCAGCCCACCTCGCTCCCGCCCGCCTCGGCCGCGGCGGGCACGCCGCACTCGCCCGCCGCCCACGCGCCGCGCGACATCCACGACACGCCGCACGGGACGGCGACCGACGGCCAGAAGTCGATCGCCATCCTCCCCTTCCGCAACACGGCCAACGACCCCGAGGCGAGCTTCTACGAGTTCTCACTCGCCGACGCCGTCATCACAGAGCTGGCGCGCCTGCGCTCGCTCGTCGTCCGCCCGTCGTCGCAGATAGTCAAGTATCAGGGCCAGCAGATCGACCCCGTCGAGGCCGGGCGCGAGTTGCGCGTGACGAGCGTTCTGGCGGCTAGTTTCTTGCGCGCGGGCGACCAGCTGCGCGTCAACGCGCAGCTGCTCGACGTGGCCTCGGGCGAGTTGGTTTGGAGCGACCGCATCGACGCCTCGGCCGAGAACATCATCACGCTCCAAGACACCATCGCGCGCCGCATCGTCGACGGCCTCAACCTCGAACACACCTCGGTCGAGCGCGCGCCCGCGCCCGCGCCGGCCACGCGCTCGACGACCGCCTACGAGGAGTACCTTCGCGGTCGCGACTTCTTCGGGCGCTTCCTCTTCCGCACGCTCCAACCCGAGGACTGCGACAAGGCCGTCGAGCACTTCCAGCGCGCCATCCAGTTAGACCAATCCTTCGCGCTCGCCTACTCCGGGCTCGGCGCGTGCTACGCGAACCGCGTCTTGAAAGGCTTGGGCGGCCCCGAGGATTACGAGCTCGCCGAGGAGGCCTTCACGCAGGCGCTCGAACTCGACCCGAATCTGGTCGAGTCGCGCATGTTGATGGTCTTCATCTACCTCTCGCGCGGCGAGAAGCAGAAGGCGCGGGCCGAGGTCGCGCGCCTGACGCGCAAGGCCCCGAACGAGGCCGCCGTCTACTTCGTCAAGGGCGCGCTCCACCGCCTCGACGGCGAGTACGACCGCGCCCTGCGCTCCTACGAGCGTCTCGCGCGCCTAGACCCGGCCGCCCGCGTCGTCGCCAGCTACAACCGCGCGCGCGTGATGATGTATCAAGGTCGCTACGAGGAGGCCCTGCGCGAGTTGGACGCCGGCGCGGCGCGCGAGCCGAATCACCCGCTGATAAAAACTTTCCGCGGCGTCATCAAAGGCCGTCAGGGCGACGCGTCGGCGGCCGTCGTCCTCCTGCGCGAAGTCTTGGACGAGCACCCGGCGATGGACGGCATCCGGCCCCTGCTCGCGCAGTTCCTCATCAAGCAGGGCGACAAGGAGGCGGGCCGCGCGGAGCTGACCGAGCGCGTCAGAGAGGCCGCGCAGGCCGACCACGACATCGCCTACTGGCTCGCCACCGCCTACGCCCTGCTCGGCGAGCGCGACGCCGCGCTCGAATGGCTTGAGCGCGCCGTCAGTCTCGGCAACGAGAACCGCGCGTGGTTCGAGACCGACCCGAACTGGGAGCCCCTGCGCGGCGAGCAGCGCTTCCAAGAGTTGATGCGGCAGCTCGAAGCGGCGCAGCGGGAGCGCACCGCGCCCGACCTCCACACGGAGCTTCCGACGCCCGAGCCCCTGCCCCCGCCGAGCGACGACGCCGAAGCCGCGCCGCACGCGCCCGCGTCCGAACCCCCTCCGGCCACGCCCTCGTCGACCTCGACGGCCGCCTCGTCAGACGACGCGTCCCCCGCCGCGACGGACGAGTCTCCGGGCGACGCGCCGCAGACGACCACGCCGCCGCCCGAAACCTCGTCCGCGCCGCAGACGACGCGCGCGACCGCCTCGGCGGCCGCCTACGAGGAGTACCTTCGCGGGCGCGACCTCAACGGCCGCTTCATCTACCACACGCTCGCGCGCGAGGACTCCGACGCCGCCATCGAGCACTTCGGCCGCGCCGTCGAGCTCGACCCGAACTTCGCACTCGCCCACTGCGCCCTCGGCGGCGCATACGCCAACCGCGTCATCAAAGGCTTCGGCTCGCCCGACGACTACGCGCGCGCGTCCGACGCCTTCGACCGCGCGCTCGCGCTCGACCCGCAACTGCTCGAAGCGCGCCTCCACATGATCTTCATCTACCTGTCGCGCGGCGAGCGGCAGAAGGCGCGCTCGTGGGTCGAAATCTTGAGCGAGGAAGCGCCGAACAACGTCGGCGTGCAGTTCGTCAAAGGCACCCTGCACCGCCTGTCGGGCGAGTACGACGCGGCGCTCGAAGCCTTCGGCCGGATGCTGAAGATCAACCCGGCCGAGCGCGTCGTCGTCAGCTACAACCGCGCGCGCGTCTTCATGTACCAGCAGCGCTTCGAGGACGCGCTCGCGGAGCTTGAGATGGGCGCGGCCGTCGAGCCGAATCACCCGCTCGTCAAAGCCTTCCGCGCCGTCGCGCTCGAACGCACGAATCGCACCGCCGAGTCGGTCGCGCTCCTGCGCGAGGTGCTCGAACGCAGCCCGCGCATGGACGGCATACGGCCGCTCCTCGCCATCGGCCTCGCCAAAAACGGCGAACGCGAAGCGGCGCGCGCCGAGCTGACCGACGGCGCGCGCGAGGCCGCGTCCGCCGACCACGACGTGGCCTACTGGCTCGCCACCGCCCACGCCGTCTTGGGCGAGCGCGAAGAGGCTCTGGCGTGGCTCGAACGCGCCATCCGACTCGGCAACGAGAACCGCCCGTGGTTCGAGGCCAACCCCGACTGGGCCTCGCTCCACGACGACCCGCAATTCCACGAGCTGATGCGTCGGCTCGAACAGTCCAAGCAGGACGCGACGAGCGCAGGGGGGTAGCAAGCAGGGAGCCGTCGGCGTTTCGGCGTCCGGCACTCAGCCCGGTGGGTGTCCGAGGGCGTTGGCGCTGACAATTCGTGCGGCGGTCTCGGCCGCGGCGGAGGCCGCGGGCCGGCGGCCGGCCGCTGATTGCAGAAAGCTCCTTCCATGAGCACCTTCGTCATCGGCGACGTTCACGGGCGGCGGGCGCAACTTCGGCGACTCGTCGAGATGCTGCCGCTGCGCTTCGGCGTCGACTCGCTCGTCCTCTTGGGCGACCTCGTCGACCGCGGCGAGGACGTGCCCGGCGCGGTCGCCGACGCCATCGACCTCCGCGCGGCCGGCGCCATCGTCCTCCGCGGCAACCACGAGCAGATGCTCCTCGACTTCATGGACGAGGGCCACCCGCTCTGGCTCCACCCGGCCGTCGGCGGCGACTCGACCTTCGAGCAGTACACGGGCGGCGACCTGACGGAGGAGCTGCGCCTCAACCTCGACGACGCGCGCGAGCGCCTCGAAGCGTCGCTCCCGGCCGAGCACGTCGAGTTCTTCCGCGCGATGCCCTTCTTCCACGAGGACGACTACGCCCTCTACGTCCACGCCGGGTTGGAGCGCGGCAAGCACCCGAGCGAGACGAGCGAGCGCGTCCTGATGTGGTCGCGCGACCCCGACTTCTACAAGCACTACCACGGCAAGCCCTGCGTCTTCGGCCACACGCCGACGCCGCTCCTCCCCCTGCTCGGTCGCATCGGCCGCCACGGCATCTACATCGCGCACCACGCCATCGGCATCGACACCGGCTACAGTTGGGACTCCCCGCTCTCCTGCCTGCAACTCCCCGAGTTCGTCCTCTACCAGACCTTCTCCGACGGCCGCGCCACGACGCGCCGCTTCACGACCTTCGTCCCCGAGCCCTTGCGCGCCTTCCGCACCGACGCCCGCGCCCATTAGAATACCCGTCACACGCAGTCGAAAACTTTTCGGAGGTCACGCACTCATGCTCAAAGAGGGTCAGCCTGCGCCGGACTTCGCGGTCAAGGACGCGGACGGCAACGAGGTCAAACTTTCGGACTTGCGCGGGCGGAAGGTGGTGCTCTACTTCTACCCGAAGGACGACACGCCCGGCTGCACGCGCGAGGCGTGCTCGATACGCGACAGCTTCTCGGAGTTCGAGCGGCGCGGCATCAAGGTCTTGGGCGTCTCTCCGGACGACGAGGCGTCGCACCGCGAGTTCGCCTCGAAGTACCAACTCCCCTTCACGCTCCTCGCCGACACCGAGCACGAGGCGGCGGACGCCTACGGCGTCTACGGCGAGAAGAACTGGATGGGCAAGAAGTACATGGGCGTCGACCGCAAGACCTTCCTCATCGACGAGGACGGCCGCCTCGTCAAAATCTTCGACAAGGTCAACGTCGACGAGCACGCCGACGAAGTCCTCGCCGCCTTCTGAGCGGCGGCGACGCCGACCGCGTTCAAGTCAAATCTTCGAGAGGCCGCGATAATGCGTCGCGGCCTCTCCTCATGCCTGCTCGCGCACGATGCGAATCCCCTCCCACGCGGGCAGCGTGCCCGCCTCGCGCTCGATCAGAATCTGCAACCCCCAGTAGAGCTCCATCACGTCCTCGGGCCTGACGGACTTCACGTCGTCGGCCCTGACGTTTTCTAACAGCCAACTTACCCCGTCCGGCCAGTACGACGGCCTGTACTCCTCGCTGAGCGCCATGTATCTGCGGACGCGCCAGAGCCTCTCGGCGAGGTACAGGCGCTGAATCCGCCGCCAGCGCCGCAACACCTCGGCGTCGTTGGCGTTCGATAGCTCACACAGGCGCATGTCCCACAGGCCGGGCGCGGCGTCGAGGGTCTTTAGAGACCTCAGCGCGAACCGTCGCACCGCGCGTAAATCCCTGACCGACGCGGCGGCGAAACGCGCGGGCGCGATGACGCGCGCCAAGCTCAGCGCCAGCCTCACGGCCCCGGCTACGGTCGCCTTAAAGTTGCGCTCGTCTTCGGGGATAGCGTTCCACTCTCTGTAGTGGCGCGGTGACATCTCGACCATGCGCGAGTCTCGAAAGAGGTGTTCGAGGTTGGAGGCGAGGTCGGCGGCCGCGGCGAAGGCGTCTCTCAGGTTTGGCACGTCACGTACTTCGACGGCTTCGCCGACGTTCTTCAGGCGTCGGGAGATTCCGGTGGCGCGCGTGTAGACGCGGCCGAGGTCGCGTTCGAAGTCGAGTGCGCGCAGCTCGCGCGCGAAGTTGGTTATTTCGATGAGGGTTTCGGCAAGAATGCGCGCCGCGCGGACGACCGGGGAGAGGTCAATGCCGAGGCGGCGGACGAGGCCCGTGTCGAAGCTGTAGTTGAAGTCGAAGCGGGATAGGGACAGCGGGCGCGGGTCGTTGACTTGCGCCCGTATCTGCTCCTTAAACGCCTCGTCCAAGCCCACGAGCCTGAAGCCGTCGCCGCCGTCGCACCACGCCGCAACGTCGGGCGCGTCGGCCGGACAGCTCAGAGCCTCTTCGGGGCGCGGCAGGCGGTAGAGAGAGCGCGCGCCCTCGCGGCCCGTCAGCCACTCGCAGAAGGCCACGGCGTCCTCGGCCCTGACGCCCTTGACGGGCCGCAGCGACTCACCGGGGGCGAAGCGGAGTCCCGGCCAGTGGTCGGGCTGGTGATACTTGCCGAGCCTCCGCGCGTCGTCCAAAAAAAGCTGGTACTCGGCGCAGGTCAAGTATTGGGGGTCAATCTCGCTCATCGTCTAGGCGGCGCAGCGACCGGAGGCGTCGGCTCAACTGCGCTTGGGCGGCGAAACGGCGGAACTCGGGGCTGGCGGCTTCGAGTCCGTCGGCCAAGTGCCTCGCGGCGGCGCTCCGCACCTCGGGGAGCACCTCGCGGGCCTCCTCCAGAAAGTCGGCGGCGAGGGCCAGCGCGGGGACGGTGTTGACTTCGAGGCAGGCTTTGACGAGCGGCGTGGCGTCGCCCTGCGCCGCGTAGAGGCGCAACGTCTCGTGCCACCAGCTGTCGCCAACGAGCTTGCGCCAGTCGCGGGCGGCGGCGTCCTTCTCTTCGAGCCAGTGGGCGGCCGTCAGGTACTCCTGAAACGTGAGGTGGACGAAGCTCCAGACGCCGGCCTCACGTTCGATGAGCAGGCCGCTACTCTCCTGCAATTCGAGCAGGAAACTCTCGGCCGCGTCGTCGCCGACGCCGACGCGCGCGAGCGGCGGCGTGAGCGTCCGCAAAGCCTCCCCGACCTTGATGTCGCGCAGCCTCTCGCTCATCATCCGCGCGGCAAGCGGGCGCAGGACGACGAGCCTCTGCGCGGCGCTCAACTTGTGCCTGTCCTCGACGCCCCTCGCCTGCCGCCACCTGCCGAGGAGCACTTCACAGATTTCGGCGTAGAGCTGGACGCGACTACCCGGCAGGGCGCCGTGGTAGCGGTGCACCATCGCGATCATCGTCAGCAGGAGCGGGTTGACGGTGAGCGCGGCGAGCGACGGCATCGCGCGCAGGCGGCGGAGCAGGTCGGCCGCCTCTTTCGCCGCCCGCCGCCGCACGGCCGCGTCCTCGCGCCCGCCGGAGGCGACGACCTCGTTCGCCAGATACCAGTTCCTGACGAAGCGGCGCACCTGAGCGGCGCTGAAGGGCTGCACTTCGAGGACGTGCGCGCGTGAGAGCGGCGCGTCGCTGTAGCCCTGCGGGCGCGCGGTGAGCACGAAGCGGCACTGCGGGTAGTTCTTGATTTGGTTATCGACCCACGCGGAGACGGCGCGTCGCGCGCCCGAATCGGCCACCTCGTCGAGCCCGTCGAGCAGTACCATGCAGCGGCCGCGCGCGAGTTCCTTCTCGAACCAGCCGGGCGGCGGCCTGAGCGTGGCGAAGAGGTTGGCGTCGCCGAAGTAGTCCTGCGCGAGTCCGCCGAGCGCCGGCGGGCGCTCCTGCGTGACGGCCTTGACGTGGTCGCGGAGGAAGAGCAGGACGGGCGTGGCGGCGCGCACGCGGCGGCGGCGATGGCGGTTCGCCGCGAGCGTGACGGCGACGTGCTGGAGCAGCGTCGTCTTGCCGCAGCCCGGCGGGCCGATGATGGCGAGCGCCATCGCCCGCCGCGCGCCCGACTCGCCTTCGCGCAGGAAGTTCCAGATCGGGCGGTTGCCGGCTAACTCCTTCTGCGCGACCGGGTCGAGGTTGAACCTCTGCGGGTTGCTCGGGTCGATACGCAGCTCGACGAAGACCTGTTCGAGTGAGAGCGTGTAGGTGTTGATGAGGCCGAGCCCGCGCACGTTGAAGACGCCGTGCTCCTCGACCACCTGCTTTTTGTAGCGGCGGCGGAAGCCGGGCGCGAAGCCGCGCGCCGCGCCGCGCACGCGGTCGGCCGCCGCCCTGACGGCGTCCTTCCTGAGCTCCTGCCAGACGTCTTTGCCGAAGGCGACGGCGAACAGCGCCACCTCGTAAAGCACGAGGGCCAGCCCCGCGACGACGGGGCGACGCCGCGCCTGTTCCCACCACAGACCGCCGACGGGCAACAGCGCGAAGAGCACGAGGGCTAATTTCTTCAGGGCATCGGACATGGGCACACCGGGAGGTGAGTCGTGAGTGAAACCGCCGACAGTACCGTTCGCGCAAGTTCGCGCCCTCTGACTTCGCCTATTCTAACCGAAGCCGGGCGTGAGGCGACTAGGAACGGCGTTCGAGGATGAAGCGGGCGAGGCCGCGGAGGAGCGAGGCGGGGCGCGAGAGCGTGTCGAGCGCGGCGCGCGCGTCTTCGTGGACGGCCGCGGCGCGGCGGCGCGCCCCTTCGAGGCCGTGCAGCGAAGGGTAGGTCGCCTTCTGCGAGCGCACGTCCTTGCCCGGCGTCTTGCCGAGCGCCTCGGCCGTCGCGGTCACGTCGAGCAGGTCGTCTGTGATTTGAAAGAGTAACCCGAGGTCGTGCGCGTAGCGCGTGAGGGCGGCGAGCTCCCCGGCGTCGGCCCCCGCGATGAGCGCGCCCGCGCGCGCGGCCGACGCGATGAGCGCGCCCGTCTTGAGACGGTGGATGAGGTCGAGCTCTTCGGCCGCGACGTCCTGCCGAGTCTCGGCCGCGAGGTCGAGCGCCTGACCCGCGACCATGCCGGCCGGAGCGCCGGCCGCGCGCGCGAGTTCCGCGACGAGTCGGGCGCGCACCTCGGCGTCGAGCGCGTCGTGCTCGGCGATGGTCTGAAAGGCGAGGGCTTGCAGGGCGTCGCCGACGAGGATGGCGACGGCCTCGCCGAAGCGCACGTGGCAGGTCGGACGCCCGCGCCGCAGGTCGTCGTCGTCCAGCGCCGGCAGGTCGTCGTGGACGAGCGAGTAGGTGTGCACCATCTCGTAGGCGCACGCCGTGTCAATCAGACTCTCGAAGGGCGCGCCGAGCGTCTCGCCGACGGCCAAGACGAGCGCCGGGCGGAGGCGCTTGCCGCCCGCGAAGAGACTCCAACGCGTCGCCTCGCGCAGACGCGCGTCCTCATCTTCGCGCGCGGGGACGAGCGCGTCGAGACGCGCGTCGACCTGCCCGCGCACGCGCGCGAGGAAGGCGCGCACCTCCTCGTGCGCGGCCTCGCCGCCAACGTCGCGCGTGGCCTCGTCGGCGTCGTCGCGCAGCTCCTCGAAAGACGTGCTCATCGGCGGCAGCCCTCTTCAGAAGACGCTCTCGTCCTCGCCCGACTCCTCTTCGGCCTCCGCGCCGCGCGTGAGCTCGTCGGCGTCGAACGCGCCGGCGATGACGGGCCGCCCCGCCTCGTCGCGCAGAAGCACCTCGATGCGCCGCTCGGCCTCGCCCAGACGCTCCTGACACTCGCGCGAGAGCCTCACGCCCTGCTCGAACAGCTCAAGGCTTCTCTCAAGCGGCAAGTCGCCGCGCTCAAGCTCGCGCACGATGCGTTCGAGCGAGGCCAGCTGCGCCTCGAAGCTCGCCGCGCCCGTCTTCGCGTTCGTCTCTCGTTTCGGCATGATGTGGTTTCGGTCGGGGCGCGTCACCTCGCGCGCGTCACCTCGCGGGCCTTCGCCGGGCGGGCGGCTGTCGCGTCGTCGGCTGCTGCTGAGGCGCGGCGGCCGGGAGCGCCGCGCGGACGCGCTCGGCGATGCGCGAGGCCAACGCGTCGTCGCGCAGACTCGTCACCTTCCAGCGCGCGCCGTCGCGCTTCATTTCCAACTCGACGGGCTGCTCGCCGCGCGTGAACTTGACCGAGGCGGTGTCGCCGCTCTCGGTCACCTCGGACGCGCGGCGCACGCCGAGCGCGAGCAGCGGAAACGGCGTGTCGCCCGCCTGCTCGCCGACGGCCTTGACGCCCTCCTTGACCTCGTCGCGCAGCGTCTCGCGCACGCGCGGCAGGAGGTTCTGCAAGCCCGCGTCCATCTGCCGCCGCGTCGCCTCGGGCAGCGGCACGCCGCCCGTCAGCTTCTCCGTCACCTGCGGCACGAGCCCCGTCACGATCTGGTCTGTGTCGATTAAAGACTCGACGCCGCGCACGTCGTCGCGGTGCGCGGCGTCGACCAGAAGGGCCAGCGAGTAGGCGGGCGAGCCCTGAAAGCTGCGCCACCAGAGGAGCGCGGCGACGAGCGCGACGACGACGAGCGCGACCGCCGCGAGCCCGACGATGAGCAGCACTTTCGCGCCGCGCCCGCGCGGCGAGGGGCCGCGCCCGCCCGCGCCGCCGCGACTCCGACGCTCCTCTTCGAGCTTGTCGAGATCGACGACGATGCGGCTCTTGTGCGGCCTGCGGCTCGCGTCCAGCGGTGCGGTTGACATCAGCTCTCCTCGACCTCCTCGACTCGACACCGGAGCGCGCCCTCGCCGAGACGCACGCGCACGCCGTCGCCCCTTTCGACCCCGCGCGACGAGCGCAAGACCCTGCCGCCGCCGTCCTCGGCGAGCGCGTAGCCGCGGCCGAGCACGGCGAGCGGCGAGAGCGCGTCGAGCGATACGGACGCGACGGCCAGACGCGCCCGCGCGTCTTCGAGTCGCGACGCCCACGCGCGTTCAAGCTCCGCGCGCGCCACCGCGAGTGAAAGGCGCGCGCGACCGGCGCGCTCCGCCGTCCGCGCGGGACTCAGGCGGCGGAGCGACGCTTCGAGCCTGCGCCGCGACTCTTCGAGCCTCCGCCCGAAGACCTTGTCCAGACGCGCGCGCGCGTCCGTCGTCGCGTCCGAAGCCTCGCGCAGACGCCGCCGCGCCTCGTCGAAGCCGTAAGACATCGCCGCCTCCTGCACGCGCGTCCGCTCGCGTATCAGGCGGAAGCGGAGCGCCTGCACCATGTCGCGCCCCAAGCCCTCGACGTAAGACGCTATCTCGTCCTCGCGCGCGGCGACGACCTCGGCCGCGGCCGTCGGCGTCGCGGCGCGCACGTCGGCCGCGAGGTCGGCGATGGTCGTGTCGGTCTCGTGCCCGACGCCCGTGATGACCGGAACCCGCGAGGCCCTTATCGCGCGCGCCACCTCCTCGGCGTTGAACGCCCAGAGGTCTTCGGCCGACCCGCCGCCGCGCGCGACGATGATCGCGTCCACGCCCTCGTCCGCGCGCCCCTCCGCGACGGCGCGCGCGTGGAAGGCATTTAAAAGTTCGACGGCGCGCGCTATCTCCCCGGGCGCGCCCTCGCCCTGCACGCGCACGGGCGCGACGAGCAGATGCACGGTGCGCGTGCGGCGCTCGACCGCCCGGATGATGTCGCGCAGGGCCGCGCCCGTCGGCGACGTGACGACGCCGACGCGCCGCGGCAGAAGCGGCAGCTCGCGCTTGAGTTCCTCGTCGAAAAGCCCCTCGGAGGCGAGCCGCTCGCGCAGCTGCTCGAAGGCGACGCGGAGCGCGCCCGCGCCTGCGGGGTCGAGACCCTCGACGACGAGCTCGTACTCGCCGCGCGGCTCGTAGACCGTGAGACGGCCGCGCGCGCGCACCTGCAAGCCGTCGGCGGGCCGGAAGCGTATCCGGCAGTTAACGCCGCGGAAGCAGGTCGCGCGCAGTTGCGCCGACTCGTCCTTGACGGTGAAGTACCAGTGGCCCGACCTGTGCGGGCGGAAGTTCGAAATCTCGCCCTCGACCCAGACGGAGGCGAACCGATTCTCGACCGCGCCGCGCACCTGCGAGGTCAGCTCCGAGACCGTCAGCGGGCGGCGCTCCGTCTCATCGAACAGCGACAGCAAAATCGAGCGAGTCATGTTTTGGACGGAAGGATGATGGATGCGCGGTTAAAACGCAAGGATGAAGGCCGCGGGCGGGCGGCAAGCTCGCGCTCGCGGCGCTTCAGCGCGTCGCGCCCGCCTCGGGCAGGGCGTAGTAGCCTTCGCGGTAGAGGAGGCGGAGCTTCTGTTTTTTGAGGGCGGGGTTGGTGAGCTCGACGCGGACGCGGCGGAAGGAGCCGTCGCGCCGCCGGTTCGAGGGCGTGTAGGCGAGAAGGTACTGCGAGCGCAGCTCCTGATTAATCTGCGCGAAGGCGGCGTCGAGCTCGGCGCGCGTCTCGGGGAAGAAGGCGCGGCCGCCCGTGCGCTCCGAGACCTTTTCGAGCGCGCCCTCGTCGATGTCGTAGAGCTTGCGGTCGCCGATGCCGATGGAGTAGATGACGGCGTTGGAGCGGACGGCGAAGTCGATGAGCTCGTCCTTCTTCGTGAGGCTCGTCGTGTCGTCGCCGTCGGAGAGGAGGACGACGGCGCGGCGCGACTGCGGCGGCGTCTGCGCGAGCGCGTCCTTAATCGACGCCCAGACGGCGTCCCAGATGGCCGACCAGCAGCGCGGGTCTTGCGCCACCGTCAGGTGGTCGCGCAACGTGCAACGCGGGTCGTCCTCCGGGAACTCGACCGTCAGCGCCTCGACGGCCGCGCGCAGAAGCGCTGCGTCTTTCGTGAGCGGCTGGCGGAGGTAGGGCCGCCCGGTGAAGGAGACGACGGCCGCCGAGTCTTTGCCGGGTCGCAGCACCGAGTCGAAGAAGGCGCGCGCGGCCGCCTTCTCGTCGGGGAGCGTGCGCTCCTGCGACTTGCTCGCGTCGACGACGACGGCGAGCGAGAGCGGCGTCTCGGTCTCGCGCTGGAAGGTCGTGAGCTGCTGCTCGACGCCGTCCTCGAAGACGCGCACGTCCTCCTGACGGAGCGTCGTGACGAAGCGGCGCTGGCGGTCGACGGCCGTCAGGAGCACCGCCGTCAGGTCGGTCTCGACGCGCTCGACCTCCTCGTCCTCCTGCGGCGCGGGCGACGGGGAGGGCGCGGCTTGCGGCTGTTGGTTCGGCGGCTGTTGGTTCGGCGTCGGCTGCGGCCCCTGCGTGCGCGCCGAAAAGGTCGCGGGCGCGGCGGCGAGCAGGAGCGTGGCGGCGAGCAGGAGCGACGCGGCGCGCGGGCGCGGCGGGCGACGAAAAGACATTCCCTGTTTCCCCTTGTCCCTTGTTTCGTTCAGTCTGCGTCGGGGGAAAGTTCTTCTTGCGCGAACTTCACGGCCGCGCGAGCGCGGGCGGCAGTTCGACCGTCGGGCTCAGGCGCACGCTCGCGCCGTCGCGCGCCACCCTGACGCGCACGCGCGCGTCGCGCCGGTCGGCCATCTTCGACTCGTACGTTATCGAGTAGGACGTGCGCAGCTGCACGACCACGTCGTCGTAAGCCTCCTGCAACTGTTCGAGCCGCTTGATGTGATAGTAGACGCCGCCCGAGATCTCCGCGAGCCTGCGCCCTTCTGATTCGGCGCGCGACGTTAAGGTCAGGAAGCGCGAGCGCGTCGGGTCGATGGTCGCGGCGGCCGGCGCGCGCGCGCCCGACGCCGGTATCAGGCCCGACGGGACGTAGAGCGGGTAGATGAGCGCGCCGGTCTCCGTCACCGCCTCGACCAAATCCGTGAAGGGGACGAACGAGCGGTTGTCGTCGCCGTCCGAGAGGATGACGACGGCCGTGCGCTCGCCGCGCAGAGGGGAGAGCGTGTTGACGAGCGTGTAGGCGATAGAGTCGTAGAGCGCGGTCGCGCCGCCGGCCTGAATGTCCTTGATGCGTTTGGCGAGGAGCGCGCGGTCGGTCGTGAAGTCCGAGATGAGCTGCACGTCGTCGCGGAAGCTGACGATGGCGACGCGGTCTTGCGGGCCGACCGTCGTGATGAAGGCGAGCGCGGCCTTGCGTATGAAGTCGAGCCTTTCTTCGACGCTGCCCGAAACGTCCAAGAGTAGAACCAAGTTGAAGGGCGCGCTGGCGGCGCGCACCTCGCGCACCTCGCGCGGCTCGTTGTTTTCGACGACGGTGAAGTCGCGCTCGGTGAGCCCGCCGAGGGCTCGGCCCTGACGGTCGGTGACGGTCGCTTGCAGTCGGACGAGCGTCCCGCCGAGACGCGTCCGCACCTCGGCGGGCGCGCCCCCGGCGACGAGGCGCGGCCCTTGTTCGCGCGGCGGCAGGGTCTTGGCGTACTCGCCGACCAGACGCGGGGCGATGCGCCGGATGGCGCCCGTCAGCTCTTGGTCGCCGCTGCGGATGATGGCGCGGGCGGCCTCGGTCAGCTCGCGCTCGCGAAGGTCTGCCGGCACGCTCGCCTCGTCCGAGACGCCGAAGAGGATGACGCCGCGCGCGGTTTCGAGCCGCAGCTCAATACGCTCCTCGCGCTTCGCCTTCTCGTCGCCGAGCCGGCCCGCGACCTCGAACGTGCCGCCGCGCTTCTCTCTGACGCGCTCAAGCCCGACCTCGCTGTAGAGCCGCGGCCGCGAGAGCGTCCAGCGGAAGTTGTAGCGCAGGGCTTCGAGCGGAACGTCGGCGCGAATCGTGCCCGTGTCGGTCTTGACCTCGGCCTCCGCGACGGGGCCGACGACGTCCACCGCGCCGACCTCCGTCTCCACGCGCACGCGCGAGCGCGCGGGGACGACGACGACGACGTCGATGCGCGCGCGTCCGAGAGACGCGGGGCGCGGGGCCGTCTGCCCGGCCGCGGGCGCGGGCGCGGGCGGCGTCGCTTCCCTCTCGACCCTGATTTCGAGTCGCCCGCCCTCACTTGAGACGCGCACGTCCTTTTCCGTGACGGGCACGTCCTGCGGCGAGCGCGCCCGAATCGAGACCTTCTTCGTCTGCTCCTCGGAGGCGTTGACGGTGACGCGGCCCGTCCGGTTTTTGACCGTCAGCAAGACCTCCGCGGAGGCCACGTCGACTTCGCGCTCGAACGTCTGCGCGCGGGCGCAGAGCGCGCCGCCCGACAGGGCTGACAGCGCGACGAGTGCGGGGAGGAGTCGGGAAAAGAAGCGCGCGCGCGCGCCCGGGGGCGCGGCGGAGGGACGGTAAAGCATATCGCGTAAATCTTGCCGCCCGCGGCCGCCGCGGGTCAAGCGAGGGCCTCAGCCCCTCCTCTTGTCGAGGTAGGCGGTGATGGCGTCGCGCACCTGCGTGATCTGCTCCTCGCTGAAGACGCCCGTGACGACGTTGCCGTCCTGAAAGCCGATGACGGTCACTCGGCCGTCCATCTGGAAGTTGAAGGTGATGGTGCAGCCGTTCTCCAACTCGTAGGAGAGCGCCGGGGAGACGCTCGCCGCGCTTTTCGATTCGAGGTGCATCTGCTCGATTCTCCGTTCGCCCGAAGGGGTTTATAAGGTGTCCGCCCAAGTTGGAACGCGGCTAGTTTAGCAGACTCCGCGCCCCCGCGCGGCGTATCGTAACGCGTCGTTCAACTTGAGAGGTAAAACGCGCCCCGCCGGGCGGCCGCCCGTCAAACGGTGAAGGCCCTTCGGGCATCTGATATCTTGTCGGCCTCAAGATGACTCAACCTCACTTTTTGACGGGCACTCTGAAACGTTCGACACGTCCGCTTTTGATGAAGACCTTGAAACACAAGCTCGTAATCGCCGCCTTCACGTTCGCCGCGCTCGCGGCCGTCGCCGACACGTTCGCGCCCGAAGGCGGCGCGCGCGCCGGCGCGCTTCAGGACTCGCCCGCGCAGGCCCCGGCCCCGCAGGCGCAGCCGGCCGCGAAGGTCGTCGGGGCGAGCGCCGACGTAACGGCGGCGTCGGCCTCGTCGGCCACGTCGTCATCTTCGCCCGCGGCGTCGGCGGCGACAACCGCGACGGCCGCGCCCGCCGCCGCGCCCGAACCCATCTTCGTCTCCGCGGCCTCGCGTAACCTTATCCTGCGCGACGGGCTCGAATGGACGTTCGGCGGCAAGTCGCAGCGCGGCTGGTCGCTCTACCTGCCGCTCATGCGCCGCCTGCTCTCGACCGACGCCGACACGGGGACGCCCGAGTTCGCCTCCGCCCTCGCCCGCTGGCAGCGCGCCTCCGGCCTCGCGCCGACCGGCGTGCTCGACGACGCGACGCTCTACGGCATGATCTCTCACTGGCAGTCAGTCCGCATCAAAGACCGCTCCTACCCGTCGGCCGACCAGCTCGTCGTCGCGCCCACGTCCGACTTCTACGACCCGACGCGGCCGGACGAGCTGCGACAGGTCGAGCGACGCGCCTACGACGCCTACAAGCGCATGGTCGCGGCCGCCGCCGCCGACAAGTCACTCGGCCTTCAGTTGACGAAGACGGGCGAGCTCGCGCCCGAGGAGAAGTTTCTGAAGATCGTCTCCTCGTTCCGCTCGCGCGAGTATCAGGAGCAGCTGCGCAAGAAGTCGCCCGACGCGGGCCGCGCCGGTCTCGCCGTCAACAGCCCGCACTTCACGGGCCGCGCCCTCGACATCTACGTCGGCGGCGAGCCCGTCGAGACGAAGGACGTCAACCGCCGCCTGCAAGTCGCCACGCCCGTCTACCTCTGGCTCGTCCGCAACGCCGAGAGCTTCGGCTTCCGCCCCTACTACTACGAGCCGTGGCACTGGGAATACGTCGGCTCGCCTATCGCTGAAAAGAAATGACTTGCGGGCACGGGCCTCCCCCGTGTACCCCTTTTGTTGCAAGTCCGTAAGACAAAGCGCCCCGGATTGTTAAGTCCGGGGCGCTTTGTCTTGCTTTAATAATCTGGTCATTGCTCGGCCGTGAAGACCGTCCCGTCGAGAGACACGGAACTCGAACAGACCGGAATCTCACCTCCCCGTCCGCCTCGACGTAGAAGTAGACGAAAGAGCCGCCCGACTGCGCGTGAAACAGCCGGTCGGCCGCGGGCCTGTACCCTGCGGGCAGCGTGAAGGCGATGCCGGGCGTCGAGTTCGGGCACGAGATCGTCCCCTTCAGCTCGACCTTATTCAGATACTTCAGGTAGCCGGCCGTCGCCAGCGTCCCGCCCGTGTTACTCCACCCGGCGTTGAGAGTCTGAGTGGCCGGGGAAGGACCCGCGCGCCCGTAGGCACGCGGAGAGGGGATTGAGCAGTTTGGCCGGGAGAGGGGCCGGGCTTCAGCCTCGCCCCTCTTACTTTTTGTGCAAGACGGGGTTTTTAGGCAAAGCCTGCGTGGTCATAAGAGACATTATCGCACTCCGCGCCTCTAACAAACTTCCAAATTTTGATAATGCTGAAAACCGCCCCTGTCATCTGCTGCCCCGCTTGCTTTCACGGATAATTCAATTGACACGTGTGGGTCGCGGGCGTAGCATACCGCCAGTCTTTCATCTTCGCTGACGACAGTCTCACAAGGAAGTCAGCGTGGCTTCATAACTTTCTACCGCGGGCGATGTCGCCCTTTCTCACCTCCCATGGTTAACACAGCCGAGGCCGCCTCAGACGCCTGATTCCGCCGGGGTGAAATCTCGTCTCACCAGACTGCGCGAGGGATGTCTGCGTGAATACCTATCAAATGCTTCGCGCGCCCGCGGTCGCCGCCGCCACGCTCGTCAGCGGTGCGGCGCTCGCTCTTTCAATCCTGTTCAAAGTCCCGTTGGGATTAGCGTTGATTACGTTGGGAGGCGCAGTCGGCCTCGCGGTCGCGTTCGAGTTATCGCGCATGAGTTCTCCCGTGAGGGCGCGGCTCAGGTCTCGTGTGATGGCGGGCGCGCTGGCGGGCATCTTCTCTACGGCGGCTTACGACGGGATACGCTGGCTGCTCGTCAAATTAGGGAGTCTTAACTATAGCCCCTTTGAGGCATTTCCTTTATTCGGTTACGCCATCGTCGGCGGAGGCGCACCGCCGGCGATTGCCCTCACCGTCGGCACGATTTATCACTACCTTAACGGCATCACGTTCGCCATCTTTTATTGTCTGTTATTCGGCGGGCGCTGGTGGGTATTAGGCGTTTTGTGGGCGCTGGTGCTTGAGGCGCTGATGTTCACGCTCTACCCCGGCTGGCTGGACATCGAAGCCGTGATGAAAGAGTTTACCCTCGTCTCAGTGACCGGACATCTAGCGTACGGCTCGACACTGGGGATGCTGAGTCAACGCTGGTTCCGGGCCTCGCCTCTCGTGTGAAGGAGTTCGCCGGATGGGCGCACCTGCCGTACAGCAGGCGAATAGCTTGTGGTGGAATCTAATGCCCTCGGCCGCGAGCCGCGTCTCACTCGCGCTGTCAGCCGTGTGGGGCGACGGACTTTATCTGTCGGCGCGGCCGCTCGTCGGCGCATTGGTGCCGCCGCTCGCCTTCCTAGTGGGGTTATTGACCGGCTGGCTGCACCCCGGC
Organism: Pyrinomonadaceae bacterium; assembly: GCA_035634035.1. Lineage (GTDB taxonomy): Bacteria > Acidobacteriota > Blastocatellia > Pyrinomonadales > Pyrinomonadaceae > DASQDT01. The sequence continues at coordinate 17,913 of DASQDT010000252.1, read as the reverse complement.
TTCGCGGGGGAGGAAATCTTTTCAGCGTCGCTGCTGGTGATGGGGTTGATGACGGCCGCGGGCGCGTTCAGTTCGGCCGCCGGCTGGTGGATGTTGGTTGGGTATACGCTCGGCGACTTCTTCCTTTACAAACATTACGGCTATCTATACTTCCACGACTCGCTCGTCAGACAGCTCGTCTACGCGCGCGCGCCTCTGCTCATCCCATACCTTCTGCTGGCGATGTTGCTGGTCTTCATCCCGCTGTTCAGTCGTGCGCTGCGTGTCCAGACGTTGTCAAGTGTCTCCCCCGGTAAGACCGTCGTCGGCCCGGCCACTATAATCCTACAAGCGCTCGTGCAGGGCGCGCTCGTATTGGTGTGGGCTCACGCCGTCCCGACACTGATCCGCCCGGTCTACACTTGGCGAGGCGACTATCCGAGCGTGGAGGTGGTGCAGCCGCTTCAAGAGAGTTGGTGGGTGTTGGTCGTTCTCGCGGCGCTGTGTGGCGGGGCGCGGGTTGTAGTTGAGCGGCGCGCGATGGCGCGGCCAGACGTGGCGCGGCGCGCCGCAGAGTTACGTGAGGCGCTCAAAAGAGCCGCGGCCACGCCGCGCCGGCGCTTGCCCGACTACGCGGCCGTGGCGTTAAAGGCCGCCTTCGCCACCTTTATTCTCTCGGGTGTGCTGGGAAAGTGGCTCGACGCGCTCGCGCTCGCCGTCGTGCTGGCGTTGCTGCTACTTGCGCGCCGACACCTTGCTACCCACATGCGGGCGTGGACGCGGATGATCTCCGGGATACCACTCCTACTGCGTCTAGCGATCGGCACGGCAATCAACTATTTCTTCGCGAAGCAGATCATCGCGGCACTGTGGGACAGCACATCAACCTTCCGTCCGGTACTCATCTCCGTCGTGGTGTCTTTAGTCATCTTCTCCCTGCTGGTCCCGGATGTCGGTGAGCGGACCCGAAACAGGTTTACCAAAACGAGCCGCGCAAACAGCCCAAGGGGAGAAGGAATAGGAGACGCGGTTTGAGACGCTTTGTTTATGTGACTCTGTGGACGTTGACGCTGCTGCTGGCCTCGCCGCGCGCCGTCTACGCAGACAATGGCAGCGCCCTGAGCGATTGCTACGGACACATCGCTGCGGCCGCCGCCGCCGCGGCCGCCCTAGGCCTGTTGGGGCTCCTCTTTTTGGAGCTTGCCGCAGCCATCGGGCTTTTTACCGCCGCTGAAGCTGCCGGAGGCGGGCTAGCGGCTGCTGCGGTGGCGGAAGAAGGGGCGGCCGTGGCGGGAGCGGGACTTACGGGTGAAGCGGGAGCGGCCGTGGCGGGAGCGGGGCTGACGGGTGAAGCGGCGGCGGCCGCGGCGGCGGCGGCCGCTGCCGCTGCCGCCGAAGCGGCGGCGGCGGCGGCGGCGGTCACAGCAGCCACCGCCGGTCAGGCCACTACTTCCACCGGAACTACCACCTCGACTGAAACCCCTACCTCCGCCGAGACCGACACTTCTGATGATACGGCACCGCCGCAAGGCAGCGATCAGACGCGGATTGATGACTTCCTCAAGGATGCCACCCCCACCGAAACCAGTAAGCCCGGCATGGGATCGGACCAATTCGATAAACCGGGGGGGTTTGACAAAGCTAACCAGGATTTTAATGACTTGGCAGGCTCTAACCAAATAAAGGATCATGGTGACGGGATTCGCTCGACGACTTTGGGGGACGGGACGAAACTCACAGTCCGTCCGAACAGTAAGCAAGGTTCTCCGACCCTTCAAATTCTTCGTCCTACAGGTAACCCAATAAAGGTGCGTTATGTCCCCTGAGTCGGATGTTCTCGAAGCTCTCCATGCCCCGGACGAGGTCGACCGGATTCGCCGCGCCGCGGGCCGCGTTGTGCGGCGCTCCGGTCGCGGTGAGCTCACGCTGATTAAACAGCCCGGATGGGCAGCCGTCCCCGTAGCGAGCACAGATCATTTTAGTGCCGCCGACGAGGCGCGCTTGTTACAAGCCATACGGGGTTCTGTTCGCCGCGACGTATGGGCGGTCGCGTTGGAACCGCTCGATAATTTTCCGCCGGCATTCGCCGTGCCCCCGAACGCCGGGGGCATCAGCGCGTTCAACTATGAATGTGCCCACTTCAACTTCGCGCTCTTTGCGGGCGAGCCGTCGTGGATTGTGATCTGCACCACCGACGAATATTTCATAGTGGCGGGGTCGCCGGGATTCGTCGAATCAGCTTTGGGCTGCGATCTCAATCAAGCATTCGCACGCTTTCATGACTTCGCCGTAGACCCAGGATGGCCGGAAGACATGAATAATGCCCTGCCTTCGATTCTCCGGGCGTTGCAGAGCGAGTATGCGCAGGCCGACGCCGGCACGCCTGTCATGCTCGGGTAAGACCACGTCTCATAAACATTTGATGAAGCACCACTCGCGCTCTCGAAGGCGCGCCTCGACGAGTTGGTGCGCCGCCACGGCGTCGCCCCGCCCGAGGAGAAGCCGGCCGTCACCGTGCGCCAGCTCGTCGAGCGCCGCGCCGCGCAGCTCCGCGCCGCCTCGCGCGACAAGGCCGCGCGCGCGAGCGCGTCATCACGCGCGAGGAGGCACGGGCCGTCCTGCGCGAGTTGCGCCGACCCCGCGACGAGGGCGAGACGGCGCGCTACCACCGGCTGCGCCTCGACGCGGCCGACCTGCTCTTGATCGCGCTCCAGACTGCCGCCCGCCGAATGGAGATCCTCAGCTTGCGCTGGACCGATGTCGACCTCGAACGGTGCTCCCTGCGCGTCGTCGGCACGAAGACCGACCGCGTCCGCACCGTGCCGCTCACCGACGCCCTCGTCCGCCTCTTCGAGCGCAGGCGCCGTGAGACGCAGCCCTCCCCGCTCGTCTTCCCGCTGATGGCCTGCCGCTCGATGCTCAAGAGCGAGACCGGGCTCATCTACGAGGACGCCTCGGAGCGCGCCGGCGGGCGTGTGAGGGCCGGCCGTAACTTTCGGCCGGGGGCGCGGGCGGTGTAGAATGCACGCTCCCCTAAGCCCTTGTCAGGAAAGGAAGACGCCCCTTTTGTCCTCTGCCGCGAAGCCGAAGGCCACCTCGTTCGAGTACGGCCCTGCGCACCAGCAGGCCATGCTCTCCTACTACCACGAATCGAAGCGCGCCTCCGAGGAGAACACCGAGCACCTCCGCGTGCGCCTCGCGCACGACCTCGTCAACCGCTACGCCCTGCCGCGACTCGGCAAGCCGCCGCAGCAGATCACGCTCGTCGATGTCGGCTGCTCGGTGGGCCTATTCGCCATCGAGTTCTCGAAGGAGGGTTTCAACTCCTTCGGGGTAGACTTCGACCCGGCCGCGCTGGAAATCGCGCGCAAGCTCTGCGAGGAGGAGCGGGCCAGCGCGACCTTCTACCAGATGGACGTGGCCGACTTCGACTCCGAAATGCCCATCGACATCGCGCTCTGCTTCGACGTGTTCGAGCACCTGCACGACGACGAGTTGGGCGCGATGCTCGTCGGCATCAAGCGCCGCCTGTCCGAGCGCGGCTGCCTCGTCTTTCACACCCTGCCGCTTCAGTACGACTACCTCTTCTGGAATCAGCAGAACGGGCGCATCGAGTTCCCGCCCGTCCTCCGGCCCTTCAGGTCTTGGCCCGCGCGACGCTTCACGCGCCTCACGCGCCTCTACGCGATGGCCCTCGACTGGCTCGCGCTCGCGCGCGGGCGGCTCACGCATCAGGAGTCGATCAAGATGGACGGCCACTGCAACCCCCTGACGCGCGAGCGCGTCGAGGACATTCTCGCGCGCGCCGGCTACGAGGTCGTCTTCATCGAGTCGGGTTTTTTGGGCGACAGTCAGCTCGACCCGCGCGACCGCGAGCACTTCCACAGGCAGCCCGTCACGCACAGGAGCCTGCGCGGCGTCGCCGCCCCGCGCCGCACTTAAGAGAGACTTTTACGGTGAGCGTCGCGTCCGAGTCGTTTCAGTTGGAGCGTCCGCGCGCGTGGCGCGGAGCGGCGTGGGGCGGGCTGATTGCGGGCGTGCTCGACATTACGGCCGCGTGCGTGAGCAACTACGCGCAGCGCGGGACGAGTCCGGTCAGGGTTCTGCAGTCGGTGGCGAGCGGGCTGCTCGGGGCCGACGCCTACAACCGCGGCGCGGCGGGCGCGGCCCTCGGCCTCGCGCTCCACTTCCTCATCGCCTTCGCGTGGGCCGTCATCTTCTACGCCGCGAGCCGCGAGATTAAGTTCCTCGTGCGACGCCCCGTCGTCGCGGGCCTCGCCTGCGGCGTCGTCATCTACCTCGTCATGTACCTCGTCGTCCTGCGCGTCTCGGCCTTCCCGCACCCGGTCGCGTTCACGCCCTTCTCGGTCGCCCTGAACCTGCTCATACACATCTTCTGCATCGGCCTCCCCATCGCGCTCGCCGCCCGGCGCTACTCTGAGTGACCGCCGCCTTGACTTTTAAGTGCGCACGCGCGTGACGGTGCGGCGGCGGACGGCCGTGCGGCGGGGCGGGGCGTCGGGGCGTCCGACGAGCGGGCGCGAGCGCGACTCCTCGAAGACGCGGCCCGACTCGACGGCCGCGACGGGCACGACGAACTGCGTCCGCCGCGTCACGCGCGACAGCATCTCGCGCAAGGTCTCTTCGTCGAGACGTGACTCGTCGACGCCGCTTGAGATGAGCTCGGCGCGCAGGCGCTCGACCGTCGCGTTGCGCCGGTCGGGGTAGACGTCGGGGTAGAGGTGGAGCGTGCCGCCCTCGACGACGGCCGTGTCGTAGTTGATGTCGACGGGGACGGGCGGGTCGAGCGCGACCGCGAGCGTCTTCGTCCCGGCCTTCGCGCGCGCGATCTGCTGTTTGGTGACGGGGAGCGAACGCGCGGCGACGATCTTCTCGGCGAGGTCGTAGAGGTCGGCCCTCATCATGCGTATGCAGCCGTGCGAGACGAGGTTGCCGAGGTCGCCCGTGCCCTTCGCCTGATGAATCAGGTAGCCGCCGCCCAGAGGGATTTTCAGCTTGCCGAGCGGGTTGGCCTTCGAGCCCGGCGGGATGGCGCGTCCGGGCCGCACCCCCGACTCCCTGACCCAGTCGCTCGACGGCGGAATCCACGACGGGTTCCAGATGACCTCGCGCGCCTGCCGCTCGCCGATGACGATGGGGTAGTCCTTCATCCCGACGCCGACGAAGTAGGACTTCACCTCGCGCCCGTTCTGCCAGAGCGTCAGGCGGAACGACGGCACGTTGACCGTGATGCGTATGTCGGGCTCGCCCGCCTCGAAGCGCGCGCGCTCGATGCTCCCGCCCGTGAACTTGTCGGAGCGCTCGGACTCGTGCCAGTCGGCGACGTTGTCAGAGCGCATCGGCTGCCACGTCCGGCCGCCGCCGCGCTGCGGCGCGCTCGAAGTCGATGGCGGCGTCGCCGACGCCGCGAGCAGCGCGGCGAACGCAAAGGCGGCGACGGCCGTCCTCCTCGCTGAATTCAAAAGACTCACTCTCATAGTCCCCCTGTTCAAAATCGCGCGCGCTTCGGGGAAAGCGCCGCCGGCCGTCGGGGGTGTGGTTTGGTGTTCGGCCGGGCGTCGAAGGTTGTCCAAAATTTTGTCCGCGGCCGCGCCTCAGCCGAGCTTGTAGTAGAGGTAGGCGGCCTGCGCCACCCCGATGATGAAGCCGATGACGGCCCCGAACAGCTCGATCGTTCGCAGGTGCTGCTTCGCGACCGAGAGCACCAACTCTTCGAGCTTCTCGACGGGGTAGGTCGCGACCTTGTCGCGCACGATGCGCCCGATGTCGAACTCGGCGATGGCCGCGGGCAGCCGCTCGCGCGCGGCCGCCGTGATGCGCTCCGAGAGCGCCGCGGTGGCGCGCTCGACCTTGTCGGCCGGGAGGTGGTCGCTGATGCGGCCGATGGGGGCGATGAGCAGGCGCTCGACCTGCGCGCTCAGGATGGCGTTGAGCGTCCGCGCCGTCTCCTCGCTCGCGAGGACGCCCATCATGCCCTTCGCGAGAAACGCCTTCAGGCGCTCGGCCGAGTCGGGCTGCGCGTGCTCGATGATGGCGCGCAAAGTGTGCGGGCGGACGCGGTGCAGGGCGTCGCCCGCGTAGGAGGAGACCGACGCCGAGAGATCCGCGCTTCTGGCGAGCGCGAGGATGCGCGTCGAGACCTGATCCTTGATGAGCTGAAGCTTCTCCGGCGCGACCTGACCGACGAGCTCGCGCAGGGGGCGCGCGAGCACGCCGTCGATGGTCGAGTCCAGAAACTCCTCGGCCTGCTGCTCGAACGCCTCGCCCGACAGGAACTCTTCGACGCGGCGCGGCAGCGTCTTGTTCACGAGGTCGTCAACTTCGCCGTGAATGCGCTCGCGCGAGATGAAGATTTTTTTGAAGAAGGAGAGCTGCTGGTAGTAGTCGTCGACCTCGCGCTTGATGAGCGCGCCGATCTGGGTGCGCGTGCGGCGGTTGGTGGCGATCTCGGTCAGGTGCCGGACGATGGGCGGCACCTGCTCGTCGATGCGCTCCTTGATGACGGCCACCGTCTCGGGCGTGAACATCTCGGCGAGGGTGGCTTCGCTCTGGGACAGCTCGTCGACGCGCGCCGAGACGAAGTCGCGCACCTTCTGCTCGAAGCCGCGCTCCTCGACGACCGAGCGCAGGCGCGCCTCGACGAAGCCGAGAATCTGGTCGAAGGTCTCTTGGCCGACCGCGTCGCCCAAGCGCCGCGAGAGGATTTCGTCGACGCGGCGGTCGATGAAGCCGCGCACGGCCTCGGCCGTCTCCTCGCTGCGGAGCACGTCGGCGACGTACTCGGCGACGCGGAGTTGGAGCGCCGAGACGGCGTCGAGGACGGGCGCGCGCAAGGGGCGCGGCAGGGCCTCGACGAAAGAGGGGTGCGGCGTGTTGAGGATGTCCGTGGCGTAGGAGTCGACGAAGCCCTCGACCTTGCGCCGGAAGAAGTCCGTGTCGAAGAGCGCAGAGACGACCGTCTCCTGAGACATCAGCTCGCCGCCGACGGCCTTGCCGATCGACTGCGCGAGCTTCTCGCGGTGGCGCGGGATCATCCCTTGCGGCCAGACGGTGAGGCCGAGCGCCTTGACGGGGCGGTGCGGGCGGAAGAGCATCCGGACGGCGAGCCACGCCGCGCCCCACCCGTGGAAGGTGGCGACGAGCACCATCACGGAAAGCTCGAACCACTTGCTGCCGACGATCTCTCTCAGTAACTCGATGGCGAGAACTCCCGTTATGCGCGCCGCGAGACTGTCTTGCGCTGATGAGTATGCGCCGATGCTAAACGCTCCCGTCCGAGCGCGTCAAATCATCGCGGTCGATAAAAACCGCGCCCCGCGAGGGCGGCCGTTGCCGGCCGCCCTCGCGGGGCGCGGGTCGTTTCGGGCGGCGCGGCTCGGGTCGCTATTCGACCACGTCGAAGTCGATCCACTGGGTGGCGAGCGCGCGGTCTTCCTTCGACGCGAGGCGGTCGTAGGCGACGACTTGGAGGACGTACTCGCCCGGCGTCAAGTCTTTGCCGATGAGGAGCGAGCCCCCGGCGAGGAAGCTCTTGCCGTCAGACTGCGCCGCGGCCTCCAACTCCTTGACCTTGCCCTCGTAGACGAGACGGCCGTCGCGGAACAGGCGCAGCTGCGTGACGAGTTGCGGGCGGTTGGTCGCCTTGTCGAGCTGCGCGTTGTAGATGAAGTAGCCGTATTCGAGCACCATGCCGCGGCGCAGGCGGCGGCCGGCCGGCCCGGCGTGCGGGTCGGTGTCGGAGACGCGGGCCGCGTTGGCGAGCGGCGCGGCCGGCAGGGCCTTCGCGCCCTCGCCCGGCGCGCCCGAGGCCCTGACGGAGGCCGCGCTCAGCGTCCCGCGCAGCGTGACGCCGGAGAGTTGCAGCCCGCCCTTCTTCACGTCGGGGACGTTGATAAACTGGTTGGCCGCGCCCACTTTCCCGCTCGCCTGATCGCGCACGGCGATGCGCAGCTGGTAGGCTCCCGGCTTTTTAATCGGCAGCGTCACCGTGTAGACGAGGCCGGCGGCCTGCGCGCGCCGGAAGTCCTTGTCGTCGATGAGGACGGTGTAGGCTCGGTCGTCTTGGTCGATGACCTTGCCGCTGTCGCCGAAGGTGACGGCCATGAGTTCGAGCACGCCGACGCGCGTCCCGTCGGGCCGGAGCTTGAAGGTCACGTCGCGCGTGTCGATGTGCAGGAGCGACTGCGTGAAGTGCATCTTGCGCTCGTAGTCGTAGCCGAAGGCGGCCGTCATGCGCAGCCCGATGTCGGCCGCGCCGAAGGGCGAGGTGAGCGCGGCGAAGAGTTGCTCGGCGGGCGTCGCGCGGGTGGGCCGCCGCGCCTCGTCGGTCGTGAAGTTGAAGAAGCCCTTGCGCGTGCGGACGCGCAGGCCCGGCCGCTTGACGCGGACGACGAGGTTGCGGAACGTGCGGCGGCCCTTCGCCTCGGCGTCCTCGGGGCGGTAGCCGATGAGGTAGAAGCCGGCCTGATCGTTCATCACGCGGCGGACGGCGCCGCCGATGTCGTTGTTGTTTTTGACGAGGAAGCCGCCCGTCTGCTCGGCCAAGAAGCTCAGCCCGTGCTGCGACTCGAAGAAGTCCGTGCGCCGGTCGCTAATCCCGCTCTCGATGCGCGCGAGGTTGGCGTAGTGCTCGGGGACGGGCTTAGTGCTCGTCCGCTCCAGCCAATTGTTCACCGTCCCGCCCGTCTCGGTATCGATGCCGCCGCGCGCGGCCAACTGCTCGGGGCTCATCTTCGTCGGGTCGTTCGTGGGGTTGCTCGCCATGCCCTCGATGGGGCCGTTGAGGTTGTCGGCCGCAGAGATGTTGAAGGTCTGCACGCCGCGCGGGTCGATGGTGTAGAAGATGACCGACGCCCGGTTGGCGAGGTCGATGAGGCGGTTGAGGCTGTCGATGACGCGGCGGTTGCCGGGGTCTTGCGAGTACATCTTGAAGCCGTCGGAGAAGAGGACGACCGACTTGCGGCCGGGCATCTGGCGCATCCCGCGCACGACGAAGTTGAGCGCGCCGAGCGTGCCGACCGAGAACAACTCCTCGCGGAACTCGTCGATCTCCGCGCCGGGCCGGTGCGAGAGCGGCTTGGTCGGGTCGTTGTCGCCGGGCAGGCGCTTCTCGGTGCCGAACTTGACGGCGATGTCGTGGCCGATGGGCGAGAAGGTGCTGATCTCGTTGCGGCTGGCGACGTTGTAGCGGATGCGGTCGATGGCCGCGTGCAAGAGTCGCTTGTCGGTCGTGAACTGTTGCAGCGCGCCCATGCCCGCGCCCGTGCGGATGACGGCGACGAGGTCGCCCGGCAGCACCTGCTCGTCGACGAACTTGCGCAAGGCCTGACGGACGCGCGAGGAGCTCTCGTGCGAGAGCCCGAGGTCGTCGACGACGAGCGCGACGGTGCGGCGCACCTGCTCGGGCCGCAGCTTCACCGGCGGGACGGGCGCTTTGACGACGACCGTCTTGCCCTTCTTCGACGTCACGCCGGGCAGGACGATTTCGGCCGGCGGCGCGGCGACGGGCTGCAGGCCGGGCGGCGTCACGTAGGAGAAGTTCGTGATCGGCTGCGGGCGGCCCTCCTCGAAGACCTCGAAGTCCTCGGGCTTGAGGTCGGTCACTTGGCGGCCGCTGCGGTCGGTGACGGTCACGTCTATCTGGACGAGGTTCGTGGTGATGCGCACCACGTCGTCGCGGTCTGCGTCGCCGTCGTCCTGCGCGACGCTGCGCTGCGTCGTGACCTGCGACTCGGGCTCGTCCTGCGCGGGCGCGGGCTGCTGGCCGGTCGTCGCCGGCGGCGGCTGTTGCGGCTGCGGCGCGGGCGGCGGCTGCTGGCCCGCGACCGCGACCGCGAACGAGAGAATGATTGAGACGAGCGACAGATGTTTTCTCATGGCGTGCCCCTCCCGAAACTCTGACCGACCCCGGGCGCGATTCTTACGCGCGCGAAACCTCCGTGGGCTTTTCGACCTCGTAGCCGGCCGCGACCCACGCGCCCGTGCCGCCCTCGACGTTCATCAGGCGGCGGAAGCCGAGCGGCGCGAGCAGGCTCGCGGCGGCGCTCGAACGGTAGCCCCCCGCGCAGACGACCGCGAGCGGGCGCTCCTTGTCGAGCCGCGCGACGCGTGTCTCGTCGGCGAGCCCGCTTGAGAGCGGGGCGCTCAAGGCGCGCGGGACGTGGCCCGCCTCGTACTCGGCCGCGCGGCGCACGTCGAGCACCTGCAAGTCTTCTCCGCCGTCGAGCATCCGGCGCAGCTCCGCGACCGTCACCTGCTCGACGCGCTCTGGCGCGCGCCCCGACGCGCGCCACGCGTCCATCCCGCCCGCGAGGAAGCCCGTGACGTTCTCGTGCCCGACGCGCGCGAGCCTGAGGACGGCCTCGTCAATCTGTTCTTCGGATTCCGTGACCAAGACGATCGGCGTCCCGAGCGCGACGAGGCCGCCGACCCACGAGGCGAACTGACCGCGCAGGCCGACGTTGATCGAGCCGGGGACGTGGCCCGCGCCGAACTCCGCGGCCGTGCGCGCGTCGAGCACGACGCCGCGTGCTTCGCGCGCGAACCCCTCGACCTCGGCGGGCGAGAGGGCGCGCGGGCGCGGCAACTCGGAGAGCGGCGCGGCGCCCGCGCGGTTGATTTCGGCGTCGCGGCTAAAGTAGGCGGGCTGCTCGGGCAGGTCGGTCGTCATCATGCGGACGAACTCGTCGCGCGGCATCGGGCGGAGCGCGTAGTTCGAGCGCCTCTGCTCGCCGATGGTCGAAGAGGTTTCCGAAGAGATGTTGCGCCCGCACATCGAGCCCGCGCCGTGCGCCGGGAAGACTTCGACCGCGTCCGGGAGTTTAAGGAGTTTCCCGTGCAGGCTGTCGTAGAGCATCGCCGCCATCGCCTCTTTCGTGTGGCCGCGCGCGCCCGCGAGGTCGGGCCGTCCCACGTCGCCGACGAAGAGCGTGTCGCCCGTCAGCACGAGTCGCGGCTCCGCGGACTCCTCCGTGTCGGTGATTAGGACGGAGACGCTCTCGGGCGTGTGGCCCGGCGTCTCGATGAAGCGCAACAGGACGCGCCCGACGCGCAGCTCGTCGCCGTCGCGGACGGCGCGGTGCGGGAACGCGGCCTCGGCGCGCGCGCCGATGACTATCTCCGCGCCGGTGAGCGCGGCCAGCTCCTTGTGGCCGCTCACGAAGTCGGCGTGGAGGTGCGTCTCGACGACGTAGCGGATGCGCAGCCCGCGCGCGTCGGCCTCCTCGACGTACTGCCTCACGTCGCGCTGCGGGTCGACGACCGCCGCCTCGCCTTCGGAGCCGACGAGGTAAGAGGCGTGCGCGAGGCAGCCCAGATAGAATTGTTTGAAATGCACTTGCGGAGAAACCTCGCGATGGCGCACGTCGGACGCGCTCACACAGTCTCGGTGCGCCGGAGTCGCGTGTCTGCTGCCGGGGCTTTCGAGTGGCGCTGCGGACGTGCGACCGGGAAGTTAGCGCGTATCTTAAACCAAAGCTGCGGCGCTGTGAAGCCTCACCCGCCGGCCTCGCTTCACCCGGCCTCGCTTCACTTCACGGGCCGCTCGCCCCGCCCGCGTCGGGGTAAAATTTTCCCCGTCATGGACTGCCCTCGACTCCTCGGGCGGCTCGAACGTCAGTAGAACTGCGCTTGGCTAAATGATTTCCGCTTCTATAGCACAGTTCAGAACTTTGCGGAAGCTTTAGCCGGGCGGCCGCCGCTTCCAACCCGCGCCGCTTCTGTGCGATTCTAGGCCACGCCCCGTCGGGGAGCGTTTCGACTTCGAGATTTTTGGAGGCACTTTAATAATGTCCAGAGCCACAGGGCCGCTCGCGTTCGCGCTCGCGGCGTCGCTCGCGGCCGCCGTCGCCGGCTGCAAGGCGACCGACCACGCCGAGGAGCAGGGCCGCGCCCGCGCCACCAACGCCCCGGCCAACGCCGCGCGCCCGAAGACCAACGCGAACGCGCAGGCGCAACTGACGCCGCCGGGCAAGCCCGTCGCGCCGGCCGAAGACCCGCACGACCACTCGACGCCGCCCGCCCCCGAAGTGCGGCGCGTCGACATCGACGAGGCGCGCGCGGCCGTCGAGCGCGGCGAGGCCGTCTTCGTGGACGTGCGCGGCGAGGACGCCTTCCGCGAAGGCCGCATCCCCGGCGCGGTAATGATTCCGTTCAACGAAGTGGCGAAACGGGCGTCGGAACTCCCGGCCGGCAAACAGGTCATCACCTACTGTGCTTGACCGGCCGAGAACTCAAGCGCCCGTGCGGCGCAAGACCTGCACAAGTTGGGACGCGAGAACGCGGTGACACTGCTCGGCGGCTGGGACGAGTGGAAGCGGCGCGGCCTGCCCGTCGAGAAATAAACTCATCGGACTTCCGGCGCGCGGCGTGCCGAGGGCTGACCGCTCTCAGCGCGCCGCCCGTCTTTTCTCTTGCGTCGGGGCCGCGCGGAGCGTATAAGGCTTCGGCGGGCCCGTCAGCAAGGCTCTCATCGAAGTCGTCGCGGCAGACTTTCTGCCCGGCGGCTTTTCTATTTCCGCCGAACACTCCGCGAGGGCAGAAGAAGATGAGCGAAGACACGCGCCACGAAGTCGCGCGCAGAGAGGTCGTCCACCGCGTCCACGGCATGGACGAAGTCGAAGTCGTCACCGGTGTCGAATACGACGCGGACGAAGCAGTCGACGCGGGCGACGCGGGCGCGCCGACGATGGACGTTTACTACCCGCCCGGCCCGCGTCGCCCGACGCGCGCGCCCGCGGCCGTCATCGCGGCCGGCTTCCCCGACCGAGGCTTCGAGGCGCGGCTCGGCTGCAAGTTCAAAGAGATGAACTCGACGCGCTCTTGGGCGCGCCTCATGGCCGCCGGCGGCATCGTCGCCGTCGCCTACACGAACCGCGCCCCCGCGCGCGACCTGCGCGCCGTCGTCCGCCACGTCCGCGAGAACGCCGACGCGCTCGGCGTCGACCGCGACCGGCTCGCGCTCTGGGCCGGCTCCGGCAACACGCCCGTCGCCCTCTCGGCGCTCATGCGCAAAGACGCCGATTACTTCAAGTGCGCCGTCATCTTCTACGGCTACACGCTCGACCTCGCGGACTCGACGCACGTCGCCCGCGCCTCGCGCGCGTGGGGCTTCGCCAACCCTTCGGCCGGCAAATCGGTCGAAGACCTCCCGACAGACGTGCCGCTCTTCGTCGCCCGCGCCGGGCGCGACGCGATGGCGGGCCTCAACGAATCGCTCGACCTCTTCGCCGCCGCCGCCCTCCGGCGCAACCTCCCCCTCACGCTCGCGAACCTCCCCGAAGCCCCGCACGCCTTCGACCTCTTCGACGACGCGCCCGGCGCGCGCGCCGTCGTCGCGCAGTCGCTCGACTTCATGCGTTTCCACCTGAGCGCCGTTTGATTTCTTTGTTGCCTTCGCGACGCGCGTTGTGACAAACTCCGCCCGGTCGCGGCGGCGGCTTCCCTTCAGAAAGTTCTAACAGGAAAGTTCTAACAGACGAGTCTTCAAAACGGGCGGGCTGAAAACCGAGATGAGCTTCTCCACCCTCTTCCGCAAAAAATCGATCGAGCAGATTCAGCGCGACGCCGACCTCGGCTACGGCGACCACGGCGAGCTTGAGCGCGACCACCCGCACCTGCGCAAGACGCTCGGCGTCGTCGACCTGACGGCCTTCGGCATCGCCGCCATCATCGGCGCCGGCATCTTCTCGACCATCGGCAACGCCGCCTTCAGCGGCGGCCCGGCCGTCGCCTTCCTCTTCGTCTTCACGGCCATCGCCTGCGCCTTCTCCGCGCTCTGCTACGCCGAGTTCGCCTCGCGCATCCCCGTCGCGGGGTCGGCCTACACCTACGCCTACGCCTCCTTCGGCGAGCTGCTCGCGTGGATCATCGGCTGGGACTTGCTCATCGAGTACGCCATCGGCAACATCGCCGTCGCCATCTCTTGGAGCGACTACTTCACGGGCCTCGTCGCCGGCTACGGCCTCCACGTCCCAGACTATCTGGCGATGGACTACCGCTCGGCCTCGAACGGCTTCGCCTCCTTCAACGAGCTGACGGCTTCGGGCCGGGCGGCCGAGATAACCGACTCGATGCGGACGGCGGCCGCCGCGTGGACGGGCGCGCCGCGCATCGGCGGCTTCCCCATCATCGCCGACCTCCCCGCGCTCGGCATCACCTTCGTCATCACGCTGCTCGTCTACATCGGCATCCGCGAGTCGAAGCGCGCCTCGAACATCATGGTCGCGCTCAAGGTCGCGGTCGTGCTCCTCGTCATCGTGGTCGGCGCGTTCTACGTCAACCCGGCGAACTGGTCGCCGTTCGCGCCCAACGGGGTCGGCGGCGTGCTGCGCGGGGTGTCGGCCGTCTTCTTCGCCTACATCGGCTTCGACGCCATCACGACCACGGCCGAGGAGTGCAAGAACCCGCGGCGCGACCTGCCGCTCGGCATGATCTTCTCGCTCGTCATCTGCACGGTGCTCTACATCGCCATCGCGCTGGTGCTGACCGGCATCACCTCTTACAAGTCTTACGAGGGCGTCGGCGACCCGCTCGCGCACGCCTTCTCGGTCGCGGGCATCGAGTGGATGGCCGGCATCGTCGCCGTCAGCGCCGTCATCGCCATCGCCACCGTGCTCTTGGTCTTCCAACTCGGGCAGCCGCGCATCTGGATGGCGATGTCGCGCGACGGCCTCTTGCCGAAAATCTTCTCGGCCATCCACCCGCGTTTTAAGACGCCGTGGTTTTCGACCATCGTGACGGGCCTCGTCGTCGCCATCCCGTCGCTCTTCATGAACCTGACGGAGGTCACCGACCTGACGAGCATCGGGACGCTCTTCGCCTTCGTGCTCGTCTCGGGCGGCGTGCTCCTCCTCGTCGGCAACGAGAGCGGGCGCTACGTCCCTTACATCAACTCGCGCTATATCATCCCGGCGCTCTTCGTCGTCGTCTGGGCCTCCCTCATCCTCTTCTCGCGCGGCTCGCTCTCCTACCTCGTCAGCGTCGAGCCGACGGTCGAGGGCGAGGGCGCGCTCTCGTCCCTCAGCCACAAGTTCCCGTACTGGGTCTTCATCCTCTTCTCGGCGTGGCTGACGGTGATGTGCTTCGTCAAACGCCTGTCGCTCATCCCCGTCATGGGGGTGCTCACCTGCGGCTACCTGATGACGACGATGGGCATCACCAACTGGATACGCTTCGGCCTCTGGCTCGCCGCCGGACTCGTCATCTACTTCCTCTACGGCTACCGCCACAGCCGGCTCGCGAAACGCATCGACCCCGAACGCGCCACTTAGCGAAAATTTTTCCGCCGAAACTTTAAGGGGAGTGCCCGTCGCGCGCGCCGGGCACCCCCCTTCGTGTTTGCGGCGCGGCCTCCCGCCTCAGCCTCCGAGCGCCGACTTCAAGTCCGCGTGGAGCAGTCGGTGAAACAGGTGCTCGCCGCCCTCGCGCCGGACGGAGAGCCGCCCGCGCGTGTAGGCGCGCGACGCGAGGCCGCGCTGGACGGACTTACAAATCGCCGTGTCCTCGTCCTGAATCCTCTGCCCGACCTCGATGCTCGCGCGGTTGCGCGCCGCGTCGGACGCGTCGGCGAAGTAGAAATCGAAGATGACCTCCGTCCTGTCCACGCCCAAAGGGAGCACGAGGTTCGTGTCCATCACGCCCTCGTACCAGTTGACCATGAAGTTCGGGTAAATCCAGTAATAAAGCGCGCGCTCGCCGCGGCGCACCGCGCCCGTCTCGGCTTCCGCGCCCTCGCTCACGACCGGGCTCCATTGCAGACAGAAACGCCCGCCGTTCTCTATCCGGTAGTTCGAGTAGTCGAGCACGCTGTCCAGACCTTTGTGCAGGTGCGGGACGTGATAGCCGCCGTCGAGGTAGTTGTCGACGAAGACCTTCCAGTTGCACTCGAACGCGTAGTGGCGTCGCTCGACCCACCGCAGCCCTTCGAGCGCGAGCGGGCGAAACTGCCCGGCCAGCTCCTCCCCCAAGAACTCCGCGAGCGTCGGCCCGCCGCCTTCGACGCGCACGAAGACCCAACTTTCCCACTCGGCGCACTCCAGAGGCACGAGCCCGGCGGCGGCGCGCTCGAAGTTGCAGACGCCCGCGAAATCCGGCGTGCCCCGCAGCTCGCCTTCGAGCGTGTAAGTCCACCCGTGATACGGGCAGCGCAGCGCGTTCGACCGACCCTCGGGCTCCTCCACGACGGCCGCCGCGTGATGACGGCAGACGTTAAAGAAGGCGCGCAACACGCCGTCGCCGCCGCGCACGACGACGACCGGCTCGCCCGCCACCTCGCACGTCACGTAGCGCCCGGCCTCGCCCAGTTGCTCGCGCCGCGCCGCCAAGTGCCACGCGCGCCCGAAGACCGCGCGCCGCTCAAGCTCGTACAGGCGCGCGTCCGTGTACCAAGACGCCGGGATCGTCCACGCCTCCTCAAGCGGCGCGCCCGCGTCGTAGCTGTCAACTATCTCTCTGAGCGAAGGGTTCACAGCACGGGGGTGGCGGTCTTGCGCTTCGGGTTGAAGAACGGGGTCTTGACGACGCGCGCGCCGACGCGGTGTCTGACGGCCTCGACCGTGACCTCGATTTCCAGACGCGTGCCCGCGCGCGCGTCCTCGCGCCGCACGGTCGCGAGCGCGATCAGTTTCTTGAGCACGGGCGACCACGTCGTCGAGG
The DNA here is from genome assembly GCA_035634035.1 of Pyrinomonadaceae bacterium. Lineage (GTDB taxonomy): Bacteria > Acidobacteriota > Blastocatellia > Pyrinomonadales > Pyrinomonadaceae > DASQDT01. The sequence continues at coordinate 1,260 of DASQDT010000252.1, read as the reverse complement.
TCGCCTTCCCCGCCTGCTCGCCGCCGCGGTAGACGGGCACGGCCACGCGCGACGCGGCGGCCGGCATCGTCGGCGGCAGCCCCGCCCTCTCGTACAGGCTCTCGACGCCGGCCCAATCGACTTCGAGCCCGACTATCTCGCGCGCGTGCCCGCGCCTGTGCTCCTCGGCGAGCGCCGACTGCCCGACGAACCGCGCCTTGTCCAAGCTGACCAAGCGACCGAGCCCCATCTCGTAGGGCGAATACTTCTGCGACTCGATGAGCGCCTTCTTGCTGCCGTGAAAGTCAACGTCAATGAGTAGCAGTCCCGCCTCGATGCGCGCGACGTCGAGCGCGAGCATCCCGGCCGGGTGGATGTCGAACGCTTTGCCCGCGGCGACGAGCGCGTCCCAGACGCGCACGGCCTCCTCCGACGGCATCCAGATCTCGTAGCCGAGGTCGCCCGTGTAACCCGTGCGCGAGACCTCGACGGGCACGCCCGCGATTTCGCCCGCGGCGACGCGGAAGTATTTGAGGTTCTGGATGTCGGCCCCCTCGACCAAGCTTTTAAGCAGGCGTCCCGAGGTCGGCCCCTGCAGGGCGAGCGCCGAAATCTCCTCGGAGATGTCTTCGATCTCGACTTCGAGGCCGGCGGCGTTCTGCGTGAACCAGCGCAAGGAGGGGTCGGCGGCCGTCCAGCGGTAGAGGTTCTCCCCGAGACGCGAGACCGTCCCGTCGTCAATCACCTTCCCGCGCTCGTCGCACCACGGCGTGTAGATGACCTGCCCCGTCGAGACCTTGCTCATGTCGCGCGTCACGACGCGGTCGACGAGGCGCGTCGCGTCCGGGCCGGAGAGCCGGTACTTGAAGAGCGGCGAGATGTCGATGAGCGCCGACGCGTTGCGGATGGCGTTGTACTCGTGCTCGTGGTGCGGCTCGTAGCTGCTCACCGCGTAGTAGCCCGACCACTCCCTGTAGCTCAGACTCTCGCACAGCGCGAGCGTCCTCTCGTGAAAGGCTGTTCCGATTGGCATCTTGCGGGGTTCTCTAAAGAGTGATTGTCACGGCGAGCGATTATAAGTATCCTAGCGAGTCTCCTTCAAGAACTTCCTTTCAGATGAATCGAAAATACGACTGCGTGGTCATCGGGGGCGGGCACAACGGTCTGGTGTGCGCGGCCTACCTTGCGCGTGCGGGGAAGAAGGTTCTGGTGCTTGAGCGGCGGCACGTTCTGGGCGGCGCGGCCGTCACGGAAGAGGTCTTTCCGGGCTTCAAGTTCTCG
>DASQDT010000251.1:0-31372 GCA_035634035.1 Pyrinomonadaceae bacterium | reverse complement strand
GCGCGCGGGTTGACTTCGAGGACGTAGACGCGGTCGTCCTTGATGGCGAACTGGATGTTGAGCAGCCCGCGCACCTTGAGCGCGCGCGCCATCACGCGCGTGTAGTGGCGCATCGTCTCAAGGTGCTCCTCGGCCACGCGCACGGGCGGGAGCACGCAACTTGAGTCGCCCGAATGGATGCCCGCCTCCTCGATGTGCTCCTGTATGCCGGCGACGACGCACGTCTCTTCGTCAGCCAAAGCGTCGACGTCGAACTCGGCCGCGCGCTCCAGAAACTTATCGATCAGGACGGGCTTCTGCGGCGAGGCGTCGACGGCCGTGCGCATGTACTCTTCGAGGTCGTGCTCGTTGTAGACGATCGCCATCGCGCGCCCGCCGAGGACGTAGGAGGGGCGGACGAGGACGGGGTAGCCGATGCGCCCCGCGCACTCCTTCGCCTCGTCGGCCGAGACGGCCGTGCCGGCCTCGGGCTGCGGGATGCCGAGCTCTTTCAGGAGCGCGCCGAAGCGCTTGCGGTCTTCGGCCAAGTCAATCGAGTCGGGCGAAGTTCCGATGACGCGCGCGCCCGCCTCCTGCAAACGCAGAGCGAGGTTCAAGGGCGTCTGCCCGCCGAACTGGACGATGACGCCCTCGGGCTGCTCGACGTCGATGATGTTCATCACGTCCTCGAACGTGAGCGGCTCGAAGTAGAGCCGGTCGGACGTGTCGTAGTCGGTCGAGACGGTCTCGGGGTTGCAGTTGACCATGATGGTCTCGAAACCGGCCTCGCGCAGCGCGAACGACGCGTGACAGCAGCAGTAGTCGAACTCGATTCCCTGCCCGATGCGGTTCGGCCCCGAGCCGAGAATCATGATCTTGCGGCGGTCGGTAGGCTGAGACTCGTCCTCCTCCTCGTAGGTCGAGTAGAGGTAGGGCGTGAACGACTCGAACTCCGCGCCGCAGGTGTCGACGCGCTTGTAGACGGGCGTGATGCCGAGCCGCTTGCGGTGCGCGCGCACCTCGTCCTCGGAGACGCCCGTGATGTAGGCGAGGCGGCGGTCGGAGAGCGCGGCCTCCTTGAAGCGGCGCAGGAGCTCGGGCGGAATCTCGTGAAGCGCGTGGCCCTCGACCTCCTCCTGTATGAGCATCACGTCGGCGAGCTGTTCCAGAAACCACGGGTCGATGCGCGACAGGCGGTGTATCTCTTCGATCGACCAGCCGTGCTGGAGCGCGTACGTGATGTAGGAGAAGCGCTGCGAGTTGGGGCGCGCGAGCTTGCGCTGCAACTCGTCGTCGGGCACTTCGGAGAGCCGCAGGGGTTTGACCGATTCGAGCGAGCGGAGACCTTTGAAGAGAGCCTCTTTGAAGGTGCGCCCAATCGCCATCACCTCCCCGACCGACTTCATCTGCGTGCCCAAAACGTCCTCGGCCTCGCGGAACTTCTCGAAGGCCCACTTGGGAATCTTCGCCACGACGTAGTCAATCGTCGGCTCGAAAGAGGCGGGCGTCTTCTTCGTGATGTCGTTCGAGATTTCGTCGAGCGTGTAGCCGACGGCGAGCTTGGCCGCGATCTTGGCAATCGGAAAGCCGGTCGCTTTGGAGGCGAGTGCCGACGAGCGCGAAACCCTCGGGTTCATCTCGATGACGCGCACCTCGCCGTTCGAGGGGTTGACGGCGAACTGGATGTTCGAGCCGCCCGTCTCGACGCCGACCTTGCGGATAATCGTAATCGCCATGTCGCGCAGGCGTTGGTATTCGACATCGGTCAAGGTCTGCGCGGGCGCGACCGTGATGGAGTCGCCCGTGTGGACGCCCATCGGGTCGAAGTTCTCAATCGAGCAGATGATGACGACGTTGTCCGCGAGGTCGCGCATCACCTCCAGCTCGAACTCCTTCCAGCCGAGGATGGACTCTTCGATGAGCACCTGCCCGACGGGCGAGGCCGCGAGCCCGCCGCGCACTATCTCCTCGAACTCTTCGGGGTTGAAGGCCGTCCCGCCGCCCGTGCCGCCGAGGGTGAATGAGGGGCGGATGATGGCCGGGTAGCCGGTCTCTTCGACCATCTGCTCGGCCTCGGCCCAAGAGTGCGCGAAGCCGCCGCGCGGCATCGGCATCCCGGCCTCGTCCATCGCGCGCTTGAACAGCTCGCGGTCTTCGGCCAGCTCGATGGCCTCGCGCTTCGCGCCGATCATCTCGACGGAGAACTCTTTGAGGACGCCCGCGTCGTCGAGCGCCATCGCGAGGTTGAGCGCGGTCTGCCCGCCGACGGTCGGGAGCAGCGCGTCGGGCCGCTCGCGGCGGATGATGGCCGCGACGGACTCGACCGTCAGAGGCTCGATGTAGGTGCGGTCGGCCGTCTCCGGGTCGGTCATGATGGTCGCCGGGTTCGAGTTGACCAGAACGACCTCGTAGCCCTCCTGCCTGAGAGCCTTGCACGCCTGCGTCCCCGAGTAGTCGAACTCGCACGCCTGCCCGATGACGATGGGGCCGGAGCCGATGATGAGAATTTTGCGGATGTCTGTGCGTCTGGGCATTCCTCAACAACTCTTCCGAATCTTTAAGAGACTGTTCGCGCGGTCGCTCGATTATAGCGGCCGCCCGTGTCGCGCGCGAGGCGAGGCGGGCCGGCAACAAAAACGCCGACTCTCTTCGCGGGAGGTCGGCGCGGTCGGGCGAAAGTTCGGGGGCTCAAGTTAAGTAATCTGACCGGCGTCGAAGCGCTTGCGGTAGTCCTCGCCTTCGAGCTGGACGGTCTTGCACATCTCGTAGAGGCGCGAGCGGAGGCGGACGCCGACGCGGTCTTCGAGCGTCTCGTCCGCGGGCTGGCGGCGCGCGTCCAGATAGTTGGTCGTGAAGATGGTCAGCTTCTTGTCGTTGTAGCGCGTGTTGATGATCTGCATCATCGTGTCGCGCACCCAGTCGGTCGGCTTCGACGCGCCGAGCTCGTCCAGAACCAACACCTCCGCCTGATAGACAGGCGCGAGCACGCCGAGCTCGGAGGTCTTCGAGATGGAGTTGTAGCTGTCCTGAATCTCTTTCAAGAGCGCGCCGAACTCGTAGAACAGACACGGCACGCCCTTCTCCAGAAGCCCGTGCAGGATGGCGACCGCGAGGTGCGTCTTGCCGACGCCGACGGGGCCCATCAAGAGCAGCCCGCGCTCGACGGCCGGGTAGTCGCGCACGAGGCGGAAGGCGTAGTTGAAAGCCTTGAGCTGCGAGCCGTTGTTGGGCGCGGGGTAGTAGTTCTGAAGCGTGCAGGCTTCCTTGCGCGGGGGGGCGGCCTCGCGGTAGCGGCGCGGGATGCGCGCCGAGTCGGCGAGCTTGCGCGAGTGGCCTCCGGTGCGGCACTCGCAGCGGCGCGCGCCCTTGCCCGAGATGACCTCGTAGCCCGTGCCGAAGCAGAGCGGGCAGACCTGCGGGGCTTCGTCCGACGAAGGGCGGCGCGCGCGCTTCGCCTTCGTCTCTTCGGAGTCGGCCGCCGCGCCGTCGGGCACGGCGAAGAGCGGCGGAACTTTTTTAGCGTTATCCGAAGCCATGCTCGGGCAGTTGTCTGAAGTCCCGCTTCTCAGCTAACAAGGGTTCGCGCGACGCGCATTAAAGGTTCGGCCGGGGGGTTTTGTAGCCGCCGCGTACAGGCGTCGGAGGCTGGCGGATTATAGCACCCGAAAACGAGATTGCAAGACCGTCTCTTTCGGCGACGGATTTCCACTTGTGGAAAACTAAAAGGCGTCGACGAGCGACGATTGACGGGCGACAAGCAAGACGAGTTTTCAACTCGCCGCCGCCCTTTCAGCATCCCCCGCCCGCGCCCGTGTAGACGACGCGCCACGTATTGCCGGAGCGTTTGTAGACGGAGTAGTCGTGGCTCTCGTAGTAGATGTTGCGGACGAAGATTTCCGCGACGCCGTCGCCGTCAACGTCCAACACGTCGACGAGCTGCCTGTATTCGGTGTCCGCCTCGCCGCTCTTTTTGAACCACGCGAGCGCGGGCGTGAGCGTGACGGTCGTCTGCGCGCCGCGCGCGGCGACGAGGAAGAGGGCGTAGCGAGCGCCTTGCGCGCTCATCACGACGAACGAGCCGACGAGCTCCTGACGGCCGTCGCCGTCGGTGTCGACGGCCGTCAGGTTGTTGACCTCCATCTGCGAGACGACGCCGGCCGGGACGCGCTTCTGGCCGAGGATTTTGCGCGCGAGCGCGACCGCCGCCGCGCGCTCTTCGGTCGTCGGCGCGCGCCGCGTCCCCGCCCCCCGCCCGAACGAGGCCGAGTCGGTCGCGAGCGCCGCGACCGGGCCGCCGAGCCGCGCCGGGGTCTCGACCTTCGCCTGCGCCACCATGCCGACGCAGCCCTGCTCGCCGTACTCGACGACGCGCGCCCTGCCCGCCTCGCCGCCGCCGAACAGCACGCGGTACTCGCGCCCCGGCCGGTAGAACTCCTTGACGAACTCCTCCTCGGCGCGCTGCGCCTGCGGCGTGCCGTCGTTATCCATCCCGCCCGGCGGCGGCGAGAAGCTCCCGCCGCGCACGACGGCGACGGGGTCGATGATCTCGTTGCCGTCCGCGTAACGCTCGACGGCGAAGATGATTGACGAGGGCGCGGCGGACGAGGTCTGGCGTGTCGCAGTCGTCGCAGAGGCGGCGGGGGCCGGGCCGTGGGCCGGGAGGCAGAGCGCGGCCAGAAGTATTAGCGTCGCGGGCGCGGGCGCGGGGCGCGGTGTGCTCATTTTCGGTTCGTCACCTTACTTAAGAGAAACTGAGGAAGAGTTCGATGAGGGCGAGGGCGAAGAACAGCGAGAGCAGCGTGAGCACGAGGTAGTGCGGCCACGCGAGCACGAAGCGGCGGCAGGCGCGACACTTCAGATTCCCTTTGGGCACGTTTCGGGCGCAGTAAGGGCACTTCATTTTCTCGTCAACACTCCGCCGCTGATGTTTAAGGATATCTTGGAATGGGCCACCCAATGCTCGCCCGAGACACGCCACCCGCGCCGGCCCTCCGCGTCGGGCGTCGCGCCCGGCGGGGTGTGGTATAGTCTCCTCACGTATCATACTTCAAACAGGAGACCGCGGCGAAGCGCACTCCTCCCCTCGACCCGCGCCGCCGAGCTTATAACCCGCATGGGAGTCCTCGACGATCTGCTGCGTAAATTCGGCTACGGAGACGCGCGGCGGCGCTCGCACCTCCGGGTCTTCCTCCTCGACGACGACGCCCGGCGCCACGACTGGTTCGCGCAGCGCTTCCGCGGCGACCGCCTCGACGTGGCCGCCGAGCCCGTGCACGCCATCAAGCTGCTCTCGGAAAACTCTTACGACGCCATCTTTCTCGACCACGACCTTCTGCCCGAGCACTACGAGTCGGACGAGCGCGACGACGAGCGCACCGGCTACGCCGTCGCGCGCTGGTTGGCCGAGCGGCCCGAGCGGCAGTCGGCCTCGCACATCATCGTCCACACGCGCAACGCCGACGCCGCCCTGCGCATGGTCGAGCTCCTGCGCCGCACGGGCCGCCACGCCGAGCACGTCCCCTTCCAGCATCTCACGCCGAAGATTAAAAGCTACTGGAGGCGCTGACACACACCGACGCCATGAGACTGACCCGAACGCTACTACGAACCGCCTGCGTCCTCTGTTTCTGCTCCGCCGCCGCCGCGCAGCCCGGCAACCGTCAGGCCGAGCCGGTCAAGCGTATGCTCGCGCACCCTTCGGTCGTCGAAGCCTTCGCGCACGTCGACCGGACGCGCGACGAAATCCTGCGCGAGTGGTCGGCGCTCACGGAAGTCAACGCGCCGTCGGGCAAGGAGCAGGAGCGCGCGCGCGCCGTCGAGAAACTTCTGCGCGCGTACCGCCTCGACGAGATTCGCTACGACCGCACCGGCAACCTCATCGCCGTCCGCAAAGGCACGGGCGGCGGCCCGACCGTCGTCGTCGACGCGCACCTCGACACCGTCTTTCAGGAGGGCCAAAAGATTAAAGTCGAGATTCGCGACGGGCGCATCTACGCGCCCGGCGTCGGCGACGACACGCGCAACATCGAGGCGATGCTCGCCACCTTACGCGCGCTCGACGCGGCGAAGATAAGGACGCGCGGCGACCTCGTCTTCCTCTTCACGGTCGAGGAGGAGACGGCGCTGCGCGGGGCCGAGGAGTTCGTCAAGGACAACAAGGGGAAGATTGACGCCTACGTCGCGCTCGACGGCGGCTACGAGGGCTTCACCTACGGCGGCATCGGCATCCACTGGTACAGGCACCACTTCGTCGGCCCCGGCGGGCACACGCGCTCCGAGACGCCGCCCTACTCGGCCACGCTCCCGCTCGCGCGCGCCGTCCAGCGCATCTACGCGTTGCCGCTCCCTGCGGGCACGCCGTCGCACGTCAACGTCGGGATGCTCGGCGGCGCGGACGTGGTCAACGCGAAGGCGGCCGACGCGTGGTTCACCGTCGACCTGCGCTCGACGAGTAACGAGGTGATAGCCGACTTGGAGCGGCGCATCGCCGTCATCCTGAGCGAGGAGGCCGCGCGCGAGCGCATGACGGTGCGAACGGAAGTCATCTCGAAGACGCCGGCCGCGCAGATACCGGGCCACCGCGACTCCCTGTTGGTCAAGACGGCCGAGGCCGTCCACGTCGAGATGGGCTTCAAGCCTTCGATCACGGTGACGGGCTCGAACAACGCGACGGCCGCGCTCCTCGCCGGCATCCCCGCCATCTCCACCGGCGCCGCGCCCTGCGGCGACTCGCACGCCCTGACCGAGTGGTGCGAGATAGAGCCCTTCTACAAAGGCATCAAAAAAGTCATCGCGCTCTCCGTCGCCCTCGCGCAGCTTTCGGACTGAATCGGCCGCCCGTTTTTAGCGAGGACTTTTCATCAAGTCCTGCGCCCCGTTTTGTGTTTACAACCTGACGGCGAGCACGCTCACCTTGCGCGTCAGCGGGTTGACGGTGACGCGCATGACGGAGGTCACGCCGGGAATCGACGGGAGTGCCCCGCCCGACCCGCTCTGCGGCGGGTTGTCGCCGCCGATCGAAGTCGTCCCGTCGCCCGCGCCCGCGCGCGCGTAGGCCGTGACCCTCGCGTCGAAGGTGAACATCTCGCTCGCCGTGTTGCGGAAGCGGAGCGTGCGCACGCCCGTCGTCTCGCCCGCGGCGAACGTGTCGTCAGCGCCCATCTGCCGCGAGTAGTCGAACGCGGCGGCCGTCGCCTCGCTCGTGCCCGCGCCGCCGCTGTCGGCGTTCGAGACCGACACCGACCCGGAGGCGGAGCTGACGCGCACGACGCGCAGTTGCATGACGGGGAAGTAGGCCGTCGTGCCGACGTTCGTGAGCGTCAAGTCCATCTGCGTCGCGCCGGCCTCGAACGAGAGCGAGCCGTCGGCGATCGCCGTCCGCACGCTGCTCGTGATGTCGGTCAGCGTGCGGCGGTCGACCGTGACGCTCACCTCGTTGCTCGGGTCGGAGACGTAGGAGCCGATCTGGCCGGGGTAGATGGAGCGGACGCGGAAGCGGAGCGTGCCGTTCGGCTGCGCGGCGAGCGCGGCGCTCGTCGTCGCGCCGTCGGTCGAGCCGACCAGCTCCCACGCCTGCCCGTCGGCCGTGCGCTCGACCTCGAAGCCGCGCTCGCCGCCGCGCGCCTGCCACGCGAGCGTGAAGGCGCCGTCGAAATCGACCGCGCGGTTCTGCGAGTCGGTGAAGTCGCCCGCGACGGCGTTCAACGCCGCGGGCTCGGACGAGCCGCCGGTGAACTGCGTGCTGGCGATGGTGAAGTCGGTCGTCGCGTTGGCGAAGCCGACGACGCGGTAGACGTAGGTGCCGCCGTCCTCGACGCGCGCGCTGACGAACTCGGGGCCGCCCCCGTTGGCCGAGTCGGCGATGACGTTGCCCGCGGGGTCGAGCAGTTGGAAGTCGAGGTCGTGGAAGAGCCCGCCGACGACCTGCGGGAAGTCGAGACGGCCTTCGAGCTTGAAGGTCGACTCGGAGACCTCGACCGGCACGTCGACGTAGGTGACGCCCGGCGCGAGTTGCAGACCGCCGTCGCCCGCGACGACCGTCCCCGTCAAGGTCTCGACCTCGCCGGCCGCGCCGGCCGGAACCGTCGGGACGGGCTTGAGGTAGAAAGGCATCCGCAGGGATTCGCCGTCGGCCGAGCGCGCCGTGACGTACCACTGCATCTGAATCGGCTCGGCGAGCGTGCGAATGCGGTCGCCGTCGATCGTGGCGTTGACGTTGAAGGTGGCCGAGCCGTTCGCGGGCACGGTGATGCTCTGGCGGTCGGTCGAGACGCCGATGCCGTCGCGCAGCGTGTCGCGGTTGTGCGCGACGTCCAGACTGTAGATGCGCGGCTGACCCGACACGTCGGAGATCGTGACCGTCACGCTCTCGGTGTGGACGGTGCGGCTGCCGACGACGGGCACCTCGCCGTAAGAGTGGCTGCCGAGAATCGTCGGCTTCGACACTCCGTCGCCCGCGACGCCCATCAGGGCCTTCGTGTTGACGGCGTGGTTAACGTCCATCAGGCCGCCGCCCTGCGCGAGGATGGAGTCGGCCTGCGCGCCGTCCGTCTTGGGCGTGCCCGAGGCGTCGCGCAGGTTCGTCGCCGTGTTGATGAGGGCCGTGCGGACTTGGTCGGCGTTCCAGTCGAGGTGCGCCTGCTTGACGATGGCGGCCGCGCCGGCGACGTGCGGGCCGGAGAACGACGTGCCGTTGGCCGGGATGTAGCGCGAAGGGTCTTGCATCGAGTTGGCCGGCACGCCGACCAAGCTCGTCGCCGCGAGCACGGCGACGCCGGGCGCGGTCACGTCGGGCTTAATCTGCCCGAAGCCGAGGACGGGGCCGCGCGAGCTGAAGTCGGCCATGTCGGCCGAGAAGATGAGCTCGTTGTTGATGCGCAGTTGCTGGGTGGAGACCGCGCCGGGCGTCGGCGGAAGGAGCGAGCGGAGGTACTCGCCGTTCTCCTTCGACATTCCGAGCACGGGGACGGTCGCGGCGTAGACGGTGGCCGCCGTCAGCTCGCCGTCCACGTTGTTGATGAAGATGACGGCCGTCGCGCCTTTGGCCTGCGCGTTGGCGGCTTTGGTCGCGAAGAGGCCCGTGCCGAGGCTGCCGACCGTGGGCAGCTCGGGCAGGTTGACGGTCGAGCCGCGCGAGATGAGCGCGATGCGCCCGCGCACGGAGTCGGGCACGGTGTCGGCCGTCTCGGCCAGACCGCAGTAGACGAAGTTGTTCGTGATGTCGTTGGGAATCGCCGCCGAGCCTTCGAGCGCGACGGCCTTCATGCCGCTGCGCCCGCCGATGAGGTCGGCCGTGTTGACGCCCGAGCCGGGGTCTGTGTTCGCGCCGACGGCGATGACGCGCCGGCCGGCGGCGGGGCTTCCGACCGTGCCCTCGCCCGGCCCATCGTTACCGGCCGAGGCGACGACGATGGTGCCCATCAGAACCGCGTTGTCGGAGGCCGTGGCCGAGGGGTCGTCCGGCCCGCCCGCGCCGCCGAGACTCATGTTGATGACGTGGGCCGTCGGCTTCGGCTGGCCCGTCAGGGTGAAGGGCGAGACCGAGTCCTCGATGGCGAGGATGGTCGAGGCGTCGACGCAGTCGCCCGAGCCCGTGCAGACCTTGTAGGCCATCAGCCGGGCCTGCGGCGCGACGCCGTGGAGGCGCACGTCGTCGGCCGTGCCGGGCAGGCCGTCGGGGCCGGGCGCGAGCCCGAGGTAGCCGGCGGCGTCGGCCGCCGCGTGCGAGCCGTGGCCGTAGTCGTCGATGAGGCCGGCCGTCGTCGTCATGTAGTAGATGACCTTCTGGTTGTTGGCGGCGGCGGTCGGCGGCGCGACGCCCAAGCGCGGCGGCGTCGGGTCGCCGCCGAACATCGGGTGCGTCCAATCAATGCCGGTGTCGAGCACGGCGATGCGGATGCCCTGCCCCTCGTAGCCCTCGCGGTTGTCGTCGAACGGCGTGAGCTCCTCGATCTTGCCGTAAGCCTTCGGCGCGTTGACGTAGCGGACGCTGTGGTCGAGCGCGATGCGCTTGACGCCGTTGAAGTGAACGTCCTTGACCTGCGGCATCGACTCGATGGCCGCGACGGCCGCGCGCGGGACTTTCAGCGTCACGCCGTTGTAGACGAGCGTGAAGCGGTATTGGACGGTGGCGGCCGTCTGCCCGGCGAAGTCTTTCACGTCGAGCGACTCGACCTCGAAGGTCGTGCCCGTCGCGCGCAGGGCGTTGAGGAAACCGTCTTGCGCGGCGGTGAGCTGGCCGCGGTAGGACTGCAACTCCTCGTCGGAGACGGCGCGCCCCGCGGCTTGCGCCTTGGCCTTGTAGACCGCGCCGGGGTCGTCCTTGAGTTCGACGATGACGGAAACCATGTTGGCCGACGCGCTGACGCGGGAGTCGTCTCGCCGGAGGACGAGCGAGGCGGCGACGGCGAAGGTGAGCGCCACGAGGGCGGCGAATTTAATCAAGCGGCTCGACATCTTTTTCATCTCCTTCAAATTCTTTCGGGCGATAACCGTATTCATTCTTGCGGGCGAGGCTTTCAAACTCTTTCGCGGCAAGCGACCGAGGCCGCGCGGGTTTGAGTCGCGCGGCCTCGTCCGGGGTTCTTCACTCGCCGAACATCTCGGCGACGAGCTTGGTCGCGGGCGCGACGAACTGCGCGCGCGTCACGGCCGCCGCGGGCTCGAAGCGCGGGCCGGGCACGATCTGAATCTGCCCCGGCGCGATTTCCTTGAACTCGGCCGGGAAGGCCGCGAGCAACCCGCGGTCGAGCGCGAGCTGCACGTAGCCGCGGAGGTGCGCGGGAATCTGACCGTTGTCCGTGAGCGTCTTCCCTTCCGACCTGACGATTGTGCCGGCGAGGGCGCGCGCCTCGTTGTCGAGGCGGAGCGCGCGGACGAGCGCGACGGCGAGCTCAAGACGGTTGACCGCGACCGCCGGGCCGTAAGTCCCGCCCGCGCTCAGGCCGATGACGTTCTCCCTGCGGAGCGATTCGGCGACGAGCGAGTCGGGCGAGCCGGAGGCGAGGTCGGCGAAGGTGCGCGCGGCGGGGACGAACTGCGGGACGCGCGCGGCGAACATGAGCGCGCGGCCGAGTTCCATCCTCGTGAGCGCGTCCGAGGGCCGGAAGTATCCGCCGTCGGCCGAGAGGATGCGGTCGTAGACGAGGCGCAGGGCTTCGGTGCGCGTCGCTTCGTCCAACTGCCCGAGGTCGCCGAACGTGTTCGGGTCGTACGAGTAGGTCGTGAACTTCAGCTTGTACGTCGTGTCGCTCGGCGTCGTCGCGCCGAGGAAGAGGCCCTCGCTGACGCGCGCCGTGTAGACGCCGGGCTCGGGGAACTCGATGCGCACGGCCTCGCGCGCGCCGAAGAAGCCCGAGAGGTTGATGTCGTTCGACGAGGCGACCGGCTGGCCGTCGCGCAGAATCGTGAGCGAGAGGTCGGGGAGCACTTGGTTCGTGTTGTCGATGACGACCGCGCTCTCGCCCGCGGCCGAGCCCCAGTCGAGTTGGACGAAGGCGAAGCGCGCGTTCGGCGCGACGGTAAACTCCGTGTCCTGCGTCGCGCCCTGCGCGAGAACGCCGTCTGACGTGTGCTCGGAGCCCTCGACCGCGAAGCCCTTGCCCTCGAACCCGAAGCGGCCGTAAGGCTTCGACGGGTTGAAGGCCAAATCGACCGCCGCGTGGACGTTGGCTAAACCCGCGCCCGCCTCGTCAACGTCGTACGTGCCGAGCGGCGTCGCGGTGCGCTCGATGATGGCGCGCACGTCGTCGACCGTGAGCGCGGGGTTGGCTTCGAGGATGCAGGCGACGACGCCGGCCAAGTGCGGCGCGGCCATCGAAGTCCCTTGAATCTGCGTGTAGTAAGGGATGAAGGGCGCGGGGATTTCGGTGTCGCTGTTGAGGCCGTTGGCGACGGCGTTGGTCGAGGAGCGCGCGGCGACGACGTGCGACGTGAAGCCCTTGCCGGCCGGGCCGCCCTCGCCGGGGACGAGCACGGTCGGATGAATGACGGGGTCGCCGAAGATGCCGCGCGAGGAGAACGACGCGATGCGGCCGTCTTTGAGCGAAGCGCCGGCCGTGATGATCCACGGCACGGAGGCCCAGCGGTTCTGCGAGTTCGGGTCGGGGCCGTCGTTGCCGTTGGCGAAGACGACGACGACGTTGTTGTCGTAGAGCCTGCGGCTCGCGCGGTTGATCGGGTGGTTCGGGTCAACGGCGACCGCGGAGTTGCCCCACGAGCAGTTGACCACGCGGATGTTCATGTCGAACTGGTGGACGAGCGCGTAGTCGAAGGCCGCTATCTGCGAGAGCACGAAGAGCACGCCGCCCGAGCCGAGGCCGACTATCTTCGCGCCCGGCGCGACGCCCGCGTAGCGCCCGCCCGACTGCTGGCCCGTGCCGGCGGCGATGCCGGCGACGTGCGTGCCGTGGCCGACGTGCGTGTCGGTGTTGGGGACGTTCTCGACGTACTGCGGGGCGAGGATGCCCTCGACCGGGTTGCCGAGCGCGTCGGCGCGGACGATGAGCCCGTCGCCGCCGCTCATCGTGACCAAAACGTTCTGAATCGTTTTGCTCCCGGCCGCGTCGAGCGGGTTGAACTTGAGGTCGGGGTGCAGGGCGTCGACGCCCGAGTCGTTAATCGCGATGGTGACGCCGCGCCCCGAAACCGGCGCGCCGCCGTTGCGCGCGGTGAGCGCCGCGTCCTGCTGAAGGCGCGTGACGCCGATGAGCGGCTTCGTCTGATGCAGGTAGAGTTCGAGCGGCGCGTTGAGGTAGACGGATTGGAGGCCCTGAACGCGGGCGAGCGATTCTATCTGCGCGCGCGTCGCGTTGACGGCGACGACGGGGAGGCGCTGCATTCGGACGCCGGTCGTGATGCCGAGCGCCGAGAGTTGCGCGACCTGAGAGTCGGTGACCGCGTCGCCGTCGAAGGTCAGGATGACGCCGAAGAGTTTCGAGGCGTCGGCCGCGCGCAGGCGCGCGGCGAGCGCGGGGTCGAAGGTCGGCGCGGCGTGCGCGGCCGAGGCGGTCACGACGAGGACGAATAGGAATGTGAAAAGCGTCTGACGGAGTCTCATCTCTCCCGCTCCTCTTGCGTGGTCTAAAAAGAAATGTCCGGCGAGGTTTTGGGCGTCGGCCCGCGCGCGCTCGTCTACCGACCGTCGTCCGCCCCGACAACGGTGGACGGCCGGCATCCTGCGACAAGGCGCGCCGCGCGCGTCGCCTTGTCAGAAATCTCTTGCGGGTATGCGTCCATCACCACTCCGAGCGCGGCCTGCCTTTTTCGTGTTCGTCGAGCGTGGGTGAAATTTAGCGCGCGGGGTTTGAGAAAAACTTGAGGCGCGAGAGCGCGCTTGAGATTTTTTCGGCGCGGCGGGAACGGAACTGTTTTCAGAGACTTACGGGCGGTTGAGAAAATCTTGAGGAGCGTCCGAGGACTTGAGGAGCTGTCGCGGAACGACGCTCAAGAGCGTTCGTCGCGAAAAATTTAGAGCCCGCGAGTGATGACGGACGCGCGGTTGTCGCGTTCACGCGTCCCCACTCAGGGGCTCATGCGGTCTTATATAAATGTCGCGGCGCGGCCCGCGTCAGTAGCCTTCGGTGTGGCGTCGGAGCCAGTCGCTCAACTCGTCTTCGCTCGGCTCGCGGCCCAACTCGCCGCGCAGACTCTCGCGCAAATCGTCCAGCTCGTGCTCGGCCGCGTCTTCGAGCGAGTCGTCCGCGCCCTCGGGCGCGCGCGGCGCGGGCGAGTCTTCGCCGTCTTCGTTAAAGAGATAGGTTGCGCCGTCCGTCGTGTGCCGCGCGAGCATCGAAGTCACCTCACGAGTCGTCTCGTCTTGCAGGAGCGTTTGGACGGGATGGTACGCGCTCGGCGTCGGCGCGCGCAAGCGACGGACGCCCGCGCGAATGTCGTCGCCCGCAACTACGCCGGCCCTCACGCGCTCCCCTCCGGCCTCTCGCCGAACCTGAAGCGCAGAAGCTCGCGCGCTTTGGCGGACGCGAACGCGACGGCCGCGAGACAACCGACGCCGCCCACGACGACGGCCGCCGGCGCGCCGAGCATCGCGGCCGCCACGCCCGCCTCCAACTCGCCCAACTGCGGCCCGCCCATGAAGAAGATCATGTTGACGGAGGTCATGCGCCCGCGCAGGCGGTCGGGCGTGACGAGTTGTCGGACGGTCTGGCGGATGACCGTGCTCACGGTGTCGGCCGCGCCCGTGAGCGCGAGCATCAGGAGCGAGAGCCAGAGCGTGCGCGACAGCCCGAAGACGACCGTCGCCGCGCCGTAGACGGCGACCGACACGAGCACCGCCAGCCCCGGCCGGCCCCAACGCGCGCGGCCCGCGAGGAAGAGTCCCGTCACGACCGCGCCGACGGCGGGCGCGGCCGAGAGCAGACCGAACCCGCGCTCGGCCACGCCCAAGACCTCGCGCGCGAAGATGGGCAGCAGCGCCGTCGCCGAGGCGAAGAAGGTCGCGACGAAGTCGAGCGCCATCGTCTGCACCATGATCGGCGTGCGCCACACGAACCGCAGCCCCTCGCCCAGAGCCTCGAAACTGACGCGCCCCGCCTCCTCGCCCGCGCCGCGCCCCGACGCGCGCAGAGAGACGACGGCCGCGACGACCGCCAGAAAGCTCAAGGCGTTCGACGCGTAGACGGCCGCCGGCCCCGCCTGCGCGAGCAACACTCCGCCGACGAGCGGGCCGGAGACTAAAGCGACTTGGAAGGCGACGAAAGAGAGGCTGACGGCGTTCGGGAACTCTTCGGCCGGGACGAGCGCGGGCAGGAGCGCCTGACGCGCCGGGTTGTCGAAGGCTTGCGCGGCCGAGGCGAGCGCGGTCAGGACGTAGATCGGCCACACGTCGTCGAGCCCGGCCCACGTGACGGCGCAGAGGAGCGCGGCCGAAGTGAGCATGACGAGCTGCGCGGCGACGATGAGGCGCTTGCGGTCGAAGGCGTCGGCGACGACCCCGCCCGCGAGCGAGCAGAGGACGATGGGCACGACGCGCACGAGCCCGACGAGCCCGAGCGCGAGCGCGGCCTCGGCCTCGCCGCGCGGTCGGACGAGCGTGTAGACGTGCCAGTTGATCGTCACGAGCTGCATCTGCGAGCCCGTCACCGACACCAACTGCCCCACCCACATCCTCCGAAAATCCCTGTGCCTCAGCGCCCCGAAACGCACGCGGAGAGTCTACCCACTTCTCGTCGCAACTTTATGTCCGCCTGCGTCGCGCGCAAACGAAAAGCCGGCGCGCACTTTCAAAGTGCGCGCCGGCTGTTGTGTGGAGCAGCTAAGGTTTTAAAGGGCTAGTCCGTTATTTGCACTTGGAGTAGCCGCAGTCGCGGCAGAAGTCGCAGCCGGAGGCGTGTTCGAGCTGGCCCTTGCACTCGGGGCAGGTGCCGATGAGCGGGTTCATCTTCGAGGCGGCCGCGACGGCGTTCGTCTCGGCGACGGCCGCGGCGACGGGCATCTCCGAGGGCTTCGGCCCGGCCGCCTCGCGCGCCGAGTCGGGCAGCTCCTGAAGGCGTCGCGAGGTCAGCATCAGGCACTCGGCGACGGCCTGCTCGGGCGAAGTCAGGAGGCGCTGGTTGAACCAGACCGAGTGCGTGCCGGTCACTTTGTTCAAGCTGTGCGCGACCTCGCGCACGTCGAACCCGCCGCGCAGCATCTTCGAGGCGAGCAGGCCGACGCCGCCCGAAATCGGGCCCGTGGCGAAGACTTCGAGAATCATCCGGCCGTCGTGGTTGACGGTGACGTAGAGGTTCTGGCCGTCGAAGGGAATCTGCCACGTCGCGCCCTGCAACTCGCGCGGACGCTCGACGCGCACCGCCGGCTCGGCCGCCGCCGGGCGAAGGGCCGCGGCGGGTGCGCCCGTCTGGACGGCCGTCGCGGGAGCTTCGACGGCGATCGTGTCGCGCGCCTCTTCGGCGGTCGTCTCGGTCGCGGTCGCCTCGGCGACGACGGCCGGGTCGCACGCTATCTCGCCCGCGGCCGCAGTCCCCCTCACCGTCGAGAGCACCTGTGAGTCGCGCGAGCCGTCGCGGTAGTAGCTGACGGCCTTGCAGCCGAGTTCGCGCGCGAGCCGGTAGAGGTGGTCGACCGACTCCAGCGTGTCGTCGGCCGCGCCGTTGCAGGTCTTCGAGACGCCGTTGTCGACGTTGCGCTGCGCGGCGGCGAGGACGTGGACGTGCTGCTCGGCCGTAATCGACATGGCCGAGACGAAGTAGTCGGGCAGCTCCCCCTCGTGCGTGACGACGTGCTCGGCCGCCGCGTCGATCGACTCCTGATCGGTCTGGTCGACGGTCACGCCGAGCGCCTCGGCCGCGAGCGTGTGAACGTAGGTGCGCTTGCCGATGGTGTCTTGGCGGACGTAGGCCCAAGAGAAGTTCGGCTCGACGCCCGACGAGGTCTCGGCGACGAGCGAAATAGTGCCGGTCGGCGCGATGGTCGTCGTCTCGTAGTTGCGCGGCGGCAAGGGCAAGTCCTCGGGGACGCCTATCTCGTCGCGCAGGAAGCGGTCGTACGATTCCTTGTTCGGGTGATACTCGGGGAAGACGCCCTTCTCCGAGCCGATGCGGCAGGACTCCGACCAAGCCTCGCGGCGGACGAACGACATCACCTCGTCCATCAGGTCGATCGAGGCCGGCGAGCCGTACTTCACCTTCAGCTTGATGCACAGGTCGGCGAAGCCCATCACGCCGAGGCCCACGGGCCGCGTGCGCTTCACCACGTCGTCAATCTCGGCGAGCGGCCACGCGCACACGTCGATGACGTTGTCGAGGAAGCGCGTGCACCAGCGCGTCGTCTCGGCGAGACGCTCCCAGTCGACGCGCGTCTCCGCGTCGTGGAACTTGGCGAGGTCGATGGAGCCGAGGTTGCACG
Organism: Pyrinomonadaceae bacterium; assembly: GCA_035634035.1. GTDB lineage: Bacteria > Acidobacteriota > Blastocatellia > Pyrinomonadales > Pyrinomonadaceae > DASQDT01. The sequence continues at coordinate 14,530 of DASQDT010000251.1, read as the reverse complement.
AGTTGTTGAAGTGGAGCGCCTGCTCGGCGCAAGGGTTCGTCGCGTAGATGGGCCCCATCGAGGCCATCATGTGGTTGTGGCGGTTGACCTCGTCGATGAAGATGACGCCCGGCTCGGCGTAGCGGTGCGCGGAGGCGACGATGCGGTTCCACACGTCGGGCGCGTAGACCTGACCGGCGCGCGGCGCTTCCTCGCGCGTGCAACTGTCGAGGAGGCCCGACTCCTTCGCCTCGGTGTATGCGGCGCGGTCGCGGAACGTGACGGTCGAGCCGTCGGCCCGGCGGTAGACGGCGTACGTCCCGTCCTGCACGGGGTCGAAGACGGGCTCGTCCCAAGCCTCCCCGTCGAAGGTGAGCTGGAACCACTCGCCCCGGTCGACCGCGCCGAAGAACTTGTCGGTGACCGTCACCGAGATGTTGAAGTTCGTCAGGGAGTGCTGGTCGTTCTTCGCGTGGATGAAGCGGAGCAGGTCGGGATGGTCGACGCGCATGATGCCCATGTTCGCGCCGCGGCGGACGCCGCCCTGCTTCACGGTGTCGGTCGTCGTGTTGAAGATGTTCATGAACGAGACCGGGCCGGATGCGACGCCGTGCGTCGAGCGCACCATCGCGCCCGCGGGCCGAAGCTTCTCGAAGGTGAAGCCCGTGCCGCCGCCCGTCTGGTGGATGATGGCCGCGTCGGTCGCCGTCTTCATGATGCCGGCGATGGAGTCGGGCACGTCCAAGACGAAGCAGGCGGCGAGCTGACCCGAGGGCTTGCCGGCGTTGACGAGGCAAGGCGTGTTCGGGACGAACTCGCGGCGCAGCATGACGCCCGACATCACCGAGTAGAACTCGTCCTGCTTGGCCGGGTCGGTCTCGGCGAGAGCGACGTGGCCGACGACGCGGCGCACCACGTCCGACCATTCCTCGATGGCGTTCCCCTGCGCGTCCTTCAGGCTGTAGCGCTTGCTGATGACGCGGCGGGCGTTGAGCCCGAGCGTCGGCGTCTCCGAGTCGCGCGCGCCCGTCAAGTTGAGGGCGGCCTGATTGTCTGAAGGGGTGTCGGCTCTGCGGAATGCTGTGCTCATCTCGTCGTTACCTTTCCCGCGCCGGGGGGCTTGGGACGCGTATCCTCTCCGGAGTGACTTCCAAAAATTTTCGGACGCAGCTGCCGGCGTCGGGCGCGTCCGAAAAAGGGCTACTGTGGCTCGGGTACTGCGGCTGGCTTCGGGCCTTATTATGAGGTGACGAATCCTTGCGCCGCGCGAGGTTGCGCGCGGCCTCTGTCGATTCGCCTCCTGTCAGCGGAGCGCAATATAGTCGAATGGGCCGCCGCGTGTCAACAAGATATTGTGTGCCCCCGATTTTGCAGTCCAATTAAAGGGAAAAGTTAGCGGCCCGCCTTTGAAGTTTTACCTTAAGCCTCTATTTCCCCCTTTCCCGCCCCCGGAAGTCGGGTATATTTGATGACTGAGACGGCCCGAGGGTGCGCGCCGCGAGGCTCGCGCGGGCGCGCGCCGCTTATTGAAAGACTGTCACGGAGGCGACGGACGGCGAGACTTTTTCGTCAAAGACGGGTGGCAGAATCAATCGTCAAGGGGGCACGAAAATTTTGTTGACGAACACGAACGGCGACCGGCTTGTGCGCGCGACGGCGGCCGGCGGAGAGGTGCGCTGCATGGCGGCCGTGACGACCGCGCTCGCGGGCGAGGCCGCGCGCCGCCACGCGGTGACGGGCACGGTCGCGGCCGCGCTCGGCAGGACTCTGACGGGCGCGCTCCTGCTCGGCGCGGGGCTGAAGGAGTTAGACCGCCTGACCGTGCAGATCGTCTGCGACGGGCCGGTCGGCGGCATCACGGCCGAGGCGAACGCGCGCGGCGAGGTGCGCGGCTACGTGCGCAACCCGCAGGCCGACGCGCCGCTCAACGCGCGCGGCAAGTTCGACGTGAGCGCCGTCGTCGGAGGCGGCACGCTCTACGTCACCCACGAGTCGGGCTTCGAGATAGGGCTCTACCGCGAGCCCTACCGCGGCTCCGTCCCGCTCGTCTCGGGCGAGATAGGCGAGGACATCGCCTACTACTTGGCGAAGTCTGAGCAGATACCTTCGGCCGTCCTGTTGGGCGTGCTCGTGCGCGCGCGCGAGTCGGGCGAGACGTACGTCGAGGCGGCGGGCGGCTTGATAGTTCAGATGATGCCGGGCGCGGACGAGGGGACGGTCGCGGCCGTCGAGGAGTCGGTCAAGAGGATTCCGCACACGACGACTCTCATCCGCGAGGGCGCGCGCCCCGAAGACCTCCTGCGCGCGGCGCTCGGCCCGCTGGACTTCGAGGTCTTGGAGGAGCGCGCCGCGAGCTTCGCGTGCCCCTGCTCCTACGAGCGCGCCGTCTCGCTCATCTCCTCAATCGACCGCGACGAGCTCGAAGCGATGCTCCGCGAAGACCGCGGCGCGGCCATGACCTGCCACTTCTGCAACGAGACCTACAACCTCGACGAGGCCGCCCTCGAAGAGATTCTTCAGGCGCGCGGCGCGGCGTAAACGCCGGACGCGAGCGACGAAGGAACAAGAAGCGGGGGCGGCGGCTCGTCATCGGCCGCCGCCCCCGCTTCTTGTTTTGAGCTCTCTTATTTGCTGCCTGAGGGCAGGAGGTCGTAGTTGCCTAGTTCGCGGTTGTGGTTGTCGAGCGCGCCGATGACGTCGGAGGTGTCTTCGAGCATCTGCTTGGTCATGGCGATGGAGTCGGAGAGCTGCTCGAAGTCGAGCGCCGAGACGCGCTCGGGCGTCGGCAGCGTCACCACTTGGTCGTTGACGAGGCCGAAGAAGTTCTCGATCGATTGGAGCTGACCCTCGACGAGTTTGACCGAACGCTCCAGCTCGTTGAACTGCGCGAGGCGGCGGCGGAGGATTTCGACGTTCGCCTGCTGGACGCGGCGCGCGCGGTCGTCGGACGAGCCCTCGACCGCGCGCTCGGCCTGCATCAGTTGGTTCTGCACGGCCTGACGGTTGATCGAGCGCAGGTGATTTTTGCGTCGGCGGTAGACGTCGAGCAGGTCGACGAAGTCCTCCCAACGCTGGTCGAGGCTCTTGATGTTGGCGGGCGGCTCCTTCGCGCCGGTGAACTTGACGTAGTTCTCGAAAATCTGCTTCTTGAGCCACTTCAAGTAGAGGACGGCCTCGCGCTCGCGCGGGTCGAAGCCCTCGATCATCTTCTCGCGCATCCGGTTGCGCTGCTCAAGCAGGCGCTTGCGGTTGCGCCCGTCGACGAGACGCCGGTAGAGCGAGCTGGCGGGGACGGTGGCGAGGTAGGCGCCCTCGGCGACCAGCGCGGCGGCGAGCGGGATGACGGACTGCGTGTAGGCGGCGGCGACGGCGAAGCCCGCCATCCCCCAGAAGTTGACGGGCTCTTTGAGCGCCTCTTTCAGATACTCGATGCTGACTTTCCGCTCGGCCATAGACATGAAAATATTAAGACCCTGACCGACCCTTTGATTGCCTCCGAGGCGCGCGGCGGAGCCTCATGACTCCGCGCCCCTTCGTAAGATTTTACGCCCCGCCCCGGCGCTCGTCGCCCGCCGCCGGCAGCGCCGGCGTCTGACGGTCGCCGCTGCCCAAGAGCCCCATCTGCTGCTTGTATTCGAGCAGCTTGTCGGCGAGCTGCATATCCATCGCCTCGCGCTCGATCTCCTGCATCTGCGTGTCGACCGACGACGTGCCGAGTTGGAGCTTGGCCTCGGCCGTGGCCGCGCGGCGGTCGATCTTCTCGCGCATCTCGTTGAAGGTCGAGGCGTCGTCGCCGAGTTGGAACGAGGCCATCGTCTGCGCGAGCTGCTCCTGCAATTTGGCCTGCTTCGACTGGTTGATGAGCTGCATCGCCTCGGCCGAGCGGCGCTGCATCTGGAGCACGTAGTTGTCGCGCGCCTTCAACGCCTGCTTGGACGCGTTCGAGGCGTGGTCGAGTTGCTGCGACGTTCGCTGAAGATCGAGCTGCGCCTGCTGGAGCTGTCCGATGTAGGCCGTGGCGATGTCGTCGCGGCCCATCTTGACGGAAGCCTTAATCTTCGAGTCGAGGTCGACGACCTGCGCTTCGAGGTTCTGCTTGTTCTTCGCCAGCAGGCGCTCGGTCGCCATCACCTGCGCGACGGAGTTGTTGAGCTCCGGCACGCGGTCGCGCATATCGCGTATGGTCTGCTGCAAGATCAACTCGGGGTCTTCGGTCTTCTCGATGACCCCGCCGAACAACGCCCGCAGGCTGCGCTTCATCCTCGCCAACAGTCCCATCTCTCACCTTCCTCCAACGACCGGCGGCCGGCCGACGCCCTTCATTTTAAAGACCGCGCGGCCGTAAACCTCTCCGCGCAGAAATCTTGTACGTCGTCCCGCACCGCGGGGTTGCACCGTCCGGACTACGAAAGAGCCTCTTCTGACGCGAGTATAACAGGGGGACGGGGCAAGGCAAAAGGTTAAAAGAAAGTGGCGCGCGGCGGGCGGCGCGCGGCGAGCAGAACCGGGAAGAAACGCCGGCCGAGAGCGCCGCACGACCGGCCGCGAGAGCGAGGCTGTCATCAACTCGCCGCCCGCCACCCGTCGCTGTTTTTAGAATCTCCCGATGTCGCGCCGGTACTGTATGCCGTCCCAGCGGATGCGCGCGACGGCTTCGTAGCCGCGCGCGAGGGCGTCGTCGAGCGTCGCGCCCGTCGCCGTCACGCCGAGGACGCGGCCGCCCGCGACGAGGTAGCCGCCGCCCGGCGCGTCGGCCGTCCCCGCGTGAAAGACGTTGACGTTCGGAAGCGACTCCGCGTCTTCGACGCCCTCGACGCGCGCGCCCTTCTCCGGCCGTTCGGGGTAGCCGCGCGCCGCGAGCACGATGCAGGCCGACGCGTCCCCGCTCCACTCGACTCCGACCTCGCCTAATCGCTCGCCGGCGACGGCGTCGAAGATTTCGAGCGGGTCTGTGCGGAGGCGCGCGAGGACGGCCTGCGCTTCGGGGTCGCCGAAGCGCACGTTGTATTCGAGGACGCGCGGCCCGTCCGCCGTCAGCATCAGCCCGACGAAGAGCACGCCGCGGAACTTCAGACGCTCCGCGCGCAAGCCTTCGAGCGTCGGCTCGACGACCTCCGAGACGACCCATGCGAGCGTCGCGTCGTCCAAGACTTCGGGCGCGGTGATGGCCCCCATGCCGCCCGTGTTCGGGCCCGCGTCGCCTTCGCCGAGCCGCTTGTGGTCGCGCGCCGCGGGCATCAGGCGGTAGTCGCGCCCGTCCGTCCAAAGGAGCAGAGACGCCTCGCGACCCTCTAAAGCCTCCTCGACGACGACGCGCGACGCCGCCTCCTTCCCCACCCGCCCGCCTTCCATCAACTCGACGACCGCGCGCTCGGCTTCGGCCTTGTCGCGCGCGACGACGACGCCCTTGCCGGCCGCCAGCCCGTCGGCCTTCACGACGACGGCCGACCGTTCGCCGCCGAACTCGCCGCCCCGCAGAATCTCGCGCGCCTCCGCGCCCGACTCGGCGACGCGGTGGCGCGCCGTCGGGATGCGGTAACGCGCCATGAACTCTTTGGCGAAGGCTTTGCTCGATTCGAGCCGCGCGGCGTCGCGCGGCGGGCCGGCGACGCGGAGGCCGCGCCGCCCGAACTCGTCGGCCAGACCGGCCGCCAGCGGCGCTTCGCCGCCGACTATCGTGAGGTCTATCCGCTGCCCCTCGGCGAAGGCGGCGAGGGCCGCCACGTCCGTGTCGCGTGCCTCGACGCGGCGCGCGTCGCGCGCGATGCCGGCGTTGCCGGGGGCGCAAAAGATTTGCCGCTCGCGCGCGCCCGCGCCGCGCGCGAGAGCGCGGCAGAGCGCGTGCTCGCGCCCGCCCGAGCCGATGACGAGTATCTTCATCCTCTTAAATTCCCGGCGCTTGCGGAGACGGAAGTTTGACGAGACGGCGCATCCTGTCACGCCCGGCCGTCGCAGTCAAGATTCGTAAATGCGCGTTCAGATTGTTCTTGACACAGTTTCGTGAGAAGTATACCGTGCACAGTCAAAGTCAGGCGGCAGTGGCGAAGTAAAGCCGTTATCCCGACTCCGCTTCCTCTCTCGCCGGTAAGTTTCCTGCCGCCTCCCGAACAACGCCTGTAGCACAGAGCCGAGCGTTCCTCGTGAAGTCTGAAGCGCTCACGCTCGACGCGCGCGCGAAACAGGGCCGGGCCTCATCGAACGCCGGCCGCGGACGCTCACATCGGATGAGGGGGTTTACAAAATCATGTCGAGTCAGGCACAAACCGCCGAGACACAAACGAAAGAGTGGGGTCGCGCCGAGATGGAGTACACGGATCGAACCATCAAATGCGTCGATTGCGGGCAGGACTTCATCTGGACGGCGGGCGAGCAGGTCTTCTTCCACGACAAGGGTCTGAAGAACGAGCCGAAGCGCTGTAAGCCTTGCAAGCAGGCGAAGAACGAGCGGCTGGCGGCCATCGCCGCCGCGCAATCGACGGGCGTGCGCCAGCGGATCGAGGTCTCCGTGACGTGCGCGCAGTGCGGGCAGCAGACGACCGTGCCCTTCTACCCGTCGCAAGGACGCCCCGTCTTCTGCCGCTCCTGTTTCCTCGCCGGCCGCACGGAGGGCGAACTCGAAGCCCACGACGGATGACCGTCCGGCCCCTTCAGGCCGACGCCCCGAGCCGAACCCCCAGACACCCTTCACGCCAGCCGCGCCAATCTCCATCCACGCGCCGCCGCGAAGCACACGTGCGCCACGCAAACAGTGACGAATGACGTGTGACGAGCAAGAGGCTCGTCTCGGTGAGACGTCCCTGCCTCTGGCTCGGAGACTCCGGACTCTAGACTCGTCTTCAACCCGTCACCCGTCACTCGTCACTCGTCACCGACTTCTCATCCCCCGACGTGAACGGACGGGCGGCGATCCGGGTCGTCCTCGACCTGCCGCAGAATCTCGCGCGTGACGGGCGCGGTGTCGCCCTCGCCGAAGGCGATGTAGCGGAGCAGGTACATCAAGGGGTTGCCCTCGCTCCACCCGAAGTAGACGTGCGGGATTTTGCCCGTCGTGTCGCGCAGGTGCAGGAGGAAGGCCGCGATGGCGTTCGGCACGGCCGGGCTTCTGGTGCGGAGCACGCGGAAGCCTTCGACGTTGACGCCGCGAATCTGGAGCACGCCCGCGAACTCCGAGGCGTCGCCCGGCGTGACCTCGAAGAAGACGACGGGGTCGCGCGTCGGGATGTGGTTGTCCTGCCGCTTCTCGCGCTCCTTAGCGTCGTACTCGGCCGCGTCGCCGCGGTCGCGCCGGTTGGCCACGATGCGCAGCGCCCCGCTGCGGCCCACCTCCTCGACGAAGCGCCGCGCCGTGTCGTCGAGCTCGATGCGCTCGACGCGAAGCTCGGTCGTGCGCCAGACGCGCGAGACGAGCGAGGCCAAGACGATGCCGCCGATGAAGAGCGAGGCGATCTTTATCCCCGACGGCTGCTCGATGATGTTGATGAAGGTCGTGTAGGCGAAGATGAGCGAGACGAGGAGGAACGCCCAGCGCACGAGGCCGGGCTCGCGCCACACGAGCAAGGTCACGGCGACCGCGGCCGAGCCCATCAGCACCAGCACGCCCGTCGCATACGCGCCCGCCTGCGCCTCGACCTCCGCGCGGAAGAGAATCGTGACGAGGAACGCGATGGCCGTGAAGATGAGGACGAGCGGCCGCGTGGCCTTCGCCCAGTCGGGCGCCATCCCGTAGCGCGGCAGGTAGCGCGGCACGATGTTCAGGAGCCCGGCCAGAGCGGACGCGCCCGCGAACCAGAGGATGAGAATCGTGCTGATGTCGTAGGCCGTGCCGAAGATGTCGCCGAGGTACGTGTGCGCGAGGTAAGCGAGGGCGCGGCCCGAGGCCTTGCCGGCGTCCTGCGTGTCGGTCGCGGGGCGGAACTCCTCGGGCGGGATGAGGGTGATGGTGGCGAAGCTGCTCGTGATGAGCATCACGCTCATGATGAGCGCGGCCGCCGTCAGCAGTTTCTTCGCGTTGCGTATGCGCCCCTCGGGCTTCTTCTCCGTGTCGCCGGGGTCGCCCTCGACGAGCGGCATGACGACGACGCCCGTCTCGAAGCCCGAGAGCCCGAGCGCGAGTTTCGGGAAGAGGAAGAGCGCGATGCCGACGATCATCAGCGGACTGCCGCCCGCGCTCCACCCGCCCGCCTCGGCCGTCAGCAGACGGTCTTTCCACGCGACGACCTTCTGCGGGTCGATGGCGATCTGGTAGAGGCTGTAGCCGATGGTGACGAGGTTCATCAGCATGTAGACGATGACGATGATGACGGCAATCCCGATGGCCTCCTTGAAGCCCTTGAGGAAGACCGCGCCGAGGAAGGCCAGAAGCGCCAGCGTGATGCCGATGTGCCACCCGTGACTCGCGACGTTCCAGCCCTGCGCGTCGAACAGGTGGTGGACGTAAGGGTTCTCGATGATGTGCTCGGTGGCGTCGGCGGCCGAGAGCGTGATGGTGATGATGAAGCCCGTCGCGGCGAATCCCAAGAGCGCGAGGACGAACAGCTTGCCCTTCCAGCGCGACAGAAGGTTTTCGAGCATCGAGATGGAGCCGTCGCCGTGTGGGCTGGCCTCGGCCACGCGCTTGTACATCGGGAGCGCGCCGAGGAGCGTGATGAGGACGAGGATGAGCGTGGCGACGGGCGCGATGGCCCCGGCGGCGACGGCCGCGATGCCGGGCTGGTAGCCGAGCGTCGAGAAGTAGTCGACGCCCGTCAGGCACATCACCTGCCACCACGGGTGTTTGCGGTGTCGGCCCGGCGGCTCGTGCGGGCCTTCCATCTCCTTGACCTGCCCCTGAAGTAACCAGCGCTTGAGGCGGCCCATCGGCTTCGGTTGCGGCGGCTGCGTGCGCGGGACGACTGCTTCGGCCATTTGCGACTCCTCACACGGACTGTGCAAACCCCGACTTCCGTACCCTCTCGATACAAACTTCTGACGGACGTGCGGCCATTTTGTATCAAACCGTGCGGCCGTTGACAATCCTCCGCCACTTTGTTCAAGGAGTGTGCCTAAAAACCGTTGGTCTCGGGCGCGGGGTGTGCTAAAGTCTGGAATGTTCAAGCCTTTGATAGTGTTTTGAGGGTGCGTCAGTTACTTTGCAAGAGGCCGTAAGCACCCTTACACCCATCAGACCTACAAACGACAATCAAGACTGCCCAAGCGTCGTCCCCTCCTCGCGGGGATTAGTGTGGATGAGACCGCGTAACGAAAAAGATTCGGGCGCGAAGAAGCCGCGCCATGCCGGCGAAGACCCTTCGACCGGCGTCGTCAACTTGTCCGACGCGCGCCGCGTCGCGCAGGGCCGCGCCGCGCAAGGCCGCGTCATCCTCGCCGAAGACTTGGAGCGGACGCGCGAGCTGCTCGACAGCGGCTTGGCGTCCGAGGCCGAGGCGCGTCTGCGCCACATCGTCGCGGGCGCGCGCGGCGACAAGAATCTGGCGGGGCGCGCGCGCTGCCTGCTCTCGACCGCTCTGGAGATGCAGGGCCGCTTCATCGAGTCGCTCGAAGTCGTCAAGTCCTACGAGACGGCCGAGGGGCGGCGCGGCCTCGACCCCGAAGTCGCCTCCTCGCTGCGCGTCCAGATAGGGCTCGCGCACAACTACAACGGCGACCAGCCCAAAGCCATCGCGATTCTCAACTCCGAGCTTCAGGACGCCGAGGAGTCGGGCTCGGACGCGCGTCTGGGCGCGGTCTACGTCGCGCTCGCGCGCGTCTACCGCCACATCATGGAGTACTCCATCGCGCGCGACCACGCCCTGAAGTCACTCGAACACTACCGCCTGACGGGCGACTGGCGCGGCATGGCCGAGTCGTACTTCTCCATCGGCCTGACCTCGACGCACGTCGGCCGCTACGAGGAGGCCATCGAGAGCTACGAGCAGGCGACGAAGATCGTCGGCGACCGGCCCGCGCCCTACCTCTTGGGGCGCGTCTACAACAACATGGCCGGGGCCTACTGGTTCCTGCGCCGCCCGCACGACGGCATCCGCTCCCTTGAGCGCGCCGTCGCCTACTACGAGCGCACCGAGCACAAGGCGAACGCCGCCGCCGGCTACAACAACCTCGGCATCAACCTGACGCTCATCGGCGAGTGGGCGCGCGCGCAGGACAGCCTGCGCCGCGCGCTGGAGCTCGCGCTGCAAATCGACCAGAGCGAGCGCCTCGCGCCGATGATTTACGACTCGCTCGGCGACTTGAAGATGATGCGCGGCGAGTTGGAAGAGGCCGAGCAGTATCTTGAGCGCGCCGTGCGCGTCGCCAAAGAGTACGGCAACAAGTGGTACGAGCGTCAGGCGATGTGCACGCTCGGCCGCTGTCACCTGCTGATGGGCAACGTCGCCGCGGCGCGCGCCGAGGGCGAGGAGGCCCTCTCGCTCTCCGCGAAGCTCGAAGACCGTCAGGCCATCTACGAGGCGACGCTCCTGCTCGCGGAGGCGCGCCTGCGCGAGGGCGCTCATGACGAGTGCGCCGCGCTGCTCGAAGGCATCAAGGACGAGTCGGACGACCCGACCATCGACATCGCCGTCACGGCCGAGACGCAGCGCCTGCGCGGCCAGCTCTGCCTTGAGCGCGGCGACTCGACGCACGCCGCCCACCACCTCGGCCGCAGCCACTCGATATTCGAGATGCTCGGCGACCGCTACCGCAGCGCGCGCGGCCGCCTGTTTCTGGCGCGCGCCTACGCCGTCGGCCAGCCCCAGCGCGCGGCCGAGCAGGCGGGGCTCGCCGCGCACGCCTTCCGCGAGTTGGGCGCGAGCCTCGGCGTCGAGCGCGCCGAAGAATTTTTAGCGGAGTTGCACCAGTCCGCGCCGGCCCCGCCCGAGGAGCCGACCGCGACGGCGCAGCTTCTGACCTTGCGTCTGGCCGAGGCCGCGAGCTCGCGCGAGCTTCTGCTCAGGGAGTTGGTCGCCGTCGTGCAGCAGGAGTCGAAGGCCACGCGCGTCCTCATCATCGAGCCGGGCGAGAGCGGCAGCTCGCGCGTCGCGAGCGCGCACGGCTGCACGGCCGAAGAGGGCGCATCGCTCGCCGCCGCGCTCGACGACGCGGCGACCGAGCAGGAGCGCGAGCGCGTCGCGCGCGAGTGGGACGCGAGCCTCCACCTGCTGCGCGGTTCGAGCGCGCCGCCCGCGACGCTCCTCGTCTCGCCGCCCGAGCGCGGCGTGCTCTCGGGCGGGACTCCGCTCGACCCTCTGCTGCGCGTCGTCGAACTCGGGCTCGACGTGTGCGCCCTGCGCGCGCGCGCGCGGACGGGCAAGGACACCGAGTCGCAGGACTCTCTGGCGGGCGCGTCCCTGATGCCCGGCTTCATCCATTCGAGCCCGGCCATGACGCGCCTCGTCGACGAGGTTCACAAGATACGCTCGTCCGACGTGACGGTGCTCGTGACGGGCGAGTCGGGGACGGGCAAGGAACTCGTCGCGCGCGCCATCCACGCGCTCTCGTCGCGCCGCAACAAGGTCTTCGTCCCGTTCAACTGCACGGCCGTCCCCAAAGAGTTGTCGGAAGGCTATCTGTTCGGCTACCGGCGCGGCGCGTTCACGGGCGCGGTCAACGACTCGGCCGGCGTCATCCGCACGGCCGCCGGCGGCACGCTCTTCTTGGACGAGGTCGGCGACTTGCCGCTCGACGTTCAGCCGAAGCTGCTGAGGTTTTTGCAGGAGGGCGAGATTCAGCCGCTCGGCGAGCAGCGCCCCATCAAGGTCGACGTGCGCATCATCGCCGCGACGAACACCGACTTGGAAGGCATGGTCGCCGAAGGTCGTTTCCGCGAGGACTTGTACTACCGTCTGAACGTGATTCGTTTGCGCGTGCCGCCCCTGCGCGAGCGTCGTTCGGAGATACCGGCCATCGTCAACTACTACGTCAACCACTACTCGGCGAAGTTCTCGCGGCGCGGCGTGCAGATCACGCCGCAGGCCGTAGACCTCCTGATGGTCTCGGACTGGCCGGGCAACGTCCGCCAGCTGTGCAACGAGATTCAGCGCGTCGTCGCGCGCTCGGAGGACGGGACGACGATCACGCCCGACCACCTGTCGCCCGAGCTGAAGCGCGTCTCGGCGGCGCTCAGCCCGTCGGGGACGGTGACGCCGATCACGAGCGCGGCCGCCGCCAACGCCGCCGCCGAGGCTTCGACGCAAGGCTTGACGCTCGCCGACGCGATGGCCGAACTCGAACGACGCATGATCGCCGAGGCTCTGCGCAAGCACAACGGCAACATCTCGCGCGCCGCGCGCGAACTCGGCCTCACCCGGCGCGGCCTCTACCTCAAGCTCGAACGCTACGAGATGAGCGCCAGCGCCTGAGAGGCGTTCGGCGCTCGGCGTTCAGCCGTCAGCTCACGGCACCGGCCGCGCCCTCGAACGTCTCCCACCAAGTCAACGCCTTCTTTCGTCCAACCCATTAAAGCCGAACGCCGAAAGCCGACTGCCGGCGGCTCGTCTCTCACACCCGGCCCGCGGGCACTTCGAAGTTGTAGGTCTCGCCGTGCGAGAGGTAGCGGACGCGGTCGGCGAAGCCGGCGGCCTCGACCGCGCGCTTGAAGTCTTCGAGCGGCGACTTAAAAACTTCGTAGTCGTTGTAGTGAATCGGGATGACCTCGCGCGGGTTGATGATGCGGATGGCCTCGACGCCCTGCTCGGCGTCCATCGTCAGGAGGATGCCCATGATCTGCGTCCCCCCGAGATGGAAGAGCGCGAGGTGTATGTCGGGGTAGCGCCGGGGGATTTCGTTCAGGTCATCAAAGACGAGCGTGTCGCCCGTGATGTAGAGGCGCAGAGACGCGGGGCCGCCCTCGCGCGGCTCGAACTCGACCATGCTCCCCATCACCGGCGGCAGAAACTTCTCGACGATGGGCGGCCCGTGGCGGCCGGGCATCGAGGTCACGCGGACGCGCCCCTCGGCGTCGCCCTTGCGCACCGTCACGGAGTCCCAAGTGTCGAGCGCGACGGGCGCGGTGAAACCCTTGTCGCGCAGCTCCGAGGCGGCGTGCTCGGTCGTCACGATGGGCACGTCCTTGCGCAGGCGCTCCTCGGCGATGCGGTCGAAGTGGTCGCCGTGGTAGTGCGAGAGGATGACGAAGTCGAGCGGCGGCAGTTGGTCTATCTCGACGGCCGGGTTGGTCAGGCGCTCGGCCGTCAGCCCGTAGCCGAGGTGGACGTGGTCGCCCGCGTGCAGGAAGTTCGGGTCGGTGAGGATGGTGAAGCCGCCGTAGCGCAGCACGACCGTCGCCGTCCCGATGAAAAAGATAGACCCCGAAGCGAAATCCCCCTCGCCCCCCGCGCCGCCCGGCACGCGCAGCTCGCTCGTCTTAGGCATACGAATTCCCTTCCTCCGGCTCTCGTCTCAAAAAAGCGTAACAGGGGAAACAATCTCAAAGGGGGGTTCGGCGGGATTCTGACAGCCGCCCGCGGGCGCGTCTGTGCGCTTCCGCACGGTCGCCCGGACGCGGCACCGCCTCGCCGAACGTTGACGCGTCCGGCGGGGCCGCTTTTTTTGGAGTCGACAGGACTTGCGCGCGGCGTCAGGCGGGCATCGTTCAGAACTCCGCGAGTGCTAAGACCCAGCAGACGAGTTCGAGGACTAACTCAATACTGACCGAGCGTCGGCGCATCATGGCACTGAAGAATTTAACGCACCCCGTCGCCTAAATGTTCTGCGCGAACTTTATCTGCAAATCCAACCAAGAATACCAGCCGCTACCACAAGCGCAGCAACGTCGAATCAACCTTCATGATGATAAAGGCAAAGTTCGGTGACGGGCTGAGAAGCCAGACGAAGCGGGCGCAGATTAACGAAGCGTTGTGCAAGGCTCTCTGCCACAACATCTGCTGTCTTATTCAGGCGATGCATGAGCTTGGGTTGAAGCCGAAGTTCTACGCGGAAGTGGCGTAGACATCCGAGTCACTATTGACACGCCCGTCACGGCGGGCGTATCTTGCCCGCGCATCTCTGCCTTCCTGTTGGCGAGCGCCTAATCCTCGCCAGCCTCACAGACCTTCACACACTCAGGAGGACACCCCATGAGCAGCACTAAAGGCAACCCGCCGCCGCCGGACGACAACACTGAAAACGATCCGCCAATCATAGTACAGGGCGGGGTCACGCAGTCGAGCAGTTCCGCCGACAGCGAAGTCCAGACGAGTAAAAGCGCCGACATCAAGCCCCCAACGGCGGCTGAGTCGGAGTCCGAGACGGCGGACGCCGACGCCAACCCGCCGATTATTGTCCAAGGCGGGTAGCGGCGGACAGAACATCGGCTAGTGAGCCGAAGCACGCCGAAGCGAAGGGCGGGTCGCGGTCATGCGACCCGCCCTTCTACTTTTTGAGCAAGCAGGTTTTTAAGGAATTAAGAGGCAGCCTGTGGAATCGTGGGGCAAGAGTCTATCGTGAGGCAAAGCCGCCAAAGAGTGGTTACCGGGTATACAGTGGCAACTTCGTATACAGTTTGGGGCGGAAAGTAGATTTTCTTTGATTTCTCTTTAATTCTTCACATAAACGTTGCGAAGGGGTATTTGGGGCG
>DASQDT010000250.1:0-9539 GCA_035634035.1 Pyrinomonadaceae bacterium | reverse complement strand
GGTCGCCTCCAGCCCTTCGGCGAGCGCGCGCTCGTAGGCGCGGCGCAGAAGCCCGAACTGGAACGCCTGCGGCGTGAGCGCGCGCCACAGGAGCGAGCGTTCGAGCGTGCGCGCGACGCGGCCCTCGGCGTCGGCCTCCTTAATCGTGTCGACGGCGCGCGCGGCGAGCACGGCCGCCCCGTGCTCGCGGGCCGCCTCGACCGTGCGGTCTATCTCGTCGGCCGTGACGAAGGGCCGCACCGCGTCGTGGACGGCGACGACTTCGGTCTCGTCCGCGTCGACCGCGGAGAGTCCGCGCCACACCGACTCCGTGCGCGTCGCGCCGCCCGCGACGACGCGCGCCAGCTTCTTCAGGTTGAACCCCTCGGCCAGCGAGCGGAAGGCCGCCTCTTCGCGGGGCGGCGCGACGACGACGACCTCGCCTATCAGCGCGGCCTCGTCGAAGCGGCGGAGCGTGTGGATGATGATGGGAGAACCGGAGATTTCCCGAAACTGCTTGGCCTCGCCGCCGCCCGCCCGCGTCCCCCTGCCGCCGGCGGCGATGATCGCGACGTTCATTAGTCTGCCGTTTCCGTCACCTCGGGGCTGCGCGTGGCGTGCGGGGAGTAGCGGCCCTCGCCGCGCCGCGAGTCGCCGCGCCCGCGCCCGCCGCCGCCGCCGTTGGCCGGGCGGTCGGGCGCGCTCGTGTCGTGAACCTCGTCCCACAGGCGACCGAAGATCATCTTGCCGGCCGTCGTCTGCAAGACGCTCGTCACGGCGATGTCGGCGTTCTTGCCGATCATGCGGCGCGCGTTGTCGACGACGACCATCGTCCCATCGTCCAGATAGGCGACGCCCTGATTGTATTCCTTGCCTTCCTTCAGGATGAAGACGCGCATCGACTCGCCGGGCAGGACGACGGGCTTCAGGGAGTTCGCCAGTTCGTTGATGTTCAGGACGGAGATGCCGTGGAGCTGCGCGACCTTGTTCAGGTTGAAGTCGTTCGTGACGACGACCGCGTCCAACTGCTTCGACAGCTCAAGCAGCTTCAAATCGACCTCCTTGACGGCCGGGAAGTCCGTGTCGACGACTTGGATGTCGAGCTGGCCGTTGGACTGGAGGCGGTTGAGCATATCGAGGCCGCGTCGCCCGCGCTGCCGCTTCGAAGAGTCGGGCGAGTCGGCCACCTGCTGAAGCTCGCGCAGGATGAACTGCGGGATGACGAGCGTGCCCGACAGAAACCCGGTCTCGGCCACGTCGGCGATGCGGCCGTCGATGATGACGGACGTGTCTAAGATTTTGAGGTCGCGGCGCGCGCCCTTGTCGCTGAAGATGCCGCCGAGGGCGGAGAGTTCGAGGTAGTCGCCTTTGGCCGCGCCGACCATGAGCCCGATGTAGGCCATCAGGAAGGCCAGAGAGAGCGTCAGGAAGGTCTTCGTGTTCGGGCTCACCGCGCCCGACTCCTGATAGCTGATGAGGAAGCCGATGAGCGTGCCGCCGGCGATGCCGAGTATCGAGCCGATGGCCGCGCCGATGAGCGTCTTCAGCGACGCGCGCTGGATGCGGAGCTCGAAGACGATGATGACGAGGGCGAGCAGGGCGGCGACGGCGGCCGAGGTGAGGCGCGAATCCAGACCGAAATAACCCGGCACGGGGTGGAGCGCGTACCCCGCGCCGACGAGGACTGCGATGAAGACTAAACGGATGAGGAGGTCATCAGTTCGCATGACGCCGGCCATCTTAGCACGCCCGTAACCCCTTCGTCACTGAAAGCTTTCGGCCCGCCCCGCGTCCGCCGACGCGGGCGGCGGCTCGCGAGCCGGGCCGGATAAAAAGCCTTCGGGACGGGTCGGACGGAGTGTCAGAGAAGCTCGTCTAACGCCTCTTCGACCGTGCGGACGCCGACGGTGCGGACGCCGAGCAGGCGCTCTAGGCCGGCCGTGTTCGAGGCGGGCATGACTATCTTTTTGAAGCCGAGCGACTGCGCCTCTCGCGCGCGCGCCTGCGCTTGGGTCGCGCCGCGCACCTCGCCCGTCAGGCCGACCTCGCCGAAGACGACCGCGTGCTGGTCGATGGCCTTCGCCTTGAAGCTCGAAGCGATGGCGGCGACGACCCCGAGGTCGGCCGCCGGCTCATCGATTTCGAGCCCGCCCGCGACGTTGAGAAACACGTCGTCGCCGATGAGGTGGAAGCCGAGACGCTTCTCCAGCATCGCTATCAGGAGCGCCGCGCGGTTCGTGTCGAAGCCCTGCGCCATGCGGCGGCCCGTCCCGTACTTCGACCCCGCGACGAGCGCCTGCACTTCCACGAGTACGGGCCGCGTCCCCTCCATGCACGCGGTGACGACCGAGCCGGCCGCGCCCTCGGGCCGCTCCTGCAAAAACATCTCCGAAGGGTTGGCGACGGCGACGAGCCCCGAGCCCGTCATCTCGAAGACGCCGAGTTCGTTCGCCGCGCCGAAGCGGTTTTTCGTCGCGCGCACGATGCGGTGGTTGTGATGGCGGTCGCCCTCGAAGTAGAGGACGGTGTCCACGATGTGTTCGAGCGTCTTCGGCCCCGCAATCGCGCCCTCCTTCGTGACGTGGCCGATGAGGAAGACCGGCACGCCGCGATTCTTGGCGAGCATGAGGAACTGCCCGGCCGCCTCCCTGACCTGCGAGACTGAGCCGGGCGCGGATTCGATCTTCGACGAGAAGACGGTCTGAATCGAGTCGACGATGACGGCGTCGGGCGCGGCGCGCTCGATCTCGTCGAAGATGATTTCGAGGTTCGTCTCGGGCAGGAGGTAGAGGTTCGCGGCTTCGAGGCCGAGCCGCTCGCCGCGCATCTTGATTTGGCGCTCGGACTCCTCGCCCGAGACGTAGAGGACTTTCAACCCGCCGCCGCTCATCTTGTCGGCGACCTGCGCGAGCAGCGTGGACTTGCCGATGCCGGGGTCGCCGCCGATGAGGACGAGGCTTCCGGGCACGATGCCGCCGCCGAGCACGCGGTCGAACTCGGTTATCCCGGAAGGCACGCGCGCCTCGTCCTGCGACTCGATTTCGCCGTAGGCGATGGGCTTGACCTCGCGCAGGCGAAGCCCCGCGCTCGCGGAGGCGCGCCCCTTCGGCGTCGGCCGCGCGCGCTCCTCGACGAAGCTGTTCCACTCGCCGCACGCCGGACACTTGCCGCGCTGCTTCGGCTCCTGATGACCGCAATTCTGACAGACGTAGACCGTCGCCGGTGCTTTAGCCATTCTCGAATACACCCCTTGCTTTAAAGTTGAGTTTTGATTCGGGAGGTTCTGACGCGAACATTATAACCGGCGACACGACGTTAGGTCATGCCGTCGTCAAGTGGTTTTCACTCGCCCCCGAGCAGCCGCCGGATGTTCTCGACGGGGCGGCCCAAGACAGCGCGCCCGCCGCGCTCGACGATGGGGCGCTGGATGAGGTCGGGGTGCTCGGCCATCAGGCGTACCAACTCGTCGTCCGACACGTCTCGCTTGCCGAGCCCGAGCTCCTTGTAGGCGGCTTCGGTCGTGCGCAGAAGCTCGCGCGGCGCGATGCCCATCTTTCGTATCAGCCCGCGCAGTTTCGCCTCGCCCAGAGGCTCGACGTAGTAGTTGACCTTCTCGTAAGGGACGCCGCTCTCACGGAGCAGGCTGGCGGCCTCGCGGCACTTCGTTCAAGTCGGCTTTTCGTAGACGGTGATTCGGTCTTCGCTGCTCACGGGAAGATTCCTCGGACGCTCGTGGCGTCGGCGACGCGCTGGACGGCGAGGACGTAAGCGCCCGTCCTCATGTCGGTCTCGAACTCTTCGGCCTTCTGGTGGACGCCCTCAAACGCGGTCTTCATCGTCTGCTCAAGCGTCTCATTCACCTTCCGCTCCGGCCAGAAGAACGAGTACTGATCCTGCACCCACTCGTAGTAGCTGACGGTGACGCCGCCCGCGTTGGCGAGGATGTCGGGCAGGAGCATCACGCCCCTGTCGAACAGCACGCGGTCTGCGCCCGGCGTCACGGGGCCGTTCGCCAACTCCGCGATGATTTTGGTTTTGACACCGCTGACGTTCGCCATCGTAATCGTGTTCTCTAAAGCCGACGGCAAAAGGATGTCGCATTCGAGCCCGATGACCTCTTCGCCGCGCATCGGCTCGGTGTTCGCGAGGCCGGCCAGCGCGCCCGTCTCCTTCTTGTGCCGGCACGCGGCCTGCACGTCGATGCCCTCCTCGTTGTAGACCGCGCCGCGCGAGTCGGCGACGGCGATGACGCGCGCGCCGTCCTCGGCGACGAGCCGCGCGATGTTCGCGCCCGCGTTCCCGAACCCGTGGACGACGACGCGCGCCCCGTTCAGGGGCACGCCGCGCACGCTGCACGCCTCGCGCAGGACATACAGACACCCGCGCGCCGTCGCCTCAGAGCGCCCGCGCGAGCCGCCCAGAGAGACGGGCTTGCCCGTGACGACGCCGAGTTCCGTGTGGCCGCGCACCATCGAGATGGTGTCCATGATCCAAGCCATCGTCTGCTCGTCGGTGTAGACGTCGGGCGCGGGGATGTCGCGGTCGTGCCCGATGATGGGCGCGATCTCAAAAGCGTAGCGGCGCGTCAGCCGTTCGAGCTCGCCGCGCGACATGCTCTTCGTGTCGCAGATCACGCCGCCCTTCCCGCCGCCGTAAGGGATGTTGACGGTTGCGCACTTCCAAGTCATCCACGCGGCCAGAGCTTTCACCTCGTCGAGCGAGACGTGCGGGTGGAAGCGGATGCCGCCCTTCGCGGGCCCGCGCGCGATGTTGTGCTGCACGCGGTAGCCCTCGAAGACGCGCACCTCGCCGCCGTCCATCTTGACGGGGATGGAGACGATGAGCTGGCGCTTGGCGTTGCTCAAGACCTGCCGCATCGACTCGTCGAGTTCGAGCAGGTCGGCGGCGCGTTCGAACTGTCGGGTGGCGATCTTAAACGGGTTGAGTTCTTCTTCGTCGGGCGGGGCGGGCGAAGGGCTGACGGTCATGTGCGACGGCCTCTCTGTGGGCTTCGGTCGAAACGTGAAGAGGGGGAACCTTTTACTCGCGCGCCGCCCATCCTAAAGGTTTCGGGGAGAAAAGTTCAAGGTTTTAAATCGCGCGCTTTCGCGGAACAAAGCGGGCGCGACGGTTGTCTAATTGTGCCGAGACGACTCCCGAGACCCGTTGGCACCGGCATTTGGGAGGAACAGAAAATGTTCGGCAACCTTGTCGAGTCCGGGTCGCATCGCGCCGACCTCAAGCGCAGGAGCTCTTTCTTCATCGGCACGCTCGTCTTCTACGCGGTCGTGCTCTCGGCGGCCGGCGTCGGCAGCATCTACGCCTACAACACGCGCCTCGACGAGACGGCCGAGCTCGAACTCACCACCATGCTCCGCTTCCCCGTGCAGGCCGAGCCGCGCGAGGAGGAGCGGACGCCGCCGCGCGCCGCGCCGCAGCGACGCGCCGCGCCCGCCGCCGCGTCGGGCGACGCCCGGCCCTTCCGACCGGCCGTCGTCACCGAGGAGGGGAGGAACAACGCCAACCTCTCGAACCGCGCCGCCACGCGCAACGACGCGCCCGAGCTTCCGCCCGGCGCGGTCGTCGATGTAGGCCCGGCGAACGTGCCCGCCATCGGCGGCAACACGCCGGCCGCGGCGAACACGCCCGCGGGCGGCGCGACGAACGGCTCGCTCGTCGCGCCCGACGCGGAGCAGGTGCCGGAGCGCCGCGCGCGGGTCGAGCCGACGCCGCAGCCTGAAGCGCAGACGCCGCGCGGCCCCGTCCGGCTCTCGTCCGGCGTCATCGCCGGCAAGGCCACCTCCAAGCCCGCGCCCGCTTATCCCGAGATCGCGAAGATGGCCGGCGCGTCGGGCACGGTTGCCGTGCAGGTCGTCGTCGACGAACAGGGGCGCGTCATCAGCGCGCAGGCGACGAGCGGACACCCGATGCTGCGCAAGGCGGCGGTCGACGCCGCGCTCCGCGCGCGTTTTTCGCCGACGCTGCTCTCGGGCGTCCCCGTCAAAGTCACCGGCCTCATCAACTACAACTTCGTGCTCAACTAACCCGCCCACCCGTCCGCCGACAGAAAAGGGGCGCGCGACACTTTCAAGTCGCGCGCCCCTTCCCGCCGTCACATGATTTTCGATTTTAGATTTTTGGCTCGCGCTTAGTGGCTAACGGCCTTCGACGTAGCGGCGCGGCACGCGGCGGCTGACGCCGCAGGTGATTTCGTAAGAGATCGTCGCGGCCGTGCGCGCGAGGTCTTCGGCCGGGACGGCGAGCGCGCCGTCCTCGCCCAAGAGCGTCACCACGTCTCCGACGCGCACGCCGGGAACGTCCGTCACGTCCAAAAGCGTCAAGTCCATCGAGACGCGGGCGACGACGGGCGCGAAGCGCCCGCGCACGACGACGCGGCCGCGGTTCGACAGCGCGCGCGTGTAGCCGTCGTGGTAGCCGACGGGGACGGTCGCCACCAGAGTGTCGCGCGCGGCGACGAACGTGCACCCGTAGCCGAGCGTCTCGCCGCTCTGCACCCTCTTGACCAAGACGACGCGCGTGCGGAGGCTCATCACGGGCCGCAGTCCGGGGTCGCCGAGTGAGGCCGGCAGCACGTCACGCCACAGGCCGTAGAGCACGCCGCCCGGACGCACCATCTGGCCGCGCGTCTCGGGGTGCGCGAAGGCGGCGGCCGAGTTCGCCATGTGCTCGATTGAGGGCGCGTGGCCGCGCTCGCGGAAAAGCCGGACGGCCTCGCGGAAGCGCACGACCTGATCTTGTGTGAAGCAGTCGCGGTCGGGGTCGTCGGCGACGGCGAAGTGCGTCATCAAGCCCTCGACGCGCACGGACTGAAAGGCGCGCAGGGCGCGCGCGAACTCGGCCGCCTCCTCGTGGCGGACGCCGAGGCGGCCCATGCCCGTGTCGATTTTGACGTGCGCGTCGGCGACCGTCCCGGCGTCGCGCGCGACGCGTTCGAGCGTCTCGGCCATGTCGAGGCGGTAGACGGCCGGCGTCAGATTCTCGCGCACGCAGAGCGCGGCCTGCTCCCCGCCCCAGAAGCCGCCGAAGCAGAGCACGGGCTCGCGCACGCCCGCGCGACGAAGCTCGGAACCCTCTTCGACCGTCGCCACGCCGAACCACTCCGCGCCCTCGCGCGCGAGCCTTCGCGCGCACTCGACCGCGCCGTGGCCGTAGGCGTCGGCCTTGACGACCGCCATCACGCGCACGCCCGCGCCCACGCGCCGGCGCACGGCGTGGAAGTTCGCGGCGAGAGCGTCGAGGTCGACCTCGGCCCACGTCGGCCGCCCCGCTTCGGGGGCCTCGCCGCGCGTCTCGTCTTTCGTCTTGTCGGTCATCGCGTCATAAAATATAGGACGCGCGCGCGGGCGTCTATCGCGCGGCGGCCGCGACTCGCGTCAGAACGACTTTCATGAAGAGACTGAGAAGCCTGCTCAACGCGGCGAGGACGGTCTTCGGCCGCGGCGTCTTCCCGCACGAGGCGTCTTTCATCCTCGAACTCGGCTGGCGCAAAGTCGTGCTCGCGCCGGCGGAGCTTGCCGCGCGCCTGCCGCTTGAGCCTTCGAGCCGCGTGCTCGAAGTCGGCGCGGGCGCGGGCTTCTACTCCGCGGAGGTCGCGCGCAGAATTCCCGGCGGACGCCTTGAGCTTTTGGATTTGCAGCCGGAGATGCTGAGGAAGGCCGAGGCGAGACTCGCGTCCGAGGGCCTGCGCAACGTCGGCTACACGACCGCGGACGCGTCGCGTCTTCCGTTTCCGGACGGCTCGCTCGACTTGGTCTACATGGTGGCCGTGCTCGGAGAGGTGTCCGACGGCGCGAGCCTTCTCCGCGAGTGCCGCCGCGTGCTGAAGTCCGGCGGCACGCTCTCCGTCAGCGAGCACCTCCCCGACCCGGACTTCTCGCGCTTCGCGACGGTCAGAACGCTCGTCGAGCCCGTCGGCTTCGCGCTCGCCTCCCGCCACGGCAAGAGTTGGAGCTACACGGCGAACTTCACGAAGACGTGAGGCGGTGCGCCGCCGCCTACTCGCGCCACATATTCTCGAAGCGTGTGAACTCTTTGAGGAAGGCGAGCCTGACCGTGCCCGTCGGCCCGTTGCGCTGCTTGGCGATAATCAGCTCGGCGAGCCCCGCGTTCTCCTCCGTCCGGCTGTACTGCTCCTCGCGGTAGATGAACCCGACCACGTCCGCGTCCTGCTCGATGGCGCCCGACTCGCGCAGGTCGGCGAGCTGCGGGCGGTGATCCGTGCGCGACTCGGGCGCGCGCGAGAGCTGCGAGAGGGCGACGAGCGGGACGTTGAGCTCTTTGGCGAGGCCCTTCAGCTCGCGCGAAATCTGCGACACCTCCTGCTGCCGCGACTCCACGCGCCGCGACGAGCCGGACATCAGTTGCAGGTAGTCGACGACGATGAGGTCGAGCCGCTTCTGCTCGGCCGCCAAACGCCGCGCCTTCGCGCGCATCTCAAGCACGGAGATGCCGGGCGTGTCGTCGATGAAGATTTTCGTGTCGGCGAGCGTGCCTAACGCCCCCGCGAGCCGCGCCCACTCCTCGCGGTGCAGGTAGCCGCCGCGGAAGCGGTGCGCGTCCACGCGCCCCTCCGAGCACAGCATTCTCATCACCAGAGACTCCTTCGACATCTCCAGACTGAAAATCCCGACCACCGCCCCCGTCGCGATTGCCGCGTTCTGCGCCAGCGTCAGACACAGAGAGGTCTTGCCCATCGACGGGCGGGCGGCGACGATGATGAGGTCGGAGGGCTGGAGGCCGGAGGTCATCTCGTCGAGTTCTTTGAAGCCGGTGGGCAGGCCCGTGATGACGGTCGTGCGGCCGGCCATCTCCTGAACTTTTTCGAGGAGCTGGTCGGCGACCGGCTTGACGTGGGCGAAGCCCTGACGCGTCCGCTCGTCGGCGAGCGCGAAGATCATCTGCTCGGCGTGGTCGAGGATGAGCTCGGCCTCGTCCTCCTCTTCGAGCGCCTCGCTCGTGACCTTGTTGGCGACGCGGACGAGCTGCCGGAGCAGGGACTTGTCGTGGACGACTTTGGCGTAGGCGGCGACGTTGGTGAAGTGCGGCAGCCCGTACGTCAATTCAGAAACGTACGCGATGCCGCCGACCTGCTCCAACACGCCCTCGCGCCGAAGCTCCTCGCCCAAAAGTATAGGGTTAATCTCCGCGCCGCGCTCGGAGAGTGAAATCATCGAGCGGAAGACGAACTGGTTGGCGCGGATGTAGAAGTCGTCGGGGCGGAGGAGTTCAATGGCCTGATTGACGAGGCCGTTGTCTAAGATGATTGCGCCGAGGATGGCGCGCTCCGCTTCCGCGGAGTGCGGCAAGGGGCGTTCGAGCAGTTGTTCGCGCGCGGAGTCAACGGGGTAAGTCGCCATCGGGAGAAACGTCAGGGCTGTCGTCTGTTTCGGGTCAGAGGGGTTTCGGCCTTCGTCGCGACTCTTAGAGAGCGCCGCGCGCCGGGAGGTTTATACTACAACGAAGCGGGCGCGGACAACGAGAATCGTCCGCGCCCGCTTTTCCCTTACCTTTTGCGCCCGCTTCAGCCTTCGGCCGTCGCG
>DASQDT010000249.1:0-7131 GCA_035634035.1 Pyrinomonadaceae bacterium | reverse complement strand
CTTTGCTCGTCCTGATGCTCTACATGGGCCTGCACCCGCGGCCGTTCCTCGCGCGCTCCGACGCGAGCATCGACGAGGTTCGCGCGCGCGTCGTCGAGACCGGGACGTTTCACGCGGGGGCTCCGGCCGGGCAGAAGTGAGGCGCGCTCAATAACGTAATGATGGCAAAACGTCTTTCGATAATTTTCACGCTCGCGTTCGTCGCGCTCTGCGGCGCGCGCGCGTCAGCGCAAGAAGCGGCGGCGGTGAAGGAAGAGGAGGGCGCGGGCCTCCCGTCCGTGCGCCTGAAGGCGCTCGACGGCAAGACCTACGACACCGCGGAGATGCGCGGCGAGGTCGTCGTCGTCTCGTTCGGCGCGACGTGGTGCGTGCCGTGCGTCTGGGAGTTGAAGGCCATCGAGGAGCTGAAGGAGGAGTACGCCGGCCGCCCCGTGCGCTTCCTCTGGGTGAGCATCGAGGAGAAAGAGCGCACGACCGACCGAACCTTGCGCCACTACGCGAAGTCGAACCGACTGACCATCCCCGTCCTGCGCGACGAGGACAAGTCCGCTTTCCGACAGTTCTCGAACGTGACGCGCATCCCGCTCATCGTCTTCTTCGACCGCGAGGGCCGCTACGCCGCGCCCGCGCACCGCGGGATGAGCTCCGACATCACGGCCTACAAGCAGATGGTGCGCGGGCGCGTTAACGCCCTGCTCGGCCCCGAAGTGAAAGAGCCCGAGGGCAAGTAAGAGAGTTGATGACGACGATGCTTCTACAGACCCTGACGGCCGTCGCGCCGGACATAAACTTCCGGCTCATCCTGCCGGAGCTGATACTCTCGGTGGCGGGCGTCATCGTGATGATGGTCGACGCCTTCACGCGCCGCGCGCGTCAGCGTTGGGCCACGGGCGCGGTCGCGCTCGCCGGACTCGCGGCGGCGGCGGCCTCCTGCGTCTGGCTCTGGAGCTCTCCGGGGCCGCGCTCGGCCTTCAACGGCATGGTCGTCCTCGACCCCATGCGCCTGTCGTTCACGCTCGTCTTCATCGTCGTCGCCGCGCTGACCGTCCTCGTCTCGATGATTTGGGTCGAGCGCGAGAGCCTGCCCGCGGGCGAGTTTCACACGCTTCTGCTTTTCGCGACGGTCGGCATGATGCTGATGGCTTCGGGCGGCGACCTCGTCATCATCTTCCTCGGGCTCGAACTGCTCTCGATCGCGACCTACGTGATGGCGGGCTTCCGCAAGACCGACCTGCGCTCGAACGAGTCGTCGATGAAATATTTCATCCTCGGCTCGTTCTCGTCGGCCTTCCTGCTCTACGGCATCGCGCTCGTCTACGGCGCGACGGCGCGCACGGGGCCGCCCGACGCCTCGGGCGCGCGCCGGATAATCGCCGGGACGACGAACCTCGAAGAGATCGCGAGGTATCTGAACGACGGCGTCTACCCGCCGCTCCTGTTCGCGGGCGCGGCGATGCTGATGATCGGCTTCGGCTTTAAGATCGCGACCGCGCCGTTTCACGTCTGGACGCCCGACGTCTACGAGGGCGCGCCGACGCCCGTGACGGCCTTCATGGCGGCCGGGCCGAAGGCGGCCGGGTTCGCGTCGTTCATGAGAGTCTTTCTGGTCGCCTTCCCGTTCGTCGCGGCGGCGGGGGGCGGGGCGAGCGTCGGCGAGCGACTGCACGGCGCTTGGGTCGGCGCGCTCGTCGTGCTCGCCGTCTTGACGATGACCATCGGCAACGTCGTCGCGCTCGTCCAGACGAACGTCAAGCGGATGCTCGCCTACTCGTCCATCGCGCACGCCGGGTACGCTCTGGTCGGCTTCGTCGCGGCGGGCGCGGCGAGGGGCGACGCGGCCGCGCAGTCTGACGCCGTCGCGGCCGTCGTCTTCTACCTCCTCGCCTACGCCGTGATGAACTTGGGCGCTTTCGCCGTCGTCACACTCATCGCGCGCGGCGGCGACCGGCGCACGGCCATCGAGGACTACGCCGGCATCGGCTTCCGCTCGCCGGGCCTCGCCTTCTCGCTCGCGGTCTTCCTCCTCAGCCTCCTCGGCATCCCGCTCACGGCCGGCTTCATGGGCAAAATCGTCGTCTTCCGCGAGGCGATCAATCAGGGCTACGTCGGGTTAGTCGTCGTCGGTGTCCTGAACACGGCGATTTCTGTATACTATTACTTGCGTCTGATCGTCGTGATGTTCTTCCGCGAACGCACGACGGAGTGGCAGGCGGCGCGCGTGCCGGCGAGTCTGGCGCTCGCGCTCGTGTTGACGGTGGCCGGCGTCTTCTACCTCGGCATCTTTCCGGGGCGCGTCCTCGACGCGTTCCGCACGGGCGAGGCGCAGACGGTCGTCCGCACGTCGCGTTGACGGACGGGAGGCTTGCCGGCAGGAGCGGACTTTAAACTCCCCCCTTCTCGCTTTACGCCGTTTGAAAAATTAGGCGATGGCAGCGACCGTGACCGACTCGGCAGTTGGGGGCGACGCGTCCGCGCGGCGCGCCCCTTCGCGCGCCCCTTCGGCCGACGAGGTCGCCTCCCGCGTCCGCGAAGAGATGGGCGACGAATGGCCGCCCGAGATTTACCGCGAGCGCGTGTTGAAGTCGCGCACGCGCTCTCACGCGGTCTTGCCGGCGGCGAAGGGCGCGGGCGTCGAAGTCCAGCACACGCTGCTCGGCGTCGAGCTTAAGGTCGGGCGCAGGCGTCTCGCTTGCCCCGACTTCGCGACGGGCCGCTACCTCGCGGTCTTCGCGCGCGCGGGGCTCGCGGAGACGGCCGTGCCCTACGACATCACGCGGGTCTCACGGCTCGCCGACGAGCTGGAGTCCTCGTGGCAGAGGGCGATGCTTTTGGCCGCGCACTTCGCCGAGGGGCGGACGCGGGCGTTTCAGTCGAAGGCGCGCTCGGCGGTCGCGGCGCGCATCAAAAGAGAGTTGGAGGAGGCCGGCGCCGGGGAGGCGCGGCCGCAGTTCAAGCAGGACACGCGGCAAGGTCTCTACCGCGCGCCGAAGGGTTGAGGGAGAGGCGAAACGAACAGGGATGACGATTCAAGACACTTACGAGCCGCCCGCCATCGACAAGGCCGAGCCGCTTCCTTTCCCCTTCAACCAGCGCCCGTTCTGCCGCTTCGAGAGCATCGAGAAGCGCATCCCGACGGTGCGCGTCCTCGTCGTCAACAACCTCCTGACCGACGAGGCGCACGTCTCCGACGTGGCGCGCCGCGAGTTGGGGCCGAAGCTCAGGAGGCGTCTCGACCGCGAGCGGCAGATATCGGAGCTCGCCGTCGGCAACATCCTCGGCAACATCCGGCGACTCGTCGAAGACCCCGTCATCGAGCGCGCTCACGTCTCGGAGGTCGCCGAGGTCGCCGCCGAGTTCGAGCCGGAGGCCGTCGTGCTCTCAGGCACGCTCAGCGACTTCGACTGGTACGAGCCGGGCATCGTCGAGCGCTTCGGCCGCTACGTCCGCGCGACGCGCACGCCCGTCCTCGGCATCTGCGGCGGCCACCAGCTCGTCGGCCTCTGCTTCGGCGCGCGCGTCGTCACGCTCATCGACGGGCGCGAGCCGGCCGAGCTGCGCGACGGCCGCGCGTTCGAGTACCAGTACCGCTTCATCAAAATCACTGACCCGGACGACCCCATCTTCGAGGGCATCTACGACCCGAAGACCGGGCTCTGGCAGGACTACACGATTGAGGGGCGCATCCTGCGCGTCTGGCAGAACCACGGGCTAGAGCTCGACCGCGTGCCCGAGGGCTTCCAACTGCTCGCCACGTCCTACCTGTGCCGCAACCAGATGATGGTCAGGCGCGCCGAAGGGCAGCTCATCTACGCCGTGCAGTTCCACCTCGAAAAGTCTTTTCAGGACTTGGGCGGCAACAACGCGCGCCGCCTCAACCCGAACCTGCCGCGCGACGTGCGCAAGCGCCTGCTGCGCGAGGAGGCCGAGAGCCGCACGCGCTGGGAGCACCAGAACGAGTCGCGCGACGGCCGCCTCATCTTCGAGAACTTCTTGCGCGAAGCCCTCAAGCACGTTCAGGGCGCGCCGTAGCCGTGGCGCGCCAGCACCGCGCGCCCCTCTTCGCTCAAGACGAAGCTCACGAACTCCTTCGCCCTTCCAATATTTTTCGACGCCGCGACGACCGCGAGCGCGTGCTCGACGGGCGCGTGCGTCGCCGGGTCGACCTCGAAGGCCGTGCCGTCTCCGGCGCGCGCGAGAGCGCGCGGGACGAAGGCCGCCTCGGCGTTGCCCGTCGCGGCGAACTGCTTGGCCTGCGCGACCGTCTGCGAGTAGACGACCTTCGGCTCGACGCGCTCCCAAAGCCCCGACGCGCGCAGAGACTCGACGGCCGCGCGCCCGTACGGCGCGACGTCGGGACTCGCCACGGCCACCTTCGTCACCTGCGGCCCGGCCACGTCCGCGACCGCGGCGAGCTTCGCGCGCGAGTCGTTCGGAACCCAGAGCACCAAGCGCCCGACGGCGAAGACGCGCGGCCGAGGTTCGAGCAAGAGATTTTTCTCGCCGAGCGCGTCGGCCGTCTTTAAGTCGGCCGACGCGAAGAGGTCGAACGGCGCGCCCTGCTCAATCTGCCGCGCGAGGTCGCCCGTCGCGCCGAAGCTGAAGGTGACGCGCACGCCCTTAGCCTCGGTGTACCGGCGGCCCATCTCCTCGAAAGCCTCGCTCAAACTCGACGCGGCGGCCACCACCACCTCGCCCTCCGGCCCGCCGCCTCTTCCCCCTTCACCGCGCGAGCAGGAGACGCCCGACGCCAGCGCGGCGACGCAGAGCGCGGCGACACAGGTGCGTATCTTTGCAAGCATTCTTCTCGTCATCATAATACAGGCCGGCACCGCCGCCTCCCTTTCGCCCCCGGCGCGCGCGGTGTTATCTTCGGACGCCGATGAGAGACTTCGACTGGTTCCCTCTCTTGCTTTCGCTGCGCGTGGCCCTCATCTCGACGGCCTTCGTCGCCGCCGCCGGGATAGCACTCGGCTGGCTCCTCGCGCGCAAACGCTTCCCCGGCCGCGAAGCGCTCGACGCCCTCGTCACGCTCCCGCTCGTCCTCCCGCCCACCGTCCTCGGCTACTACCTCCTGACGCTCTTGGGCCGCAACTCCGCCATCGGCGGTCTCTTCGAGTCGCTGACGGGCGGGCCGCTCGTCTTCACTTGGCGCGGCGCGGTCGTCGCGGCGGCCGTCGGCGCGCTGCCGCTGATGGTGAAGACGGCGCGGGCGAGTGTGGCGGGCGTCGAGCGCGAGTACGAGGACGCGGCGCGCACGCTCGGCAAGTCTGAGTGGCAGGTCTTCGCGCGCGTCACGCTCCCGCTCGCGTCGCGCGGGCTGCTCGCCGGCGTCATCCTCTCTTTCGCGCGCGCGCTCGGCGACTTCGGCGCGACGCTGATGGTCGCCGGAAACATTCCGGGCCGCACGCAGACGGCCGCCGTCGCCATCTACGACGCCACGCAGTCGGGCCGCGACAGCCGGGCCGCGCTCCTCGTCGTCGTCCTCTCCGCCGTCGCCTTCACGCTCCTGTATCTCACCAACCGCCTGACCTCGCGGGACAACGGCTGATGCTCACCGTCGAAGTGAGAAAGGATTTCGGCGGGGGCTTTCTCCTCGACGCGGCGTTCGACGCGCCGCCCGGCGTCACCATCCTCTTCGGCGCTTCCGGCTCGGGCAAGACGACGACGCTCAAGATGATCGCCGGCCTCATCAAACCCGACGCGGGGCGCATCACTGTCAGCGGGCGCGTCCTGTTCGACTCCGCGGGCGCGGTGAACGTGCCGATACGCGAGCGCCGCGCGGGCTACGTCTTTCAGAACGCGGCGCTGCTGCCGCACCTGACGGCGCGCGCCAACGTCGAGTTCGCGCTGCCGCGTCTTTCGCGCGCGGAGAGGCGCGGGCGCGCGAGCGCGCTCCTCGAAAAGTTCGGCGTCGCGCACACGGCCGAG
Source organism: Pyrinomonadaceae bacterium (assembly GCA_035634035.1). GTDB lineage: Bacteria > Acidobacteriota > Blastocatellia > Pyrinomonadales > Pyrinomonadaceae > DASQDT01. The sequence continues at coordinate 1,203 of DASQDT010000249.1, read as the reverse complement.
CGTCTCCCGCGCGCCGTCTCGGGCGGCGAGGCGCAGCGCGTCGCGCTCGCGCGCGCGCTCGCCAGCGACCCGCAGATGCTCCTGCTCGACGAGCCGCTGTCCGCGCTCGACGAGGCGACGAAGCACGGCATCATCGAAGATTTGCGTCGCGTCAACCGCGAGCTTCAACTCCCCGTCCTCTACGTCACGCACAGTCAGGAGGAGGCGTACGCTCTGGGCGAGCGCGCCGTCGTCTACGAGCGCGGGCGCGTCGTCGCCGCGGGCACGCCGGAAGAGGTCTTCCGCTCTCCCGTCAGCGCCGGGATAGCGCGCCTCGCAGGGGTCGAAAACGTCTTCGAGGCGGCGGTCGAGGAGAGGCGCGCGGAGACGGGGACGACTGTCGTGTTGATGACAGACGCGCTGACGGGCGCTTCGTGCCGCGTGGAAGTGCCTCTGAGCCGGCACGCCGAGGGCGAGAGGCTGCGCGTGGCGGTGCGCGCGGGCGACATTCTTCTGGCGACCGAGCGGCCGCGTGGGATTTCGGCGCGGAACGTGATGGCGGCGGAGGTCGTGTCGGCGGAAGACCGCGGCGGTCGCGTGCTCGTGCGCGCTCGCGCGGGCGTGGAGTGGGTCGCGAGCTTGACGCGTCAGTCGGCCGCCGAGCTTGGCGTCGAGCGCGGGCGCAGAATCTGGCTCGCCTTCAAGACGCACTCGTGCCGGGTGCTCGAAGACTAGCGCGGCGGCGCGGACGCGTCGGGAGGTCTAGACGCCGACGGTGAAGTCGGCCGGGACGTTCTCGGCCGTGTTCTGGATGAGGAGGTCGACGACGCCGTTCAGGGCCTCGCGGTCGGTCGCCCCGGCGGCGCGCGCCTCGTGGTAGGCGCGCAACTGCTCGTCGGCCGAAGTGCCGCGCGCGAGGATGGTGTGGATGTGCTCGACCTCTTTCCGCGAGCCGAGGTCGTCGAGCACGTCGTCGACGAACTCCAGAAGCTCGTGAATCAGACTCTTGACGGGCACTTCCTCCTGCTTGCCGAAATCAATCAGCTTGCCGTCGAGCCCGTAGCGCACGGCGCGCCACTTGTTCTCCTGTATGAGCATGCGCCGGTAGAGGCGGAAGCCGAGGTTGCGCTCGATGAGGCGGTCGAGCTTGCAGACGATGGCCTGAAAGAGGGCGGCGATGGCGATGGTATCGTCGACGCGCGTCGGAATGTCGCAGACGCTGAA
>DASQDT010000248.1:0-9143 GCA_035634035.1 Pyrinomonadaceae bacterium | reverse complement strand
CGCGCGACCGCAAGCCGCAACGACCGCCCGCCCGCCCTCGCCTCAGTCCGTCCTGAAGTTCACGCCCGGCGACGACCGCAAGGTCGCCGACTGGACGCAAATCAGAGACTACTTCGCGCGGCTCGACGCGGCGAGCGACCGCGTCCGCGTCGAGGAGATCGGGCGGACGACACTCGGCCGCCCGCTCGTCGTCGCCTACGTCAGCGCGCCTGAGAATATACGCGAGCTGGCGAAATATAAAGAGGTGCAGAGGCGTCTGGCCGACCCGCGCCTCGTCGCGTCCGACGCCGAGCGCGAGCGGCTCATCAGTGAAGGCCGCGTGGTCGTCGCCGTCTCCTGCTCCATACACTCTACGGAGGTCGTCGCCTCTCAGATGTCGATGCAGCTCGCCTACGAGCTCGCGTCGGCCGAAGACCCCGAGACGCGCGAGATACTCTCGAACGTCATCCTTCTTCTGATTCCTTCGGCCAACCCCGACGGCAACGATATCGTCGCCGAATGGTATCGCAAGACTCTCGGCACGCCCTTCGAGGGCGAGGAGCCGCCCGAGCTTTATCACCACTACGCCGGCCACGACAACAACCGCGACTGGTTCATGCTCAACCTCGCGGAGACGAAAGCCATCACGCGGCTGTTCTGGAAGGAGTGGTTTCCGCAAGTCGTCTACGACGTTCACCAGCAGGGGCAGAACGGCTCGCGCTTCTTCGTCCCGCCGTTCCACGACCCGGCCAACCCGCACATCCCGCCCCTGCTCCTGCGCGAGGTCGGACTCATCGGCCACAAGATCGCCGCCGACCTTCAGGCCGCGGGCCGCGAGGGCGTCATCACGAACGCGCTCTACGATATGTGGTGGCACGGCGGATTCCGCACCGCGCCCTACTATCACAACTCCGTCGGCATCCTGACCGAGGCCGCGAGCGCAGACCTCTACACGCCCGTCCGCGTCAAGCGTGAAGACTTGGAGCGCGCCTCGACGCGCGGCATGGCGTCGGCGCTGCGGCCCGGCATCAACTTCCCCGACCCGTGGCCGGGCGGCCTGTGGCGTCCGCGCGACATCATGGATTTGGAGATGTCGGCCGCGCGCTCCGTCCTCTCGCTGGCCGCGAAGTACCGCCAGCGTTACCTGCGAAACTTCTTCGAGCTCGGCCGCGCGCAAGTCGAGGGCGGCCGCGAGCGCGGCGACTCTGAAGTGGCCTACGTCATCCCGGCCGGGCAGGGCAAAGATGAGAACGTGGCGAAGCTCGTCGGCGCGCTCGTCGAGCAGGGCATTGAGGTTCACAGGATGGACAGGGAGCTCCACCTGACGATGATGGGCCAGCGCGGCACGGTCTACAACGACCTCGCGCACAACCCGCCCGAGATGCCCTTAGGCAGTTACCTCATCTACATGAATCAGCCCTACCGCTCGAACATCAAGGCGCTTTTCGAGCGGCAGGTCTACCCCGACCGCCGCACGGCGACGGGCGAGGCCGAGCGCCCCTACGACGTCGCCGGCTGGACGCTCCCGATGCAGATGGGCGTCCTCGCCGTCCCCGTCCACAGCATCCGGGAGCCGCCCTCGGAGCGCCGCCTGACCCTCGTGCGGGGCGAAGACGAGGTGAGGCGCGACTTGGGCCTCGCGCCCGCGCGACGCAACCCGGTCGCGGCCGGCGTGCGCGTCGCGCTCTACCGCAGTTGGACGAACTCGATGGACGAGGGCTGGACGCGCTTCGTCTTCGACGCCTTCAGAGTCCCCTTCACGCCCCTGCGCGACTCGGAGGTGCGCGCCGGGAACCTGCGCGCGAAGTACGACGTGATAGTGCTCCCCTCGATGTTCACGCGCGAGATAATCGAGGGGCGCGCGAAGGAGAGCGCGCCCGCCGAGTTCACGGGCGGCATCACGGAGGCGGGCGTCGAGAACTTGAAGAAGTTCGTCGAAGAGGGCGGCACGCTCGTCGCCATCAACTCCTCGACCGACCTCGCCATCAAGCACTTCAAGCTCCCGGTCAAGAACGTCCTCGAAGGCTTGAAGTCGTCGGACTTCTACGGGCCGGGCTCAATCCTGCGCGTCGAGGTGGACAACGAGCACGCGTTGGGGCGGGGCTTCGCGCGCGAGGCCGACGCCTACTTCGTCCACGGGCAGGCGTTCGAGGTGACGGACGACGACCGCGCCCGCGTCGTCGCGCGCTACGCGGGCGACCGCGAGCAGGTCTTGCGCTCGGGCTGGCTCTTGGGGCCGCAGCATCTGGCGGGCAAGGCGGCGCTCGTCGAGGCGCGCTTGGGGCGGGGGCGCGTTCGCCTCTTCGGCTTCCGCCCGCAGCACCGCGGGCAGACGTGGGGCACGTTCCCCTTCCTCTTCAACGCGCTACAGCCTTGAGCCGGCGGCGCTATAATCGCGTGCATCCATCGGACGGGCCGTGCACGTCAAAGGCTGTGACAGGTCTTGCCCGCCGAAAAGGAGTCCGAAAGCCATGAGAAAACTCGCCGCCCTAGCGCTCTTTCTCGCCGCGCTCGCCTCGTCCGCGCCCCCCGCGCTCCCGCAGGCGCGCCCGCGCCGGGCCTCTCAGACGCCGCCGCCCGCGGCCCAACAGCAGCCCGCGCCCAAGCAGACGCCCGCGCCCAAATCGTCCGCGCCCGCGCCGCAGAGGGAGGACGACGGCATCAAGGCCCGCGAGGTCAACGAGGAGGTCGGCGAGGACGACGTGGTGACGGTCACGACGGCTCTCGTCACCATCCCGGTCAGCGTCATGGATCGCGACGCGCGCTTCGTCGGCGACATACGCAAAGAGGAGTTCCGCATCATCGAGGACGGGGTGGAGCAGGAGGTCGCCTACTTCGCCTCGGTCGAGATGCCCTTCACCGTCGCCCTCGTCTTGGACACCTCCGGCTCCACGCAGTTCAAGCTCGACGACATACAGGCCGCCGCCATCGCCTTCGTCGAACAGCTCCGCCCCGAAGACCGCGTGATGGTCGTCGCCTTCGACGACTCGATTGAGTTTTTGTGCGAGCCGACGAGCGACCGCCGCGTCATGCGCGACGCCATCCGCCGCACCAACACCGGCAACGGCACGCGCCTCTACGACGCCGTCGAGCGCGTCGTCAAAGAGCGCATGGAGCAGGTCAAGGGGCGCAAGGCCATCGTCCTCTTCAGCGACGGCGTGGACACGACGAGCAAGCGCGCCTCCTACCAGAGCACGCTCGAAGACGTGGAGGAGCTCGACGCGCTCATCTACCCCATCCAGTACGACACCTACCTCGACCAGACGGGCGGCGGCGGCGGGGGCTGGCCCGGCGGAGGCGGGCGCGGACGCTCGACCGGCTCGACCGTCGGCGACATTCTCGGCGGCATCCTCGGCATCCCCTCGGGGCGCGGGCGCGGCCCCGTCGGGCGGCCCGGCCCCGGCCCCGGCGCGAGCCGCGCCGAGTACGAGCGCGCCGGGCGCTACCTGCGCGACCTCGCTTGGAAGACCGGCGGCCGACACTTCGCGGCCAACACGATGGGCAACGTCGACATGGCCTTCCGCAGCATCGCCGAAGAACTCAGACGGCAGTACAGCCTCGGCTACTACCCGGCGAAGCAGGCGCAGGCGGCCGAGCGTCGCGCCATCAAAGTCCGCGTCAAGCGCCCGAACTTGGTCGTCCGCGCGCGCGACAGCTACATCTACCAGCCGCCCGGCTCCGCAACGACCGCACAGCGCGACCCGCAGGCGCGGCCCGCCGCGAAGCCCGAGCTGCGCCGCAAGCAGTTCGCCTCGACGCCGCCCGCGGGCGGCACGCGCGACGAGTGAGCGCGCGGCGCGCGCGATGCAAGGATGAACGGCGATAATGTCCAGACGGGGACGTGCGGCTTCCGCGTGTCGCGGGCCGAGTACGTCCGCACGTTCTCCTGCGTCGAAATCCAGCAGACCTTCTACCAGCCCCCGCTCGTCGCGACGCTCGAACGCTGGCGCGCCGACTCGCCCCCCGAATTCGAGTACGCGCTCAAGGCGTGGATGCTCATCACGCACGAGTCGCGCAGTCCCACCTACAGGCGTCTGAAAAGAAAGCTGACGGAGGAGGAGGCGGAGGAGGTCGGCTCTTTCAAGTGGACGGCCGTCGTGCGCGAGGCTTGGGACGTGACGCTCGCGTGCGCCCGCGCGCTGCGCTCGCGCGCCGTCCTCTTCCAATGCCCGGCGAGCTTCGCGCCGACGAAGACGAACCTGAAGCGTCTGGAGAAGTTCTTTACGAAGGTCGAGCGCGACGGGCTCCAGTTCGCGTGGGAGCCGCGCGGCGCGGAGTGGGGCGCGGACACGGTGCGCGCCGCGTGCAGGGACTTAAACTTGCGCCACGCCGTCGACCCCTTCGCCGGCCGCACCGTCACGCCCGGCGCGCCCTACTTCCGCCTGCACGGCCGCCGCGGCTGGCGCTACCGCTACGAGGACGGCGAGCTGGAAGAGTTGGCCTCGATGCTCCCCGACGGAGGCGACGAAGGCGCGCGACCCTACGTCTTCTTCAACAACATCCACATGACCGAAGACGCCCTCCGCTTCCGCGAAATCCTCCGCGCCTCACGCCTCTGAAAACATCAGACGATGGTGCCGTCGGGGACGACGGCGTTCTTGGGGACGATGATGATGCGGTCGCGTATGTGGTAGCTGCCGTCGGGCGCGTCGAGCTCCACGTGGCCGGCCTCGTTGAGGAGTCGGACGCCGGCGCCGATGCGCGCGTTCTTGTCGATGATGGCGCGGCGGATGACCGTGCCCTCGCCGATGCCGACGCGCGGGAGGCCCGCCGTGTTGTCGTCCTTCATCTCTTCGAGCGTCTGGTAGTAGTCGGCCCCCATCACGTAGGAGTCCTCGACGGTCGCCCCCAAGTCGATGCGCGTGCGCAGGCCGATGACCGAGCGCGTGATCTCGGCGCGGTTGATGATGCAGCCGTCGCCGATGATCGACTGCCGCACCGTCGTGTTGTCCATCTTCGACGACGGCAGGTAGCGGGCGCGCGTGTAGATGGGCGCGTCGGCGTTGAAGAAGTCGAACTTGGGCCACGGCGCGGTCATGTCGAGGTTCGCGGCGTGGAAGGCGGCAATCGTCCCGATGTCCTCCCAGTAGCCGTCGAAGACGAACGCCTGCACGTTGCAGCACTCGATGGCGGCCGGGATGACCTCGCGCCCGAAGTCGATCCACTCCGTGTTCTGCGAGAGCAACTTTTCGAGCCACTTGAAGTTGAAGACGTAGATGCCCATCGAGGCGAGGAACGGGCGGCGGCGCGCCTCGGCCTCGCTCAGCCCGAAGCGCCCCGTGTCGACGCGCATCTCTTCGAGCGCCTCGCCTTTGGGCTTCTCGCGAAACATCGTGATGCGCCCCTCCGCGTCCGTCTTCAAAAGCCCGAACTCCTCGGCCGCCTCGCGCACGAACGGGATGACCGAGACCGTCACGTCGGCCTTCGTCTCGAAGTGGCGCTTGAGGAAGTCGCGGTAGTCCATCCGGTACAGGTGGTCGCCGGAGAGGATGAGCAGCGTGTCGATGCCCCAGTCGGTGATGTGCGGCAGGACTTGGCGGACGGCGTCGGCCGTCCCCTGAAACCACTGCGGGCTCTCGGGCGTCTGCTCGGCGGCGAGGATCTCGACGAAGCCGCTTGAGAACTGCGAGAAGCGGTAGGTCTGCGCGATGTGCCGGTTAAGACTCGCCGAGTTGTACTGCGTCAGGACGAACATCTTGTGCACGTCCGAGTTGATGCAGTTCGAGATGGGGATGTCGACGAGCCGGTACTTGCCGCCGAGCGGGACGGCGGGCTTCGAGCGCATCTTCGTCAGGGGGAACAGGCGCGTGCCCACGCCGCCGCCGAGTATGACCGCCAACACGTCGCGCTTCACGGAAGCCATTTTCAGTCCACCGCCTCGCCGAGTTTTTCGTTGGAGCTTGCGCGCCGAGCATAGCCCCGAAGGCGTGCGACTTTCAAGAAGGCGCGCGCCGGGGCGCGGGGTGATGCCGCTCAGGGGCGCGCGGGCAGGGCCGTCGGCGCGTTGCCGACGAAGTAGCCGTGCGGGAACGAGAGCCGGACGCCCTGCCGTTTCAGCTCGGGGTTGGCCAACTCGACCTTGAGCTTGCGGAAGGAGCCGTCGCGCGCCTTCGCGGGCGGCGTGAAGGTCAGCACGTACTGCGAGAGCAGCTCGTCGCGTATGCGCGTGAAGACGGCGGGCAGGTCGTCCGTGGTCTTCGGGAAGAAGGCGCGGCCGCCGGTGCGTTCCGTGAGTTTCCTGAGGGCGTCGCGGTCGGCGTCGAACTCCTTGCTGCGCGCGCCGATGGCGTAGACGACCGCCTCCGACCCGAGCGCCGAGCGCACGGCCTCGTCCATCTTCATCTGGCTGCTGGTGTCGACGCCGTCGGTGATGAGGATGACGGCGCGGCGGCCCGCGCCGAGCGAGCGCGGCAGGACTTCGGTCGCGACGACCCAGACGGCGTCCCAGACGGCCGTCGAGCCGGGCGTGCGGGGCAGCGGGGTGGGGAGGACGCCGACGTGAGCGCCGGCCGGCGTCGCCGGCTCGACCAGCATGATGGCGCCGCGCACGCGCGTCACGTCGGCCGTCATCGCCTGCTGGAGCGTCGTCTCGTGCGAGAAGGTGACGACGGCCGCCCTGTCCTTGCCGGGCCGCATCATCCCTTCGACGAAGATGTCGGCGGCGAGCTTCGCGGCCGGCAGCACGCCGCGCTGCGACTCGCTCGTGTCGATGACGACGGCGAGAAAGAGCGGCGCGTCGCGCTGCACGCGCAGCTCCGCGACGGGGACGGCCGCGCCCTCTTCGACGACGCGCACGTCGTCGCGCCCGAGCGTCGTCACGGGACTGTCTAACTGGTCGGCCGCGGTGAAGATGACGCTCGCGCTCCGCCCCCCGGCGCGCGTCGGGTCGGGAGGCGCGGGGGCCGTCTGCGCGGGCGCGGGACTGTTCTGCGGCGCGACGCGCCCGGCCTGCGCCGAGGCGGGCGAGGCGAGCGAGACGAGCGCGAGCACGACGCACGCGAGCGTGCGGCCCGCGCGCGCGTCGCGGCGCGACGGACGAGAGCCTCGCCGTTTGGAGTCGGAGGGGGTCAAAGGAGTCGAAAAGGGGTCGCGGGGGTCGAAGCTTTTTTCTCGGGAGCTTCGCGGCTCGAAGTCTTCAGTAGGCGGCGGCCGAGGCGCTGGGCTTCGCGCCGGATGCCTCCTGCGCGATCTTGACGCCGACCGAAGCGCCGATGCGCGTCGCGCCGGCCTCGACCATCGCGCGCGCGTCCGTGAGCCCGCGCACGCCGCCCGCCGCCTTGACGCCCATCTCGGGCCCGACCGTCCGCCGCATGAGCGCCACGTCCGCGACGGTCGCGCCGCCCTTCGCGAACCCCGTCGAGGTCTTGACGAAGTCCGCGCCCGCGCGCTTCGCGGCCAGACACGCGCGCACCTTCTCCTCGTCGGTCAGAAGCGCCGCCTCGATGATGACCTTGACGAGCACGCCGTACTCGTGCGCGGCCTCGGCGACCGAGCGGATGTCGAACTCCACGGCGCAGTCGTCGCCGCTCTTGAGCGCGCCGACGTTGATGACCATGTCGACCTCGCGCGCCCCGTCGAAGATGGCGCGGCGCGCCTCGTAAGCCTTCACGTCGGCCAGCGTCGCGCCGAGCGGGAAGCCGACGACCGTGCAGACGGCCACGCCCGTCCCGCGCAGGTGGCAGGACGCCGCGCGCACCCACGTCGGGTTGACGCAGACGCTCGCGAAGCGGTAGCGCTCGGCCTCCTCGCACAGGCGGCGGATGTCCGTCTCGCTGGCCTCGGGTTTCAGGAGCGTGTGGTCGACGAGCCCGGCCCAGTCGCCGGGCGTCGCCGTCTGGCCGAGCACCAAGCCGATGCGCGACGCGCCCGCGTCCAAGACGCGCTGCATGCGCTCGGGGCAGCGGTTGAAGCATTCCGAGGCGCACCCGCACATCTCGGCCTGCGCGTCCGAGTCGCCGTTAAGCCGCGCCACGATCACGTCCGTGATCTGCTCGACCAGCTGCTCCAAATCGCCGTTGCGGTGTGAACTCATCTTAAACGGGGCGGCGCGTCACTTCGCGCCGGCGGCGTCGGGCGTCAGCGCGAACGAGTCGAGGAACTTCGCCATCGTCTCCTCGCGCGCCTTCTCGCCCGCCGCGCCCTTGCCCTCGGGCATGAGGACGACCACTTGATAGAGACGCTTCCCGACCCAGTAGGCGCGCGCCCGCGTCAGGCCGGCCGGGAGGACGACCAACAACTCGCGGCCCGTGTGCCCGCCGAGCTTAATCTCCTTCTCCTCCTTGAGACGCCCGCTCGTCGCCTGAATCGCGTTGTCGCGCGCGCTGTCGAGCATCCTCTTAATCACCGCCGGGTCGCTCACCGGCTCGGGGAAGTCTCCGTACGAGACCATGTAGACGGCCTCCCCCGACTGCAACAGGAACATATGGTTGACGAGCTTCCCGAAGGCCGTCTGCATCTCCTGATCGGTCTTCACCGGCTTGCCCGGCATTAGCACCGAGAAGTCGCCGCCGGCCGGCGCGAACTTCTCCCACTTCTGCGCGGCCGCGGGGGCTCCGAAGCATAGGCTCAGCGCGAGCCCCATCAACAGCCTTCCGGCAAAACGTCTCATGTCACCTTCCCTTCCGCGCCGTGGCCCGCCTCCGGGCGTCCGGCCTTTAGCGGCCGTATTGTCGCTCGACGGCCTCGATTTTCGCAACGCGCTTGCGGTGGCGCTCCTCGGTCAGCTCGGCCGAGAGCCATGTGGTCACGATCTCGCGCATCTCGGCGGGCGTGACGGTCTGGCTGCCGAGCGTGAGGACGTTGGCGTCGTTGTGCTCGCGCGAGTTGCGCGCGACTTTGGCCGAGTAGCAGGCGGCGGCGCGCACGCCCGGCACCTTGTTGGCCGTCATCGCGCTGCCGACGCCCGCGCCGTCGACGATGATCCCCAAGTCCGACTCGCCGTCGGCGACCGAGCGGGCGACGGCGTGCGCGAAGTCCGGGTAGTCGACGGCGTCGGTCGAGTTCGTGCCGAAGTCGCGCGGGCGGTGGCCGAGTTCCGTGAGGAGCTTCTTGAGCTCCTCCTTCATCTGGGAGCCGCCGTGGTCTGCGCCGACGGCGACGATGCGCTCGCGTCGAGAGCCGCGGCGCGACGCGCGGCGGACTAGCTCGATGCGGCGCTCGCGCAC
>DASQDT010000247.1:0-19011 GCA_035634035.1 Pyrinomonadaceae bacterium | reverse complement strand
GCCTCGGACGCCGACTCGGCCGAAGCCTCTCCGCCCGCCGCCCCGGCCTCGGCCGCGCGCGTCGTCTGCGCGCCGCCCTCGCCCGTCACAGTGACGGGGAGTGCGACGACGACCTCGCGGTGGAGTTTGACGCTGACCGTGAACTCGCCCGTCTCCTTAATCGGCTCGCGCATTTGCACGCGCCGGCGGTCGACCTCAAAGCCCTTCTCGCGGAGCGCCTCGGCGATGTCCATCACGGTCACGGAGCCGTAGAGCAGCCCGTGCTCGCCCACCTTGCGCTCGAACGAGAGCGCCACCGACTTCATCAAGGAAGCCTGACCCTCGGCCGTCGTGCGCTCGCGCGCCTCCTTGCGCAGGAGCGCCGCGCGCTCGGCCTCGATCTGCTTGACGTTGCCCGGCGTCGCCTCGACGGCGAGCTTGCGCGGCAGGAGGTAGTTGCGCGCGTAGCCCGCCTTGACGCGCACGATCTCGCCGCGCGCGCCCAAGTTGTCAATGTCCTCGCGCAGGAGGACGCTTGTGTTTGCCATGAGTCTTCGTCTCCCTCTCTAGTCGGCGGCGTAAGGCAGCAGCGCGATGTTGCGCGCGCGCTTAATCGCCTCGGCGAGCATCCGCTGGTGCGGCGCGCACGAGCCCGAGATGCGGCGCGGCAGAACCTTGCCGCGCTCCGGGATGTAGTTCTGCAAAAGCTTCACGTCCTTGAAGTCGATGATGTCGACTTTGTCCAAGCAGAAGCGGCAGACCTTGCGGCGGCGCATACGCCCGCGCCCGCCGCCGCCGCGACGGTCGCGGTCGCCGCCGCCCCCGCCGCCCGACCCGCCGTGACGCGGGCCGTCGTCGTCCCCATCGAATTCGCGATCGTTAGAAAAATTTCTCGACATCTTCTACTCCTCCTCGTCTCGGCCCGCGGCCTCGCGGCCCGCGCCGCGCGCCCCGCCGCCCTGACCGGCCGACGCCCCGGCCGCGAACGGCCGCTTGGAAGCGCGTCGCGCGCGCTTCGCCCCCAGCTTCTCGGCGCGCTGGCGGTCTTCGTCGACGCGCACCGTCAGGTAGCGCAGGACTTGGTCGCTGACGCGCATCCGGCGCTCAAGCTCGGCGATCTCTTTGCCCGTGCCCTCGATCTCGAACAGCACGTAGACGCCCTCGGTCTTGCGGCCGATGCGGTAGGCGAGCGGGCGCCGGCCCATCAGCTCGTTCTTGACGACGTTGCCGCCCTGATCCGTGGCGATCTGCTGGAGAACTTCGACTAAACGCTTCGCGTCCTCCTCGGCCGTGTCCGGGTCGATGATGAAGACGACTTCGTAAACTCTCTTCTCTGCCAAATCATCCTCCTTCTGGATGTCTAGCCTCGCCCGCGCGGGGCGAAGCAAGGAAGAAAGCCGTCAGCACTCGGCATCACGCCGACGGCTAGTTGAACTGCGACATCGCTCTGTCGATGCCGTCTCGTATAATCGCGCGCAGCGCCTCGGCCGCGCGCTCCAAAACTTTTTCGACCTCGTCGCGCTGCCCCTTCGGGAAGTTTTCGAGGACGAAGCGCGACGTGTCGGAGACCGGGTGCTCGGGCCGGATGCCGATGCGCAGCCGCGGGAACTCATCCGTGCCGAGCGCCGCGATGACGCTCTTCAGACCTTTCTGCCCGCCGCTCGAACCCGACGGCCGCAGCCGCAGAGTGCCGAACGGGATGGCGATGTCGTCGCTGATGACGACGAGGTCGCGCCCCGGCGTCAGGCCCGGACGCTTGCGCATCAGGCACGCGACGGCCTCGCCGCTCAGGTTCATGTAGGTCTGCGGCTTGACGAGCTCGACGGCGCGGCCTTCGATTTCGGCGCGGCCGACGAGCGCGCGGCACTCCTCGCGCCTGACCTCTCGCCCCGCCTCGCGCGCCAGCCTGTCAACGAGCATGAACCCGAGGTTGTGGCGCGTCCACTCGTACTGCGCGCCCGGATTACCTAGCCCGACGACTAACATGAGAAGGTAGCCGGGCGGGCTACTCCCCGCCTTCCTCTTCCTTCTTGCCCTTGCCGATGACTTCCGGCTCGGCCGCCTCGTCCTCGGTCGTCGCCGCCGTCTCAACCGGCTCCTCGCGGACGACCGCGACCGTCGCGACGGCCGTCTCGGGGTCGGTCAAGACCTCGATGTTGTCGGCCACCTGAAGGTCGGAGACGTGCAGCACGTCGTGGACTTTGAGGTTCGTCACGTCGGCGTGGATGGCCTCGGGGATGTCGCGCGTGCCGCAGCGGATCGTGACCTCGCGCAGAAGCTGTTCGAGGATGCCGCCCTCTTCCTTGACGCCGAAGGGGTCGCCGTCGAGTTCGATGTGGACGGTGACCTCGATCTTCTGGCCGCGCACGAGGCGGCGAAGGTCGGCGTGCATCAAGCGCCCGCGCACGGGGTCGATCTGGCGGTCGAGGAACAGCACCTCGCTCGGGCCGACGCCCTCGATGTCGAGCGTGAAGATGGTGTTGTGCCCCGAGTCGGAGCGGAGGATGGCCGCCAAGTCCCTGAGCGGCGCGGCGGCCGAGACGGCCTCGCCCTCGCCGCCGTAGAGCGTGAGGGGCACCAGCCCGGCGCGGCGCAGGCGGCCGGCGTCGTTCTTCCCGCGCTTCGTGCGCAGCTCGGCGCGCACCGTTATCTCTTGTTTCTCTGCCATGAGTTCTCCAATCAGCTATAAGCAATCGGCGGTCAGCCGTCAGCTTTTGCCGTAGCACCAGCGCGCAGCTTACTCCCGTACTACTCGACTCCGAGACGGAGTGAAAGCTGAGTGCTGAAAGCTGACCGCTGACCGCCCGATTAAGTTTTTGCCCTCCGCGCTAGACGAAGAGCGAGGAGACGCTCGTCTCCTCGTGGATCGACTTGATCGCTTTCGCCAGAAGCGGCGCGATGCTCAAAACCTTGATGTTCTCAAGCCGGCACGCCTCGTCCCGCAGAGGGATCGTGTTCGTCGTGACGACCTGCTCGATCTCCGAGTTCTTCAACTGCTCGCACGCCCTGCCCGAGAGCACCGCGTGCGTGAAGCAGGCGTGAATCCTGTCGGCCCCCGCTTCGCGCAGGGCCTTCGCGACCTTCGTGAGCGAGCCGCCCGTGTCGCACATGTCGTCGACGACGAGGCAGTTTCGCCCGCGCACGTCGCCGACGACGTTCATCACCTCGGCCACGTTCGCCTTCTCGCGCCGCTTGTCGCAGAGCGCGAGCTCCGCGTCGAGCCGCTTGGCGTAGGCGCGCGCGCGCTCGGCGCCGCCCGTGTCGGGCGCGACGACCGTCAGGTTCGGCAGCGGGTTCGCCTGATAGTGGCCGATGAAGACGGGCGCGGCGAAGAGGTGGTCGACCGGGATGTCAAAGAAGCCCTGAATCTGCGCCGCGTGCAAGTCCATCGTCAGCACGCGGTGAGCGCCCGCGGTCGCGATCAGGTTCGCGACGAGTTTGGCGGCGACGGGGACGCGCGGCCTGTCCTTCTTGTCCGAGCGCGCGTAGCCGTAATAGGGGATGACCGCCGTGATGCGCTCGGCCGACGAGCGGCGGAGCGCGTCGAGCATCACGAGCAGCTCCATCAGGTTCGCGTCCGTCGGCGGGCACGTCGGCTGGACGATGAAGACGTCGCCGCCGCGCACGTTCTCGTTGATCTGGAAGTTGTACTCGCCGTCGGAGAAGCGCGCGGCCGTCGCGCTGCCGGGGTCGCAGCCGAGGTTGGAGCAAATCTCCTCGGTCAGGGCCCGGTTCGCGTTGCCCGAAAAGACCTTGATGCCGCCGGTCGTACTCATAAACTCAGTGACGAGTGACAGGCGACGAGTGACGGGCGCGAGGCTTTATTTCTTATCACTCGTCGCCTGTCACTCGTCACTGTTTGGTTTGGCTGGGGCGGAAGGATTCGAACCTACGAATGCCGGTTCCAAAGACCGGTGCCTTACCACTTGGCTACGCCCCAATCTCGTCCTCGCCGCCGTCGCGGCCCCGCAGGCGTGCCGCGCAAGCGCGCCGACTCTCGGCGTACTCGGCGCGGCCGACCGTCCTGCACTCGAAAACCTGCCAGCCTCTTTCGGCCGCGAGCGCGCGGGCCGCCGCGTGTGCCGCGCCGGGATTTTCAAACACGCCGAAGACGCTTGAGCCGCTGCCCGAGAGCATCGCCGCCTCGGCCCCCGAAGACCTGAGCGCGTCGCGCGCGCGCTCGATTTCGGGTTCGAGTCCGAAGACGGACGCCTCGAAATCGTTGCGCATCACCGCACGGAGCGAACCCGAAAAATCAAGGCCCGCGCGGGAAATAGGCAGATTAACGTCCGCCCCCTCCTTTGTCAAGGCAGGCGCGTTCAGCAGTTTATAGGCTTCCGCCGTCGAGACTTTGACGCCCGGCGTGACGACGACGAGGGCCCGCGCGGGGGCGTCGACGAGCGGCCTGACGTCAGTCCCGAGGCCCGTGCCGAGGGCCGTCCCGCCCGTCAGAAAGAAGGGCACGTCGGCGCCGAGCCGCGCGGCGAGACGGACGAGTTCGGCCTTACCGACTGACAAATTCCAGAGCGACGCGAGCCCGCACAGCGTCGCGGCCGCGTCCGACGAGCCGCCGCCGAGTCCCGCCTGCGAGGGGATGCGCTTTTCGAGCGTGACGCGCGCGCCCGCTTCGACGCCGCACGAGTCGCGCAGGGCGACGGCCGCGCGGTGGACGAGGTTCGTCTCGTCCGCGGGGATGTCGGGGTCTGAGCAAGTAAGCTCTATGCGGCGGTCTTCAAGAGGCTCGTAGGCGAGCGTGTCGTGGAGCGAGACGGTCTGGAAGACCGTCTCTATCTCGTGGTAGCCGTCGTCCCGCCGCCCGAGGACTCTCAGGAGGAGGTTGATCTTGGCGTAGGCCGGGAGTTGGAGTTTCGCGTCGGACACAAGAAGACGGCCGGCGCTCATTCTACCGAGCGCCGGCCGCCGTGTGAAATCCTGTCGCCGAGATTAGCGCTTGACGAAGACCTGCGTGAAGTAGACGCGGCCGTCCGACGCGCGCGCCACGCCCAGCCCGGCGTGCGTGAACTCGCCGTTGAGAATGTTGTCGCGGTGCTTGTGCGAGATCATCCATCGCTCGACGGCGAACGCCTCGGGGTCGTCGTAGCCCTGATTGAAGGCGATGTTCTCGGCCAGCGCGCGCCAGCCTCCGACGCCGAGCACCTCTGCGCGGCCCGACATGTCGAGGCCGTCGCGGTCGACGTGGTTGAAGAAGTCCTGCCGCGCCATGTTCTGCGAGTGGTAGCGGGCCAAGCGCGTCAGCTCGCCGTCCCACGCGAGCGGGCGGCGTCCGCGCGCGCGGCGCTCCTCGTTAATCAGCTCGAACACGCGGCGCTCGCTCGACGTGGCCGCCGCGACGGCCACGGGCGCGGACGCCACACGCGTCGCCGTGAAGCGCGCGGGCGCGGCGGCGACGTTGTTGCGGTAGGCCGCGACGACGCGCGCGCGCTCGCGCTGCGGCGCTTCCTGACGCGACGACGAGACCAGACGCGCGACGGGCCGGGCCGACGCCTTCGGCGATTCGTTCTTGTTGGCGAGTGCCGCGCCCGGCGTCGTGCCGAGCAGGCAAAGGAGCGCGAAGCTTGCGGCGGCCATTCTCTTCCGGCCGCGCGCGGGGGACGCGAAGGGGAACTTCATCGGGGTAACTTCTCCTCAAAAAGCTCGGAGCGTTTCAGTGTCGTAGGGGCGTTACCGCGAAAGACCGATTGTTTGGGGCTTACGGTCTATCGTTGGCGAGTGTACAACACAGCAGGCCGAACGTCAACCATTGTTTTACACGAAGGCCGGGACGAGGCTTTCACAGAAAAGCCTCGTAAGGCTCGTGAAATCAATGTTTAGGGTAAAACGTTGCGGACTGTCAGGCCGCGCCGTCGGGGTTCGGGGTGTTAAACGACGGCACAGTTCCGACCTCCCGCGGGAAGGTCGCGCGTACTCTACACGGGGGAGATGAAGGCGGCAAGAGTTTATTTGCCGACTTCGCCGTTGATTTTCGCCTTGATGCGGTTGGAATCGACCGCCTCGACCGAGAGCGCGAGCGCCCTGCGCCAAGCGGCGCGGGCCTCCTCGCCGCGTCCGCGGCTGTGCATCACGTCGCCGAGATGCTCCTGAATCGCAACCGAATGGGGGTTGCGTTTCGCCGCCTCGCTTAGATACCGCTCGGCCTCTTCCAGTTTGCCGAGTTTAAAATAAACCCAGCCTAAACTGTCGAGAAACTGAGGGTTAGTCGGCTCGGCGTTGACGGCGCGCTGGATCATCTGGCGGGCCTCTTCGAGACGCTCGCTGCGTTCGGCGAGGAAGTAGCCGAGGTTGTTAAGCGCGGTCGCGTTGTTGGGGTCGCCTTTGAGGATTCGGCGCAGAGACTCCTCGGAGCCTTTGAGGTCGCCCGCGCGCTCCTGCGCGGAGGCGAGGACGACGAGGGCCTGCGTGGTCTTCGTCGAGGAGTCGGCGGGCGCGAGCTCAAGAGCCTTGCGCGCGGCCTCGACCGCCTCGGGGCCGCGCCCCGCGCCGACGAGGAGTCCGGAGATGGCGAGGTAGGCGTCGAAGTCTTCGGGCGTGCCCTTCAGACCGGCGCGGAGGATTTCGAGCCCCTCGCCGGAGCGCCCGACCTCCGAGAGCGCCGCCGCTTCGAGGCGCGCGAAGGAGGACTCGTTGGGGTGGCGGACGCGGGCCGAGCGCGCCGCGTCGAGCGCCTCGTTGCGCCGTCCGAGTTGGCGCAGGAGGTGGACGTTGTGAAGGTCGGGCGTCGGGTCGTCGCTCCCTAAGAGGCGTCGCATACGCGCGACCGTCGCCAGAGCCTCTTCGGGTTTGCCGGCGAGACGGCGAAGCTCGATGACTCTGCCGAGCACGACGGCCACCAAGTTCTTCCTCTCGGGCGTGACCTGCTCGTCGCCGACGCCGCGCGAGCGCAGAAGCTCGTCGTAGGCCGCGACGGCCTCGTCGTAGCGGAGCGCGTCGGAGAGGGCCTGCGCGAGCTGCGCGGAGAGCGTCAAGTGCTCGCGCTCGCCGGGCGTGCGCGCGGCCAAGCCCGCCCGAAGTGTCGCGACCGCCTCGTCCGTGCGCCCGGCCCTCGCCTCGGCCCGCGCGAGCAGGCCGACGGCCGAAGAGTTCTTAGGGTTGGCGGCCGTCATGCGGCGCAGCTCGCCGACGATGTCGCGGCTCAGAGTCCCGCCGGCTTCGAGCACGTTGTCGAGCAGGTCGAGGTAGGCGGCGTTCTCGGGCGCGAGGGCGAGGGCGCGCGAGGCGGCCGTCGCGGCTTCGTCCGTGCGGCCCGCGCGGAGCAGGGCTTCGGAGAGACGCGCCTGTGCGGCGTCGGGCGAGAGCTCGCGGCCGCGCGTGATGATTTGGTAGAAGCGCCCCTCGACCGAGGGCGGCGCGGAGGCCCAACGACGGAAGGCGTCGACGGCCTCCTCGTCGCGCCCCGTCACGAAGTAGATTTCGCCGAGCAGCGCCAGAGCCTCGGCGTCGGACGGGCGCAGGCGCAGAAGCTCGCGCAGCTCCTCGACGGCGCGGTCGGCCTCGGCGCGCACGACGCCGCCCTCGGCCAGATTGCTCTTGATCGAGTGGACGCGCGTCAGGACGCGACGCGCGCCGAGGTTGTCCTTGTCGACGGCGACCGCGGCGCGGGCCTCGCGCTCGGCCTCGGCGAGGTCGCTGAAGAAGAAGAAGGCGATCTCGGCGAGCGCGGTGCGCGCCTCCGCGAGCCGCGGGTCGAGCTCGGCCGCCTCGCGGAAGGCCGCGCGCGCCTGCTGCAAGGAGTCGACGGCCCGACCGCCCGAGCGGACTTCGAAATAGATGCGCTGGCCTTCGAGCAGCTTCGCGTAGGCGCGCGCCCGGCGCTCGCGCGCCGTCTGCCCGCCGGGCTGCTGCGCCTGCGCGGCCGGCGCGGGCGGAGTCTGCGACGGCGTCGGGCCGGGCTGCTGCGCCGCGACGAAAGCGTGCGAGGCGGAGAGGAGGAAGACGAGTGCGGCGGCGCGGGGCGCGCGTCGGAGATGCGACTTCAAGAGAACGTTCCTTTCGCCGGGGAGGCGGGGCTGGTTGCGCCGGGCTTCGTCAGCTGCACGACGCGCTCCCACGCCGCGCGGCGCGGGTAGGCGTACAGGAGGACGGCGACGGCGATGAGCCCGATCTTGACGGCCTCGGGCGCGTACGCGAATTCGCGCTCGCCCCAGAGGTAACTGAGCGCGAAGCCCATGACGGCGATCGTCGCGCCGATGAGGGCGACGAGCACGGTCGTCTTCTGCAAAGTGTCGAGCAGGCCCGACGTGCCGCGCAGGGAGGCGATGTCTTGCAGGCGCGCGGCGTTGAACATCGTCCGGCGCAGGTAGACCGCGCCGACGCCGAAGAAGACGATGACGATGCGCAGCGTCCAGTCCAAGACGGGCTCGGCGCGGCCCGTCTCCGGGATGAGCACGCCCGCGTAGGCGAGCGCCATCAGGACGAGCGTCAGCGCCAGCATCGCGTAGGTGAAAAGGGCTGCGGCGCGGTGGCGTCGCCCAAGCTCGTCGCTCGTGTCGGGTGTCTGCGTCAAGTGGCCGTCCTTCGGGAGATTTTTTATGACGGGGGGTGGCGTGGATTTTATCACCCGCCCGCGCGCTTCATCAAAAACGGACGGCCGCCCCGTCGGTGAGGGCGGCCGTTCCGTGTCGTTAAAGGGCGCGCACGCCTTACGGCTTGACGCCGCTCGCGGGCGGCGGCGTCGCGGGCTGCGTCGGCTGCGTCGCGGGCGGCTGCGTCGGGTCGCTGCCGGACTTCGGCGGGCCGGGCTGCGTCGGCTGCACGCTGACGCTCTTCTTGTCGTCGACCTTCGGCGCGGGCAGCGGCGCGACCTGACGCGCGGGCGGCGTGCGGATGACCTTGTGCGTCGGCGTCGTCGTCGGGAGCGTGCCGTTGTTCAAGATGGCCTCTTCGATCAGGTCGCCCGACTTCTCGCCGCTGATGAGGATGCCCCTCTTGTCAACCGTCTTCGGCGTCGCGCCGACGAGCTGCATCTTGAGGCTGCCGAGGAACGAGGGGCCTTGCGGCTCGGGGCGGCTCATCGCGTCGGGGGCGGGGTCGGGCGCGGCGACGCCGATGGCCGCGAGCTGCTCGCGCGCCTTCTCGGCGTACTCGCTGTTCGGGTGCTCGCGCGCGAGCTGCGTCAGGTACTTCGCCGCCTCGTCCGGCTCCTCCTCATCCAGATAGGTCTGCGCCAGACGCGCCAGCACCTCGGCCATGCCCGAGTAGAACGGGTACTTCTCGACTATCTCGCGGTAGCGCGACTGCGCGCCCTTCGGGTTGTTGGCGACCTGCCGGCGGTAGCGCTCGAAGTAGTGGTTGCCGATGAGGTGGTTGTGCTTCGCCAAGACTTCCTGAATCTCGCGCAGACGGAGCTCGGCCTCGGGCCGCAAGGAGGTCTGCGGGAACTGCTGGAAGAGAACCTTGATGCGCTGCTCGGCCTTGCGCGCCGAGGTCACGTCGTGGTCGGGCAGGCCCATCTTGCGCATCTCGACCTCGGCGATCTTGAGCATCACCTCGTCGGCGAGCGGGTCGGTCGGGAAGAAGGTGAGCCAGTCCTGATAGTAGTGCGCGGCCTGCACGAGCGCGCTCGTCGTGCCTTCGAGGTAGAAGGTGTCGGCGATGGCGAGCTTGGCGAGCGGGAGGAAGGGCGAGTCGGGGTAGGTCGTGATGATGACGTTGAAGAGCGAGCGCGCCGTCTCGTAGTTGTTCTTGCGCGCCTCCTTCGTGGCGACCTCGAAGAGCTCGCGGTCGCGGCCGACGGCGACCGTGCCGACCAGCTCGTCGTACTCGCCGTTGCCCCCGCCGCCGAAGATCTTGCCGAGCCCGAGGAAGCCCCCGCCGCCCTTCTTCTTCTTCTTGTCGGACGAACCCGAGGCCGCCTGACGGTCGCCGATGGTCGAGCGCAGGCCCGCCTGCGAGCGCGCGTCGAGGTCGGCGACGGCCGCCTCCAACTTGTCGAGCTCCGTCTGGTCGAAGCGCTCGGCGCGGTCGACCTTGCCGCGGAGGTTCATGACCTCGGAGAGCAGCGAGCCGGCCTCCTTCTCAAGGCCCGACAGGCGCGCGCGCGCGTCCTCGGCCGACGTGCCCTTCCCCTCCGACGCGTTCAGGCCGGCGATGGCGCTGTTGAGCGTGCGGCGCAGGGCCTCGGTGCGCGAGCGCATGACTTCGAGCCGCTGCGCGGGCGTCAAGTTGCTCTGCGCGCCGCCCTGCGCGGCGGCCGCGCGCGGCGCGACGAAGCCGGCCGCGGCGAAGGCCGCGAGCGCCAGCGCGAGCGCGAATTTACGAATAGCCATTACTTCAAGACCTCCAAAAAGCTACCGACTTACTAATCAAACGGGTTGCTCGGCCGCCGCGAGCAGGTCGCGGACGGCGCGCTCGGGGTCGCCCGTGCCGAAGACGGCCGTGCCGGCGACCATGATCTCGGCCCCGGCCGCGGCCACCTCTGAAATCGTGTTCTTGTCTATCCCGCCGTCGATCTCGATGCGGGTCTGGAGTCCGCGCTCCGTGACCATCCAGCGCAGACGCCTGACCTTCTCGACGGCCGTGCGGATAAAAGCCTGCCCGCCGAAGCCGGGGTTGACCGACATGACGAGCACGTAGTCCGCGAAGGGCAGAATCTCTTCGAGTGCCGAAAGCGGCGTCGCCGGGTTGAGGACTAGGCCGGCCTTCGCCCCGCGCGCCTTGATGGAGGCGAGCGTGCGGTGCGTGTGCGGGTCGGCCTCGACGTGAATCGAGACCATCGCCGCCCCCGCCTCCGCGAACTGCTCGGCGTAACGACCCGGCTCGGCAATCATTAGATGCGCGTCGAGGGGCAAACGGGTTGCGCGCGAGAGCGAGCGGACGACCGGAAGGCCCACCGTGATGTTGGGCACGAAATGGCCGTCCATCACGTCGACGTGGACGATTGACGCCCCGCCGCGCTCGGCGGCCCTAATCTCGTCGCCGAGCCGCGAGAAGTCGGCCGAAAGGATTGACGGGGCGATCTCGATCATCGACTACTACTGCGGGCGGCGGTTGGCGTTCGCGCGCGGCTGGTTAGAGTTGCGCGCGGGCGCGCCGTTCGTGTTGCGGTTGCGGTTCGCGCCGGAGTTGGCGTTACGGTTGTTGGCGTTGCGGTTGTTCGCGTTCCGGTTGTTGGCGTTCGCGTTGCGGTTCGCGTTCAGGTTGCCCGACGCGTTCGAGTTGTTCGAGTTGTTGGCGTTGCGGTTCGCGTTCGCGTTGCGCGGGCGCCGCCGCTCGCGGTTGCCGTTCTCGTTCTCGTTCGACTCGCCCCCCTGCTTCTCGCCCCCGTCGGACGGCTTCTGCTCCTCCTGAACTTCGGCCGACTCGACGGCCTCGCCCTCCTTCGGCGCGCGGCTCACGACGACCGCAATCGTCTGCCCCTTCTTGACGACTTCGCCGGCGCGCGGCGACTGGTCGAGGATGACGCCGGGGTTCGTGCCCGACTTGTAGCGTCGCGCGCGCTCGCGCACGGAGAGGCCGACCGATTCCAGAGTCGACTCGCCCTCGTTGTAGGTCTTGCCCGAGAGGTCGGGGACTTGCACCTCGGGGCTGCGGAGCGAGAGGTAGACGGTGGCCGCGAGGCCGAAGGCGAAGGCGACGAGGATGAGGGCGACCGTGCCGAGCTTGCCTAGCGCCGACAGAAGCGATCTCAGTCTCGAAGCCACTAAATTCCGATTCCTCCCCGCCCCGTCGCTCGCCGACGCGCCGCACGCCCGGCGAGCCTCACAGGCGGCGAAGTCTAACACCCGCGCGCGGCCGCCCGCAACCCGAAGCGACGACGCTACTTGCGCCGCTCGAAGGCCGCGACGAAGAAGCCGTCCGAGCCCTCGCGGTGCGGCCAAGTGCGCGCCGCGCCCGACCCGGAGAGCGGCGATGCGGGCCGCGCCGCGACTTGTTCGAACTCCGCGGCGTCTCGCAAAAACTCGGCCGCCACCGACTCGTTCTCCTCGCGCTCGACCGAGCAGGTCGAGTAGACGAGACGCCCGCCCCTTTGCACCAAATTGGCCGCGTTTCTCAGGATTTTGAGTTGCCGCGCGGCCAGCCCGACGATGTCTGCGGGTGTGATGCGCCAGCGTATTTCGGGGTTGTGCCGGAGCGTCCCCGTGCCCGTGCAGGGCGCGTCCACCAAGACTCGCGCGAAGGATTCGGGCGCGAACGGCAGAGACTCTTCGGCGTTGATGACGGCCGCGCGGACGCACGTCAAGCCCTGACGCGCGGCCGACTCCGAGACGACGCGCAGGCGGTGCTGATGAACGTCGCCCGCGACGACGAGCCCGGCGTCTCTCATCAACGTCGCGACGTGCGTCGTCTTGCTGCCGGGCGCGGCGCACGCGTCGAGCACGCGCTCGCCCGGCCGTGCGTCGAGGACGTGCGCGACGAGTTGCGACGCCTCGTCCTGCATATAGATCGAGCCGTCGCCCGCCAGCACCCGCAGGAGCGCCGACGCCGCGCCGCCGCCCGACCCCGCGACGCGCCAAGCGTCGGGCGCGACGCCCGACGCGACGACGTTCGCGCCCGCCGCGCGCAGGCGCTCGACGGCCTTTTCGCTTCCTTCGCGCAGCGAGTTGACGCGGAAGGAGACGGGCGCGGGCTCGTTGTTCGCGCGCGCGAAGGCCCGCGCCTCTTCGAGCCCGAAGGCGTCGGCCCAGCGCGCGACGAGCCACGCCGGGTGCGACGTTTCGACAGCGACCCTCTCAACGTCGTCAGCTAGACCGGCGGCCGGGTCGTAGTCGGGCTCGCGCGTCGCGCGTCGCAGGACGGCGTTGACGAGCGGCGCGGCCGAGCGCAGGCGCGCGGCGCGGACGATATTGACGGACTCGTTGACGGCGGCGTGCGCGGGCGTGCGCGTGAGGAAGCGCAACTGGTAGAGGCCGAGGCGGAGCGCGAGGCGGACGGGCGCGTCGAGCGAGTCGGGCGCGCGCGAGGCGAAGTGCGCGAGCGCGCGGTCGAGCCACAGCCGGCGTCGCAGCACTCCGAGCACGAGCTCGTGACAGAGCGCGCGGTCTTCGGGGTCGAGTTCGCCCGCGGCGCTCGCCAGAAGCGGCGCGGCGAAAGCCCCCTCCGATTCGACGCGCCGCAGAATCTCGAACGCCGCCCGCCGCGCGGGCGACACCGCCTGCGTCTGCGCGGCGGCCTTCGTCTGCGCGGGCGCGTCGTCAGCGCCCCCGCGCGCCTCACGCCGCGCCCCGCCGCGTCCGCGCTTCGAGCCGCCCGCCCCCCGCTTCGTCACGCTCCCCCGCCCCGGACGCCCGCGCCGAGCACTTCGCCCGCCTCGACGCGCGCGCCGTTGATGAAGTCGCGCGCGCTCATGCGGCGCTTGCCTTCGGGCTGAAGGTCTGTGAGCCGCAGAGCCGTCCCCGCGCCGCACGCGACGACGAGCGCGTCGCCGTCGGCCTCGATGATTCTTCCCGGCGTCGCGTCAGACTCCGCGACCCACTCCGTAAAGGCCGCCGGCTCGGCCGCGCGTATGACGAGGCGCTGGCCCTTGCAGGTCGTGTGCGCGTTCGGCCACGGCTGAAAGCCTCGGACGCGGCGCTCGATGTCCGCCGCGTCGAGCGTCCAACTGATGAGGCCGTCCTCCCTTCTGAGCATCGGCGCGAGCGTCGCCTCCGAGTCGTCCTGCGCGCGCGGCTCGATCTCGTCAAAGCGCCGGAGCGTCTCGCCGAGAAGCTCTGCGCCGTCGAGCGAAAGACGCGCGAGCAGGTCGGGCGCGGTCTCGCGCTCGCCTATCACAGTTTCGCGCCGGAGGAGAATCGCGCCCGTGTCCAACCCTTCGTCAATCAGCATCGTCGTCACGCCCGTCACGCGCTCGCCGCGCACGACGGCCCAGTTGACCGGCGCGGCCCCGCGGTATTTGGGCAACAGAGAGAAGTGGACGTTGACGCAGCCGAGCCGCGGCGTGCGCAGGAATGCCGGAGGGAGTATGCGGCCGTAGGCGACGACGACGGCCGCGTCCGCCTGATGGTGGCAGAAGAGGTCGAAAGCGGCGTCGGTTCTTATCTTCGCGGGCTGGTGGACGGGGATGCCGTGCGCGGCGGCGAACTCTTTGACGGGCGGGACGTGCAGCCTATTGCCGCGGCCGGCCGGGCGGTCGGGCTGCGTCCAGACGGCGACGACTTCGTGCCCGTCCTCCACGCAGCGGCGCAGAGACGGCACGGCCGACTCCGGCGTGCCCATGAACACAAGACGCATGGCCTAGTAAGCGCAGCGGTAGTTCGAGCCCTCGTAGGCTTTGCGCCAGCGGCCCGCCGCGCGCTTGTAGACGGTGTAGTGCTGGCCCTCGAAGCTGCCCGAGGTCGAGACGACTTCGCCGACGCGGTCGCCGTCGAGGTCGGCTTGGTCGACGAAGATTTCGGCGAGGAAGCCGCTGCCGCCGACCTCCGAGATTACACTCGGGTCGGGCAAGTCCGACGCCTTAATCATCTGGTACTCGGCGACGCCCGCCTTGAAAGTCCCGTCCGGGCGCGGCTCGGCCAAAAGAAAAAGGACGTAACGCGCGCGCTGCGCCGTGCGCGCGACGAACGTGCCGACGAGTTCGGCGCGGCCGTCGGCGTCGAGGTCTGTGGCGGTGAGGTTGATGGTGCCGAGCGTCTTGAGGGCGGCGGCCGGGACGCGGCGCGCGCGCATGACGGATTCGGCGAGCTTCGCGGCGGCCGCGCGCTCGGCCTCGGTCGGCGCGCGACGCTCGCCCTTGCCCCGCGCTAAAGTCTCCGAGTCGGTGGCGAGCGCCCAAACCACGCGGCCGACCTTGACCGGCGTCTGCAACTCCACGTCCGCGCCCACGCGGAAGCACTCGTCGGCGACGTGCGAGCGCTTGACCGAGAGCGTGCCGGCGTCGCCGCCGCCCGAGACGACGCGGTACTTGCGGCCCTCGCGGAAGTACTCGGCCGAGAACTTCTGTAACTCCTCGTCCGCGCCGCCCGCGCTCTCGGGAAAGACGTATTTTCCGCCGCTCACCAGCGCGATGGGCTCAATCGTCGGCCCGCCGCCCTCGTCGGCGACGGCGAACAGGATGAAGCCGCCGCCTTGCGCCGCCGACGGCGGGGCCGCCGCGAGAAGCAGCGACGCGCACGCCGCCGCGATAAGTGTCAGTCTCGTCTTCATCTTCATCGCCTCATCACATGGGCGCGCCGCGTCAAATCGCGGGGCGCTTCTCTTTGGCGCTCTCGCCGTCGCGGAGTTTGCGGGAGACGACCTTCGCCTGCATGAAGAGGCCGAGGTAGTCGCGCCCGCCGGCCTTCGAGTCCGTGCCCGACATGTTGAAGCCGCCGAACGGGTGGACGCCGACGAGCGCGCCCGTGCACTTGCGGTTCAGGTAGAGGTTGCCGACGTGGAACTCGCGCGCGGCGCGCTCCAACTTCGCCTCGTCGTTCGTGTAGACCGCGCCCGTCAGTCCGTACTCCGTGTCGTTCGCGATCTTTAAAGCGTCGTCGAAGTCCTTCGCGCGGATGACGGCCAAGACGGGGCCGAAGATTTCCTCCTGCTCGATGCGGTCGCCGGGCTTCACGTCGGCGATGACGGTCGGCTCGATGAAGTAGCCCTGCTCGCCGTCGGAGCCGCCGCCCGTGATGAGCCGCCCGCCGTCCTGCTGCCCCTTCTCGATGTACTCGCTGATGGTCTTGAAAGCCTTGTTGTTGACGACCGCGCTCATCGTCGTCGCCGGGTCGGTCGGGTCGCCCACCTTAATCTTCTCCGTGCGCTCAACGATCTTGTCGAGCATCGTGTCGTAGACGTCCGAGTGGATGATGGCGCGCGAGCAGGCCGAGCACTTCTGGCCCTGAAAGCCGAAGGCCGACTGGACGACCCCGGTCGCCGCTTCGTCGAGGTCTGTGTCGGCGTCGACGACGATGGCGTCCTTGCCTCCCATCTCGGCGACGACGCGCTTGATCCAGATCTGCCCGTCGTGAACCTTCGCCGCGCGCTCGTTGATGCGCAAGCCTATCTCCTTCGAGCCGGTGAAGGCGACGTAGCGCGTCTTCGGGTGGTCGACAATCACGTCGCCCACTTCGGCGCCGGAGCCGGTCATGAAGTTGACGACGCCGGGCGGCATCCCGGCCTCCTCCAAGACCTCGAAGAACTTGTAGGCGATGGTCGGCGCGTCGGACGAAGGCTTCAGCACCACGGTGTTGCCGGTGACGGCGGAGGCGACGGTCATGCCGGCCATGATGGCGAGCGGGAAGTTCCACGGCGGGATGACGACGCCGACGCCGAGCGGGATGTATTCGAGGCGGTTGTCCTCGCCCTCGATGCGCGTCAAGGGCTGCCCGGCGGCGTAGCGCAACATCTCGCGCGCGTAGAAGTCGCAGAAGTCGATGGCCTCGGCCGTGTCGCCGTCGGCCTCGGGCCAAGACTTCCCGACCTCGTGAATCATCCACGCCGAGAAGTAGTGGCGTCGCTCGCGCAAGATATCCGCGACGCGGAACAGGAGCGCCGCGCGTTCTTCGGCCGGGGTGCGGCTCCACGTCGGGAACGTCTCGTCGGCGCGCTCGACGGCGAGGCGGGCCAACTCTTCGGTGGCCTTCTGGAAGCGGCCGACGACTTCTGTCTTGCGCGCCGGGTTGTAGCTCTCGAAGGTGCGCCCCGTCATCACGCGCTCGCCCGCGATGACGAGCGGGTAGTCGCGCCCGAGCTCGCCGCGGACGCGCTCGATGGCCTCGCGCATGGCGCGCGCGTTCTCCTCTCGCGTGAAGTCGGTGAAAGCCTCGTTGCGGAATTCGTTCTGCATGACCTGCTCCTCGGAAATGATTTTGAATGATTGCGGGTAATGCTATCACAACGCGCGCGCAAAAAGCGCGGCCGCCGGCTGTATGCGTCTACCGGCGGCCGCGCTCGCTTTCGCGTTGATAGATTTACTTCCGGGCTAGACCCACTTGCCCGCGCGCGCGAGCTTCTTGATCTTGCGCTTGACCATCTCGCGCTTGAGGGCCGTCGTGCGGTCGATGAAGACGACGCCGTCGCAGTGGTCGGTCTCGTGGAGCATACAGCGGGCCTCCAACTCAAGCCCGTCGTACTCGAACTCCTCGCCCGTCACGTCCTGCGCTCGCACGACCGCGCGCAGGCTGCGCTTGACGGTGAAGAAGATGCCGGGGAACGAGAGACACCCCTCGTCGCCCGTCTGGTCGCCCTCGACGCGGAGGACGACCGGGTTGACGAGCGCCACGCGCGCCGAAGGGTCGTGCCCGCCCGAGCAGTCCATCACGAACAGACGCTTGGAGACGCCGACCTGCGGCGCGGCGAGGCCGACGCCGCGCTCGGCGTACATCGTCTCGAACATATCCGAGACGAGTCGCTTCAGGCCCTCGTCGAACTCCGTGACGGGGTCGCCCGGCGTCTCAAGCACCGGCTCGCCGTATTTTACGATCTTCAAAAGTGCCATCTTAGATAACCCTGTCTGACTTAAACGCCGCCGATTAAGAGGCGTGCGCGAGTCGAGTTTACAACAAAGGGGACGCGCCTTCCAGCCGCCCTAAGTGAACTCCTTTTGAAGATTTACGGGCGCCGGCGGTTGCCCGCCGCGCGGGGCGCGGCTACCGCCGGGCGGCCGCGAGCCGCGCGGCCACGTCGCGGAAGTCGGGCGCTTCGGCGTAGAGCTTCTGAAATTCTTTGTCGGCCTGCGCGCGTCGCCCGAGTTGTTCGTAGGAGAGTGCGCGGCGGTAGGCGGCCTCGCGGACGAGCTCGGGCGCGCGGCCCTTCTTCTTCTTGAGGGCGTCGCCGAAGACCGCGACGGCCGCCTCGTGCAGGTTCTTCTCCTGCATCGCGCGGCCGTAGAGCGTGGCGAGTTCGAGCGTCAAGTCGTCCGACACTTGCGTCCCCTGCGCGCGCTCGACGACGCCGTCCCAGAAGCCGGCCGACGCGTAGAGCTCGCACAGAGAGAGCTTGAGGGCGGGGTGGGAGGCCAACTCGTCTATTTCTTCGAGCAGGCCGATGGCTTCGTGGACGCGCCCCTGCGCCTGATACAACTCGACGAGGAGGAGCGTCGCCGCGAGCCCGTCGAGCGGGACGTTGACGGTCACGCCGGCCGTCACGCGGACGGGCATCAGCACGTCTCCGAAATACTTTTCGGCGAGCGGCGTGCGGATGTCGGCGTCCGACTGCACGACGCCTTCGAGGAGCGCGACGGCCTGCGGCAGGCCCTCCGGTTTTTGCGCGAGCAGCGCGGCGGCGTAGACGGCCGCGGCCGGCTCCTCCCCGGCGGCCGCGACGAAGTGCGCGACGGCCTCGTCCGCCCGCCCCGCGGCGTAGGCGCTGAGCGCGCGGTGCAACTCCTTCTCGCTGCGCGGCGCGAAGAAGCCGGGCGCGGGCGGCTCTTGAGTCGTCGCCTGTTGCGCGGGCGCGTCTTCGCTCGCGCGGCGCGCGGACTTTCGCGCGGACGTGCGTCGCTCGCCCGCGCCCTTGCCGCCGCCGAGTTGCTTGACGTAGCTCACGCCCGCGCCCGGAAGGTCTACGCTCAGGCGCTGGCCGCGCGGGCCCGTGCCGATGCGCAGAGGGCCGAGGCCGATGCTGCCGCCCAGCCCCGCGCGGCTGATGTTGAGCCGGACGAGCTTGCCTAGTCGTATGCTCTTGCTGAAGCGGATGCCCAAAGCGTCGTGTCTCCGTGCGTCGGTCTCCCCGCGTCAGTCGGCCGCGCCGCCGCGCGCGCCCTTGCCGAAGACGGGCTTGCGCTTCTGCATGAAGGCCGTCACGCCTTCGAGGAAGTCGGGCGAGTGGAAACAGGCTTGCTGCCCCTCGGCCTCGAATTCGAGCGCGTCGGAGAGCGCCGCGATTGACTGCGCGCTGAGCGCGGCTTTCAACTTGCCGAGCGCGGGCTGCGCGGCCGACGCGAGCGCGCCGACGAGTCGGTTGACCGTCGCGTCCAACTCCTCGGACTCGACGACGCGGTTGACGACGCCGAGCCGCAGGGCCTCTTCGGCCGGAATCTGCTCGCCCGTCGCCATCAGCTCGAACGCCTTGCGCGGGCCGACGAGTTGTGTGAGCAGAAAGGTGCTGCCGCCGTCGGGCATCAGTCCGATTTTGATGAAGCCCTGACCGAACGTCGCCTCG
>DASQDT010000246.1:0-29746 GCA_035634035.1 Pyrinomonadaceae bacterium | reverse complement strand
GACGGGCGCGCGCCTTCGTGTATCCGGACGCCGCCGCACCTCGCGCACGCCGCCCCACGCGCGGACTGAAAGTTGATGACAACGCGCGGGGAATTGTGCATACTGCCGGCCTCAAAATTTCACCGCCGAAGGCTACCACCTCGCCTCTAACCTGTACCCCGAGCGGCGTTTACGCGAAACAATTTTTTCAGCGCGAAGGAGAACACCAACGATGGTCACGAGGAAGCGTAGTGCCGCGAGGAAGTCGGGCGCGGCGAAGAAGTCCGTCTCGAAGAAGTCCGTCTCGAAGAAGTCGCGGGCGGCGACGAAGGCGTTCGCGTCGAAGTCGGTCTCGAAGAAGTCGGGCGGCGCGGCTGATGCCGCCGCCGCCGTCGAGACCGTCCTGCGCCGGCGCTCCGAAGGGCCGGAGGTCGACAAGCTTCAGGAGGAGCTGTGTGACCTCGGCTACATGACGCGCGCGCAGAAGGCGGAGGGGCCGGGCAAGTTCGGCCCGCTCACCGAGGAGGCGCTCAGACACTTCCAGCGCGACAACTTCATCGACGACTCGGGCGCCTACGACGTGGAGACGCAGGAGGCCATCCGGCATTTGAACGACGGCGTCAAGCGCGACGGCGAGGGCAAGGTCGTGCGCGGACTTCAGAACCGCCTCGTCTCGCTCGGCTTCATGACGCTCGGGCAGACGGCGTCGGGGCAGGGGAAGTTCGGGCCGCAGACCGAGGCGGCGCTCATCAGCTTCCAGCAGTCGCACGGCATCAACCCGAGCGGCGTGCTGAACGACGAGACCTACCGCGCGCTGCTCGCCTCCGTGCCCGCGCCCGTGCCGCAGACCGACCACGGCAACCCGACGAGCATCGACACGGTTCTCCCGGCCGAGGGCCGCGGCTTCACGACCTACCGGCGCGAGCCGGGCGGCGCGGATCAGGTCGGGCGCGCGGCGACGATTCGCGGCGTGATGCAGGTCGCCGAGGAGTGGAGCACTTTGCACGCGAGCCCGCGCCTTCAGATAGGCGACATCAGCCGCCGGCGCGGCGGCCCGTTCCCGCCGCACGGGAGCCACCGGAAGGGCGTGGACGTAGACATCCGCCCCGTCACCAACAACGGCCGCGAGGAGCCGACCAACATCCACCTCGGCAGCTACTCGCACGAGCTGACCAAAGAGCTCTGCCAGCTCATACGCCGTCGCGTCCCCGGCGTCCGCATCTTCTTCAACGACCCGCGCCTCATCAGCCTCGGCCTCACGCAGCGCCTCGCCGGCCACAACGACCACCTCCACGTGCGCTTCCCCGGCTAGACACTCACGGCAACGCGCGAGCGCCCGGCGACGCGATACATCGGTCGCGCCGCCGGGCGCTCGAAAAACTTCTCACACTTTTAAAGACGGGCGCGCGGCCCTATGCCTTGATGGGCGTCGCCCAGTCGCCCATCAGCAGCGACTGCGGGACTTGTCTGAAGCCGTAGCGGGCGGCGGCCGGGTCGAGGTCGAAGACCCAGACGAGGTCGTAGCGGTCTTCGGGCCAATCCTGCGGCGCGGTCGTCTTGTTGCCGAGGACGAGGTTGGCGATCTTCGGGATGAACTCGTGCTGCCAGCTGACGAGCACCACGCCCGCGCACAAGAAGACCTCCTCGACCATCTCCTCGGCTTCGAGCTTCGAGTAGTTGGTGTTGATTCGGATGGCGAGCTTCTCGGCGAGCGGCGTGATGGTCTCGACGGGCCGGCGGCTGCCGTTGCGCCGCGTCGGCTTCGACGCGAAGAGGAACCGCGGCTCGGCCAGCGCCGGGTGCTGGAACGTGCCGCCGGGCGGCGCGAACAGCGAGCAGAGCGCGCCCGCCCTCTGCCACCCGCGCACGGTGAGCGATTCGCTCTCGCGCTCGCCGTCGAACGTGACGCCGTGCGGCGGCGGGTCGGCGGCGGGTTTTTCGGCGTGGCGCACGACCATGATTTTGGTCGCCTGTCGCAAGGGCTCGCTCATCGCGTCACTTCCGGGCCGCCGCTTCGGCGAAGTTGCTCTTCGAGCTGCGCGATAGTCTCGCGCTTGCGGTTGAGCGCGGTCTCAAGGTAGCCGACCGTCCGGCGCATGTTGAGCAGCGCCATGATCTGCGTGCTCAGGAGTTCGAGCGCGTCGAGCTGGTCGGCGAAGAGCACGCGCGGCACCGTGTCGAGGACGCAGAGCGTGCCGAGCTTGTGGCCCTCGTCGGTCGTCAGGGGCGCCCCGGCGTAGAAGCGTATGTAGGGGCTCCGCAGGACGAAAGGGTTGTCGCGGAAGCGCTCGTCGGTCTGCGTGTCGCGGACGACGAGCGGGCCGGGCTGGAGGATGGCGTGCGCGCAAAACGACACGTCGCGCGTCGTCTCCTGCTCGTCGAAGCCGACGCGCGACTTGAACCACTGGCGGTCTTCGTCGACGAAGGTGATGAGCGCGGTCGGCGTCTGGCAGATGAGCACGGCGAGGCGCGTCGCGGCGTCGAACGCCTCCTCGTGCTCGCTGTCCAAGACCTTGAACTGTCGTAGGGCTTCGAGTCGCGCGCCCTCGTCCGCGGGTAGCTCTGCTCTCATGTTCGCGGGAGTTTACCCTTAACGCCGAGCTAAATAAAGACCGACTTGCGTGAGCGCGCGCGCGCCGGTATCGTCTGACGTGAAAGCTCACTTTCGGGGGACACGTTTGATGAGAAGTTTTCTGACGGCCGCGCTGCTTTTTGTGTGCGTCGCGCACGCGTCGGCGCAGGGTTCGGCGACGAGGCTCGAAGGGCAGGTCGTCTGCTGCGCGGAGTGTTGGGCCGAGGCCGACCGCACGCGGGTCGAGTACGGGACGGCCGAGGACTTGCTCAAGGCGAAGTCGTGCGTGGCGGGCGGCGACCCGACGCTCATCGCCGTCCGCGAGGGCGACGCGTTCACGCTCTACCGCTTGGAGCGGGGAAGATTCCGGCTGCCCGGCAAAGATTGGCTTGAGTTCGTCGGCAAGCGCGTCGCCGTGACGGGCGCGGTGCGGCGGCAGAAGGAGTCGCCGTCCGTGCGCGTCGACGCGCTCGAAGTGCTCGCGCCGAGCCCGGCCGAGCGAGAGGCCGGCAGCGTCGTCGGGCGCGAAGTCGAGCTTGCGCTCAGAGACCCTTTCGGCGCCGAGCAGCGTCTCTCGTCGCTCAAGGGGCGCATCGTCGTCCTGAATTTCTGGGCGACCTACTGCGCGCCGTGCCGCGCCGAGATGCCCGACTTGGCGGCGATTCAGAACGAGTACGCGGCGTTGGGCGTGCAGGTCGTCGGCGCGTCGGCCGACGCGGCGGAAGACCGGGCGAAGGTCTTGGAGTTCGCCAGAGAGGTGAAGGTCAACTTCCCCGTCTGGATGGGCGCGACGACGGCCGACATGATGCGCTTCGGGTTGGGCGCGGCCCTGCCGGGCACGGTCATCATCGGCCGCGACGGGCGCGTCGCGAAAGTCATCTCCGGCGTCGTCAACCGCGCCGAGTTGAAGAAGCAGATAGACGCGATGCTCGCCGAGGCGGAGAAGGCGTCGGCGGCCGAGCGCGAGAGAGAACAGGTGGCGGCGGCGAGGGGGCGGCCCGGCGACGCGTCGAGCGTCCCGTCCTGACCGCTTTGACCGGGCGAGGGTCGCGCCGTGAGCGGGACGGGACAAGATGACGCGGGACGCTGGACGTACGGGGTGCGCGTCGTCGCCAATCAGATAGACCGCGCGACGTGGCGCAACACGCTCACGTATCGCGTGCACCCGCGCCTGACGGCCGGCGTCGAGTACAACCCGCTGGCCGGCAAGGTCTCGCCGCTCGCAAATCTCGTCGCCGTCACCGAGACGCACCGGCGGCCCGCGCTGATTGTCGGCACGAGCTCCGACCGCATCGGCACGCCGTCGGGGCAGTCGTTCTACGCGACCGTGAGCAAGAGCCTGCGCCACTCGACCGGCTGGCCCGTCGCGCCTTACGTCGGCTTGGCCTACGGCACTTACGAAGACCGACTTCGCGTCATCGGCGGCTTGAATTTAACTTTCGGCGAGCGCTGGTCTTCGACGATTCTTTTTGACGGCGTGCGCGTCCACCCGACGGCCAACTACACGCGCGGCCGACACCAGTTCGGGGTCATCTTCGAGCGCGGGCGCAACCCCGGCGCGAGCTACAGCATTTCTTTCTGAGTGAAAGTTTCGATGAGTAGTGAAGTCATGGGCGTCGCGCGGCCGCGGGCGGCGGACGTTCGCCGCGGGCGGCGGCTCGAATACCTCACCATCGCGTGGAACACGCTCGAAGCCGTCGCGTCAATCGGCGCGGGGCTTTTGGCGGGGAGCGTCGCGCTCGTCGGCTTCGGGGTGGATTCGGTCATCGAGTCTTCGTCCGGCGCAGTTCTGCTCTGGCGTCTGCGCGACGGCGAGCGCGGCGAAAGACGGGAGCGCGCCGCGCTGCGACTCGTCGGCGTGAGCTTCCTCGTGCTCGCCGCCTACGTCCTCTTCGACGCGTCGAGGTCGCTAGTGATGCGCGAGCCGGCGGAGGCGAGCCACGTCGGCATCGGCGTCGCCGCGCTCTCGCTCGTCGTGATGCCGCTTCTGGCGCGCGAGAAGCGGCGCGTCGCGGCGCGACTCGAAAGCCGCGCGCTTCGGGCCGACTCGCGGCAGACGGACATCTGCGCCTACCTGTCCGCGATTCTTCTGGCCGGGCTCGCGCTCAACGCGCTCTTCGGCTGGTGGTGGGCCGACCCGGCGGCGGCGCTCTTGATGACGCCCATCATCGCGAAGGAGGGCGTCGAGGCGCTGCGCGGCGAGCGCTGCTGTGACGACGCCGCGTGCGGATAACTTGCGGAGGAGCAGATGCGACTTGAGGGCAGGGTGGCGGTCGTGACGGGCGCGGGCTCAGGCATCGGGAAGGCCGCGGCGTTGCTCCTCGCGCGCGAGGGCGCGCGGGTGGCGGCGCTCGACTTGGCGGGCGACGAGTTGGAGCGCGCGGCGGAAGAGATAAGGAGGCGGGGCGGCGAGGCTCTGGCTCTCGCGTGCGACGTGTCGCGGCCCGAGGAGGTGCGCGGGGCGGTCGAGCGCGCGGCCGGGGAGTGGGGGCGCGTCGATGTGGTCTTCGCCAACGCGGGCATCAACGGCGTCTGGGCCGCGCTCGAAGAGTTGGAGCCGGACGAGTGGGACAAGACGCTCGCCGTCAACCTCAAAGGGACTTTCCTGACGGTCAAGTACGCCCTGCCTTATCTGAAGCGGCGCGGCGGCTCGGTCGTCATCACCTCGTCCGTGAACGGCACGCGCATCTTCAGCAACACGGGCGCGACCGCCTACTCGTGCTCGAAGGCGGCGCAGGTGGCGTTCGCGAAGATGGTCGCGCTGGAGTTGGCCGACGCGCGCGTGCGCGTCAACGTCATCTGTCCGGGCGCAATCGAGACGCAGATCGAGCGGAGCACGGAGAAGCGCGACTTGGAAGACGTGCGCGAGCCGGCCGAGTTCCCCGAGGGCGAAATCCCTCTGACCGACGGCGAGCCGGGGACGGCCGAAGAGGTCGCGCGCCTCGTCCTCTTCCTCGCCTCCGACGACTCGCGCCACATCACGGGGACGGAAATCTGGATCGACGGCGCGCAGTCGCTCCTGAAAGGTTAGCGGGCCGGGCGTCGGGCCAATCACTCGCGGCGCGGAGTACTCGTCGGTCTGTACGTCCGCGTACAAAATTCGCGTCCGCACCTGAGCGATAATCTAATCCTCAAAAAACAAACGATGACAAAAAGCATGACGACAGTTTCCGAAAACGCGCGGGCGGACGTTGACCCGCGCGTCTCCTACCCGAGCTACAAGTCGTTCGACGAGTTTATCGACGTCGAGCGGCTCAAGTCTCTGGACGGCTACATCGCCGAGCGGCTCGCGCGTCGCGTCGGCGCGGGCGCGGACATACAGTTCTACACCGGCCCGTTCCGCCTGCAAGAGTCGGCGCCCGACCGGCCCGGCTCGCGCATGGTCTACCTCGCGCAGTCGAGCCAGCCCGACAGCTACTTCGACCTCGACCGCGCGGAGCTCTGGCAGCCGACGCCCGCGACGAGCGAGTTCTCGCTCCTGATGGACTTCATCGCCACGCTCCCGTTCAAGTCGACGGGCCGGATGCTCATCATGTACGACGACGCCGAGCGCCCCGTCCCCGCGCACCGCGACCACACGGAGACGGAGCTGTGCCACGAGTTCATCTGGTTTCGGACGAGCCTCCGCAAGCCCTTCTATATGCTCGACCACCACACGGGCGAGAAGCTCTACGTCGAGAGCTACAGCGCTTGGTTCGACACCGTGAATCAGTTCCACGGCAGCGACGCCGGGGAAGGACTCACCTTCAGCATACGCGTCGACGGCCTCTTCACCGACGAGTTCCGCCGGCGCATTCCCGCGCCCGCCACGAACGCCGCCTCGACCCCTTCGCTGTGGGCCGCCACGTCGCGCGCGGAAACCTCTGTTGGTTGAGAAAATTTCGATGAGAGCGCCGGCCGACGACACGGGGATGGTCGAGCGCGCGGTAGACCCGCGCATCAAGTACCCCTGCTACAAATCGCTCGACGAGTTCGTCGACGTCGAGCGCCTGAAGTCTCTGGACGGCTACATCACCGAGCGCATCCGCCGCCGCCTGCGCGCGCAGGCTGATGCCTTGTTCATGAACTCATTCAGGCTGGAAGCCTCGACGCCAGAGACGCCGGGTCAGAGGATGATTTATCTAACGCAGTCGTTACAAGCCTTCAATTACTACGATCTAGATCACCCTGAGTTGTGGCGTGCGACGGAGGCTGCGCGGGAGTTCTCCCCGCTGATGGACTTCATTGCGACCTTGCCCTTCAAAGCCACGGGCAGGATGCTCATCATGTACGACGACACGGGCACGGCCGTCCCCGCCCACCGCGACCACTTGGACGCGGACGTGTGCCACCAATTCGTCTGGTTCCGCACGAACCTCACGAAGCCCTTCTACGTCCTCAACCACCGCACGGGCGAGAAGCGTTACGTGGAGTCTTACAGCGCGTGGTTCGACACCGTGAATCAATTCCACGGGAGCGACGCGCGCGAAGGTTTGTCGTTCAGCATCCGCGTGGACGGCGTCTTCACGGACGACTTTCTGCGGCGCGTCCCCGCGCCCGCTTCAAACGCCGCTTCGACGCCCGCGCTCTGGGCCTGCCTGTCGGATTAAGTCTCGGATTCGGACGCGCGGCCGTCGCCGGCGGGCGCACGGCGCGGGGCGATTCCGTACATTAACGTACAGACAACCGGGTTCGGGACTGTTATTTATTTATTTCAAATAATCACTCACCAGTCCCCGGCCGGTATTTTCGAGTGCCGGACTCAGGTGTCAGTCAGAGTCTTAAACCTACGTGGCAGCGGGCCGGCTGCAATCCCACGAAAGTTTAGCTTTGTCCGAGTCGGAAATAAGACCTTAGCGTCTATGAAAGAATCGTCGGCGCGCGCTCAGATGCGCGCCGCACGTCACGAGCATCGAGGAGAGCGATTTTGAAAATCTACATCAGCGGACTCTACAGCGGCACGAACCCGCAGCCCGGCGTCGGCATCGCGCGCTCACTGCGCGAGGCATTCCCGCGCGCCACCCTCGTCGGCGTCGAGTACTCGAACCGCTGCTCCGGCATTCACTGGCCGGACTTCGACGAGCTCTGGCTGCAAAGGCCGTGGGAGGAACTCGACCTCGACGCCTACGCCGAAGACATCCGCGCGGCGCTCGACGGCGGCGCGCTCTGGATTTCGGGCGTCGATCTGGAAATCATGTGGCTCGCGTCGGTCTTCCCCGAAGGTCACAAGAACCTTCTGACGCCGCCTCCGTCGGCGCTCAGGAAGATCAGCAAGCCGGCCGTCGAGGCGCACCGCGGGCTCCCGCTGAAAGTCCCGACCTTCATCCCGACCGACCGCTCCGACTGGGAGCTTCACGCCTTCTGCCGCCAGCACGGCTGGAAGGTCTGGCTCAAAGGGCCTTACTACGAGGCCGTCCGCACGCCGACGTGGGACTCGTTCGAGCGCGTGCGGATGCTCCTGTCGCGCGCGTGGTCGACGGAGCGTCTGTTTTTACAGACGCACGTCACGGGCTACGAGGAGTCGGTCTGTTTCGCCGCCTACAGGGGCGAGCTCGCGGGCAGCGTCTACATGCGCAAGCGCGAGCTGACGGAGGAAGGGAAGACGTGGGCCGGCGACGTGACGGAAGTGCCGGAGGAGTTCACCGCGCCCTTGCGACGGATGGTGAAGGAGCTGAACTGGACGGGCGGCGCGGAGCTTGAGATGGTGCGCGACACGGGCGGGCAGCTCTGGCTGCTCGAATGCAACCCGCGCTTCCCGGCGTGGATTTACGGCTCGTCCATCGCGGGGCAGAACTTGCCGGCGCTGTTGGTCGAGAGCGCGACGGGCGTCATGGCGCGACGTGCGACGGACGGCGCGGCGTGCGAAGAGTTCACGCGCGTCGTTTTGGAGGTGCCGGTGCGTCCGCAGTTCCCCTTGCCGAGTCTGCCCGAGCCTTTCCCGGGCGGCGTCGGCCACTCGATGAAGCACCCTTCGGGCACGCTCGCTCTGGCCGAGCGCCTGCACAAGATGCGCGTCATCGAGACTGACGGCGAAGTTCACGGCGACATCAGCGCCCGCGGCAACAACGGAAACGGCAACGGCAACGGCAACGGCCATCGCCCGGCCGCGCGCGCCGCGAACACCGCGCCCGCCGTCCCGCCGTCGTTCCTCAAAGACCTTGAGACTTACGACTTCGACGAGGCGGAGACGCCCGGCTGGCTCTTCCTCGACACGACGGCCGCGTCCCTCTTCAGACGCGCCTCCGACATCGCTAGCGGCCTCACCAACTCGTCCGTCAAGGTCACGAACGCCTACAGCATCAAGACGAACCCCGACGAGCGTCTCGTGCGTCTCGCGAAGGAGTCGGGCTTTCTGGCCGAGGCCATCAGCCTGCTCGAAGTCCAAAAGGCGCTCAAGGTCGGCTTCAAACCCGAGCAGGTGATCTTGAACGGGCCGGGCAAGTGGTGGCCCGAGGGCCTGCTGCCGAAAGCGCCGCTGCACGCCGTCTTCAGCGACTCGATCGCCGACCTGCGCCGCGTCGTCGCCGGGTTCGAGAGCGGCGAGCTTCGTGCGAAGATAGCGGGCGTGCGCCTGCGCGCGCACGGCTCGCGCTTCGGCATCCCGGTCGACTCGCCCGAGGCGCTTCAGAAACTCGTCGCCGCCGTCGAGCTTCTGCCGCGCGACGTGGCCTTCGGAGTCCACTTCCACATGGCGAGCAGCAACATCGGCGTCCGGCAGTGGTGGCATCTTTACGAGTCGATGCTCCGCTGGTGTCGCTCGGTCGAGACGCTCGCGGGCCGCCGCATCGAGTGTTTGGACGTGGGCGGCGGCTGGTTCCCCGACGACTGGCACGTGGATTCGGCCGACCAGTTCGCCTCCGCCGTCGCGAGCGCGCGCAAGATGCTGCCGGGCGTCGCGGAGGTCGTCTCGGAGCCGGGCAAGGCTCTGGCGCAGCCCTCGATGGCGCTCGCCATGCGGCTGCTCGAATTCGAGCGGTCGAAGGACGGCGAGATTAAAGAGGCCGTCGTCGACGGCTCGATAGCCGAGCTGCCGATGCACTTCTTCCAGCCGCACAGGATTCTGCACCGCGACGCGCGGACGGGACGCTTCAACGCGCTCGCGCGCGGCGAGACGCAGCTCTGGGGCCGGCTCTGCATGGAGCACGACGTGGTGGCGCTCGGCGTCGAGCTGCCGAAGGACGTCGCGCGCGGCGACGTTTTAGTCTTCTGTGACGCGGGGGCTTACGATAGGAGTATGTCTTATGTCTTTGGCCGAGGGTAACGAGATAATGAACGAACTGATGGTGGTCGGCGGGGCCGACTTGGCCGGCGCGCGCGCCGCGATCGAGCGTTGGGAGAGCTGCCCGGCGTCAACAATCACGCACCACGGGCGGCTCTGCTGCCGCGTCGCGCGCGAGTGGGTGTTCGCGGCCGACTACGCGCAGCTGAACGGCGAGCACCCGCTCACCGGCCCGCGCTGGATTCGGCAGCGCTACACGTGGGGGCCTTCGCGCTGGCCGATAAGTTGGTGCGAGGCAGTCGAGCGCAAGACGCTCGACTGCGGCGCGCTGGCCGCCATCACGCATGAGGTCTTCGCGGCGCGCGGCGTCACGTCTTACCCGGCGCAGTTCATACAGCAGTACAGCGAGGTCTCGGCCCGCCACTGGCGCAAGAAGTGGGAGGGCGACGAAGTGCCGACGAATTGGATAAGCGACGACCTCATCTACCACGAGGGCTGCGCCGTCGTGACGGGCGGCGACGAGATTAAGGTTTGGGATTCGAGCGCGGGCTGGTGGGTCAACCCGAAACAGTTCGGCGGCTACGGCGGCCTGCTCGCCCTGCGCGTCTGCGGCTCGCCGCCGGACGTTTCGTCATTCAAGTGGGGCGAGCACCGCGTCGCGCCGAACCGCTGGCAGCAGATAGAGACCGCGCCGGTCAGACGTTGAGGTCAGACGTTGAAGCGGAAGTGGACGACGTCGCCCTCCTGCATGACGTAGTCCTTGCCTTCGAGTCGGAGTAGACCCTGCTCGCGCGCGGCGGCGTAGGAGCCCGCGCGCAGGAGCTCTTCGTAGCCGACGACCTCGGCGCGGATGAAGCCGCGCTCGAGGTCCGTGTGAATCGTGCCGGCCGCCTGCGGCGCGCGCGTGCCGCGCGGCACAGTCCACGCGCGCACCTCCTTTTCGCCCGCCGTCAGAAACGACATCAAACCGAGCAGACGATACGCGCTCTTAATCAACTCGTCCACGCCGCTCGACTCGACGCCGAGCGAGCGCAGGTACTCCGCGCGCTCCTCGGGCCGAAGCGCGACGAGTTCAGCTTCCAAGTGCGCGCAGATGACGACCGACTCCGCGCCCTCGCTCTCGGCCTGCGCGCGGACGGCCGCGACGTGCGGGTTCTCCCCGGGCGCGCCGAGCGTCGCCTCGTCCACGTTGGCCGCGTAGATGGTCGGCTTCGTCGTCAGCAGGAAAAACTGCCGCGCCACGCCGCGCTCGTCGTCCGTGAGCGCGGCCGTCCGCGCGGGCCTCCCTTCCGAGAGCACGGCCAACAACTTGTCCGCGACTTCGATCTCGGCGCGCGCCGTCTTGTCGCCGCTCTTGGCCGTCTTCTGCGCCCGCTCGCGGCGACGCTCGACCGTCGCGAGGTCGGCCAGAGCGAGTTCTATCTGAATCGTCTCGACGTCGCGGCGCGGGTCGACCGAGCCCTCGACGTGGACGATGTTCTCGTCCTCGAAGCAGCGGACGACTTGGACGACGGCGTCGGTCTCGCGGATGTTGGCGAGGAACTGGTTGCCCAAGCCTTCGCCTTTGGACGCGCCGCGCACGAGGCCCGCGATGTCTAAAAACTCGACGGTGGCGGGGACGATTTTTTGCGTCTTGACGAGTCGCGCGAGCGGTTCGAGTCGCTCGTCGGGGACGGCGACGACGCCGACGTTCGGCTCGATGGTGGCGAAAGGGTAGTTGGCGGCGAGCGCCGCCTGCTGCGCCGTGAGCGCGTTGAAGAGTGTGGACTTGCCGACGTTCGGCAGCCCGACGATGCCTGCGCGGAGCATGAGGGAATTAAGCATCAGGCGTCGGAGGTTGTCCAGCGACGGCGCCGCGCTTTGCTAAAGGCCGCGCGTGTGCGCTTATAATCACCGGCGCGCCGTGAAGCATCTTTAGACGCGCGCACTTTTCCACCCATGCTCTTCGCGCTCCTGCTCGCGCTCGCGGCCACGGCCGGCGGCGCGCTCATGACCTACCTCTACGACCGCGACGCCCCCGCGCCCGCGCGCCTCGCTGCGGGCGCGGCGACGGGCACGGCCGCGCTCGGGCTCGTCGGATTCGTCCTCGCGTCCTTCGCCGGACTCACGCCCGCGACGCTCGCCGTCTCCGGCGCGCTCGCGGCCGCGCCTCTTCTGCTGCTCGTCAAAGACGGGGAGTTGCGCGCGCGCGTCCGCGACGACGCGAGGGGCGCGGCGCGCGGCCTGCGGCGCGCGGCGACGTTCAGAGACGCGCAAGGGGCGGCGACGCTCGTGCTCTTCGTTCTGTCGGCGCTCGTCTCAAGGGCGGTCTTCGCGCGCGCGGCGTACGTGCGCGGCGGCGACCTCTTCACGGGCCTTGATAACAACATCGGCGACCTGCCGTTTCACGCGGGGATAGTCTCGGGCTTCGTCCACGGCGAGAACTTCCCGCCCGAGCACCCCGAGTACGCGGGCGCGCGGCTGACTTACCCTTTCATCGTCGATTTCGTCGCGGCGATGTTCGTCCGCGCGGGCGCGACGCTCGAAGGCTCTCTCTTCTGGCAGAACTTCATGTTGGCCGTCGCGCTCGTCGTGCTCCTGTGGCGTTGGGCTTCGGAGCTGACGCGCGACCGCCTCGCCGCGCTCTTCGCGCCCGCGCTCGTGCTCCTGAGCGGCGGCTTGGGCTTCTGGCACTTCCTGCGCGAGGGCGACGACGCGCTGACGCACTACTACACGATGTGGGGCGACTCTTATAAATGGGGCAACGCCGTCACGACGCTCCTCGTCCCGCAGCGCGGTCTCCTGCTCGGCCTCCCGGTCGCGCTCGTCGTCTGGACGCTTTGGTGGAAGGCGAACAATTCGTTCGAGAGTCGGGGCGACGACGCGACGGACGCGCGCGAGAAGGCGAGGAAGGGCAAGGGCGCGAAGAAGAGGGCGAAGGTCGCCGACGCCAAGACGGCCGCGCACGTCGGCGCGGCGACGAAGGGGGGCGCGTCCCCGTTCGCGTCGCCCGCGTTTCGGCAGATGCTCGCGGCCGGCGTCGTCGCGGGGCTTCTGCCGCTCGTCCACGCGCACAGCTTCGTCGTCCTGATGACGATGGGCGGTTGCCTCGCGCTGCTCTCGGTGTGGGAGGCTTCGGGCAGGCGCGAGATTGCCGAGGCGATGGAGGCGGGCGAGACTCGCGCGGGCGTCGCGGAGAGGGTCAAGGAGTGGGCCGTCTTCTTCGTCGCGGCGCTCGCTTTGGCCGTCCCGCAGATGCTCTGGGCGACTTACAAGTCGAACGTCGAGGCCGGGAGCTTCTTCGGCCTCCACGTCGGCTGGGAGGAAGGGAAGCAGAGCCTTTTCGCCTTCTGGCTCAAGAACACGGGGCTGTTCATCCCCGCGCTCGTCGCGGCGCTGCTGTGGCGCGCGGGGCGCGAGCGCCGACCGCTAGTCCCGGCGCGCCTGCGCCGCTTCTACCTGCCGTTCACGCTCTGCCTCTTCGTCCCTTACGTCTTCAAGCTCTCGCCGTGGGCTTGGGACAACATCAAGGTCATGTACTACTGGTGGGTCGCGGCCGCGCCGCTCGTCGCGCTCCTCGTCGCGCACCTCTGGCGGCGCGGCGCTCCGGGCCTCGTCGCGGCGCTGGCGCTCCTCGTCGTGCTCACGCTCTCGGGCGCGCTCGACGTTTACCGCGTCGCGTCGGGGCGGATGGAGCAGAGGGTCTTTTCGCGCGAGGGCGTGGCGTTCGCCGAGATGGTCAGGGAGAGGACGCCGCCGCGCTCTGTGATTCTCCACGCGCCGACATATAATCACCCCGTCCTCCTGACGGGCAGGCGCGGGCTTGTCGGCTACGCCGGACACCTCTGGTCGCACGGCATCACGGGGTACGCCGAGCGCGAGACGGACGCCGCCGACATCTACCGCGGCGGGCCGGAGGCCGAGGCGCTACTGGCGCGGCGCGGGATTGAGTACGTCGTCGTCGGGCCGCTCGAACGCGGCGAGATGGCGGCGCGCGGGCTGTCCGTCAACGAGGCTTTCTTCCAACGCTACAGGAAGGTCGGTCAGGTCGGTGGCTTCGTCCTCTACAAAACGGCGCGGGGGTAAGCGACGCCCGAAGGGCGCGCCTAACCCGCCGCAGAACGCGTTCGCAACCGTGCGCGACCCGCGCGCTTTTCGGTGGGACGCGCCCGATTCGGACGCGCCCGCCGGCTCCAGCCGCGTCTGGACGTTCGGCAGCGGGGCCGTCATCTTCCTCGCCGCCGTCTTGCGCCTCGTCGCGCTCGCCCTCAAGCCGATGCACCACGACGAGGGCGTCAACGGCTTCTTCCTCACCAACCTCGTCCGCCACGGCCGCTACGTCTACGACCCGACGAACTACCACGGGCCGACGCTCTACTA
This sequence comes from Pyrinomonadaceae bacterium, assembly GCA_035634035.1. GTDB lineage: Bacteria > Acidobacteriota > Blastocatellia > Pyrinomonadales > Pyrinomonadaceae > DASQDT01. The sequence goes on along the minus strand of DASQDT010000246.1, from coordinate 15,638 downwards.
CTTCGCGCTGCCGACGGCTTGGCTGTTCGGGCTCAACGAGGAGGCCGTCCGCATCGTCCCCGCGCTGTGCGGCGTGGCGACGGTCGTGCTCGTCCTCTGCCTGCGCCGCCACCTCGGCACGCTCGGCGCGCTCGCGGCCGCCGCGCTCGTCGCCGTCTCGCCCGGCGCGGTCTACCAGTCACGCTACTTCATACACGAGTCGCTGTTCGTCCTCTTCGCGCTCGGCATCGTCGTCGCCGCCGTCTGGTACTACGACACGGGGCGCGCGCGCTACCTGATGCTCGCCGCCGCGTCGGCCGCGCTCATGTTCGCGACGAAGGAGACGGCCATCATCACGGCCGTCGTGCTCCTGCTCGCGTGGGGCGTGGCGTGGGGCTACATGAGGCTCGCCGGTTCTCTCAGTTGGGCTGAACGGAGGCGCGACGACGACGCGGGCGACGGGGCCGCTTCGCGCATCCCGCTCGACGACCCGGCGCGCTTCGTCATCCTCTTCGGCGGCGCGGTCATCGTCTTTCTCGTCATCAACATCCTGCTCTACTCCTCCCTCTTTAAGAACCCGAAGGGCATCACCGACGCCGTCGCCGCGCTTCAGGTCTGGACGAAGACGGGCGTGAGCGAGTTTCACGCGAAGCCTTTTCACACGTACCTGAAGTGGTCGGGGCAGGAGGAGCTGCCGCTGTTCCTGCTCGCCGTCTGCGGCTCGGCCGCCGCGCTCTACCGCGCGCGCAACCGCTTCGCCGTCTTCGCGGGCGCGTGGGCCTTCGGCACGCTCGCCGCCTACTCGCTCGTCCCCTACAAGACGCCGTGGCTGATGCTCAACTTCACCGTCCCGATGGCCTTAGCCGCCGGCTACGGCATCTCGGAGCTCGACGCGTGGGCCGCGCGCTCGGGCTTCAAGCGCAAGGCGGCCGTCGGCGCCGTTCTGGGGTTCGCGCTCCTCGTGGCGTTGGTGCAGGCGGTGATCCTGAACTTCAGGGAGTACGACAACGACCGCTACCCTTACGTCTACTCGCACACGAAGCGCGACATCTTCCCTCTGCTCGAAGAGATCGAGCGCGCGGCCGAGCGCGCCGGGACGGGCGAGGACACGCACATCGCCGTCGCCGCGCCCGAGTACTGGCCGCTGCCGTGGTACCTGAACCACTACAGGAACGTCGGCTTCCACGGGCGGCCCGGCGCGTACACGGACACAGTCGTCATCGGGAGCGCGAAAGAGCCGGAGGCGACGCAGCTGCGCGCGCAGCTCGGCCCGGCCTACAGGCGCGCGGGCGCGGTCTACACCTTGCGGCCCGGCGTCGACTTGGTTCTCTACGTGCGCAACGACGTGCGCGGGCGCTGACGGCCGTCAGGCGCGCCTCGCATGAAATTTTTACGAACCGTCAGGAGGCCCGAAAGATATGAAACTCGCGTCCCTACTCTTGCTCGCGTGTCTCGCCGCGCAGGCGACGCCGCCGCGCGTCACGGATTCGGTGCTCGGCGTCGGCGTCGGGACGACGATCGAGGAGGCGCACGCGCGCCTCAAAGACCTCGGCACGGTCGGCGGCCGCGCGACGCGCGACGGCGGGCGCAAAGAGGCTTGGACGCTCAAGGAGACCGACTTCACCTCCGTCGCCTACAAGACGGACGCGAAGGGGCGCGTGCAGTGGGTGACGGGCTTCGTGCGCGAGGGGCGCGAGATTCCGTTCGAGAAACTCGGAGACCCGGCGCGCGCCGTCGCCTCCGGCGACACGGAAATCGCGTGGAGCGTCGAGCGCCCCGAGGGCGACTACCGCCTCGTCGCCAAAGGCCCGAACCGCCGCGCGCGCGTCGTCTACCTTCTCTCGCTCGCGACGAAAGACTAGAGACTCCGCACACTTTTTCCACTACCGGCGCTCGGATTTTGAGCGCAACTGTGATATAAACTCCCCCACCTGAAATCAGCCTGAAACCCCTAGTCTCCCGAACGAGAGTTTCTACGGCTTCTCGCGTGCGCGGCCATCCCTGCCCAAAGGGCCGCGCCATTGTTGGCCCCGGCGTCCACGTCGCCCGACGGACGCCACACTCACCTCTTTAAGGAGCTGGCCGAAGATGAATCCACAAGGCAGGACTTCTCCCTCTCAGGGGGACACGGAAGCGACTCGCTTACGACTACTCGCCGCGCTCGCCGCGCTCGCCGTCATCGCGGCCGCGCTCTTCGCGCCGACGCCCGTCGAGCAGGTCACGCGCGCGGCCAACCCGCCGTCGGGCTCGATGGCGACGACCGGGCCCGTGCCGCCCTTCACGGGGACGTGGCGCGGCACGGCGACGGGCGGCGCCACCACCGACCCGCTCGACGGCGAGGCCGGCTGCACCGAAGGGCTGACCTGCGACACGTTCGACCTCACGGTCTTGCCCGGCGTCTGGGCGGGCAAGGTCATTCCCGTCGACCTACAGTTTCTCCCCTCCGACGACTACGACCTCGTCATCTACAAGGGCGGCACGTGCCCGGCCACCGGCAAGTGCACGGGCCAGCTCGTCGCCAGCTCAGGCAACGGCGCGACCAACGGCATCCTCGGCGAGGAGCACGCCACCATCGACCCCTCGACACACGGCACGGGCCTCTACAAGGTGCGCGTCGTCTACTACGCCGTGCCCCCGCCCGTCGACCCGACGCGGCAGTACGAGGCCACGGCCTCGGTCGTCTCCGCGCCGACCGCGCGCGCCGCGACCTACGTCAAGGGCGGCATCACGTTCACGCCCAACGTCACCCTGCGCGCCCCCGTCGCCGCGCGCGACGGCGAGCCGTCACTGCGCACGGACTTCCTCGGCAACACCTACGTCGGCGCGATTCGCGGCGTCCCCGCGGGCGTCGACCTCTGGTACATAGACCTCCGTCCGACCGTCAACAACGCGGCCAACCCGGCCTTCGACGGCTACATGCGCAAGTGGGTCTACCGCGGCCAGCCCGACTCGTTCACGGATGACGAGTCCGTGCAGGTCGGCGCGGACGGCGGCGGCGACATCGACATCGCCGTCGGCTTCCCGAATCCGGGGACGGGCGCGACCAACGACCCGCCGACGCTCTCGGCGTCGAGCCTCGTCGCGGCCAACATCTCGACCCAGCGCTCGCAAGACCGCGGGCAGAACTTCACCAACAACCCGGCCGGCAACATCACGGGCGGCATCCCCGGCGACGACCGCCAGTGGCAGGAGTTCTACGGCAAGGACGTCGTCTACATCTTCTACCGCACGCTCGCGCCGGCCGTCTCGCAGGTGCAGCGCTCGGTCGACGGCGGCCTCACCTACGGCCCGGCCCGCACGGCCGGAGCCATCGGGCAGGCCGGCTACATCGACGTCCATCAGGCGACGGGCACGGTCTACATCAGCGGCTCGTCGGGTCAGGTCTGCGTCGGCGAGCCCGTAGTCCCCGGCACAGACCCGTTGCGCGTCGGGGCCGAGCCGCTCACCTACACCTGCCATCAGGTGACGGCGGCCGACGAAGACCCGGCCAACATCTTCTTCGTCGTCAAGGTGGCCGACGACGGCACGCCCAACGGCACGGCCTACGTCGCCTACTCCGACGGCTCGCAAATCTACCTCCGCCACTCGACCGACAAGGGCGCGACGTGGAGCCCGCGCGTCCGCGTCAGCGACGGCACGGAGACGCGCACGTCTCTGATGCCGTGGATCGAGACCGGCCCCGAGATCGGCTCGGTCGGCGTCGTCTGGTACGGCACGGATTCGGCCACCAACAGCGACACGGCGCGCTGGAAGGTCTTCTTCGCGCAGAGCCAGAACGCGACCGACGCCAGCCCGACCTTCCGCCAAGTCGCGGCCAGCGACCACGTCATCCACGGCAGCAACATCTCCCTCGGCGGCACGCTCGGCGACAAGAACCGGAATCTGATTGACTACTTCCAGATCTCCTTCGACCCGACCGGCGCGGCCGTCATCGCCTACACCGATGACCACAACGACTTCGACGGCCACACCTACGTCACGCGTCAGGCGACCGGCCCGAGCATCAAGGGCAAGGTCGGCGTGCCCTCGCCGGGGCCCACGCCCGCGCCCGTCCCGACGCCGGCCGACGGCTCTCAGGTCACGGACTTCGCGCAGGACGCCGTCACGGGCCTGCTCGCCGAAGTGCCGGCCAACGACCCGTTCGACATCCTCTCGGTCAAATATTCCTGCGAGACGAACGCGAGCGGACAGCCCGTCATCGTCGCGCGCATGAAGGTCTCGGAGCTGGCGACCGTCCCGCCGGCCGCCAACTGGCGTATGCACTTCACGGCCAACGCGCCGGGCACGGGCATCAGCCCCGTCGGCGACTACAGCTTCGCCGTCTCTGACTTGGGCGACCAGTTCTACGTCCGCGCCAACACGGACACGGGCCCCGCCGGCACGTTCACCTTCGGCACGGCCGTCCGCAACCCCGACGGCTCCATCACCTACACGGAGCGCGGCGCGGCCGACTGCGGCACGATAGACCCGGCCACGGACACCATCACGGTCAAGGTTTCTGTCAGCAAACTCAACCCGTTCGCGACGAAGGGCGCGATCACCACGGGGAAGGTCTTAGCCGGCCTGCGCGGCTCGTCCTTCACCTCGGGCGACTCGCGCGGCAAGCGCGACATCACGCGCGGCGGCACGGAGTTCACCGTCGGCAGTTGCTCGACGGCGCTCGCCTGCGGCGCGGCCACGCCGACGCCGACGCCGGGGCCGACCCCGACCCCGACCCCGACGCCGGGGCCGACTCCGACCCCGACCCCGGGGGCGACGCCCACCCCGACGCCGGGAGCGACGCCCACCCCGAGTCCGACTCCGGGGCCGACTCCGAACCCGGCGCAGGTCGTCGTGCAGTTCAGCGCGAGCGTCTACCCGGTCGTCGAAGGGTGTCTGGCGCGCATCATCACCGTCCAGCGCAGCGGCCCGACGGGCGGGACGACCACCGTCAAGTACGTCGCGCAGAACCAGACGGCCGGGCAGCGCGGCGACTTCACCTTCGCCACGGGGACGCTCACCTTCGCGCCCGGAGAGACGAGCAAGCAGTTCGTCCTCCTCATCAACGACGACGGCTACGCCGAGGGCTCGGAGCAGGCGCGCGTCGTCCTCAGCAACGTCACGGGCGGCACGCTCGGCGCGCGCTCGTCCGCACTCGTGCGCATCGACGACAACGAGACGGCCGACCGTCAGGGCAACATCATCGACGAGACGGCCACCTTCGTCTGCGCGCACTACCACGACTTCCTCAACCGCCAATCCGACGCGAACGGGCAGGCGTTCTGGGAGTCGCAGATAGAGGCGTGCGGGAACGACGCGGCGTGCCGCGAAGACCGGCGCGTCAACGTCTCGGCCGCCTTCTTCCTCTCCGTCGAGTTCCAGAACACCGGCTACTTCGTCTTCCGCCACTACCGCGCCTCGTTCGTCAACTCGGGCTCGCGACCGCGCGGGCTGCCCCGCTACGGCGAGTTCCTGCGCGACACGCAGGAGATAGGGCGCGGCGTCGTCGTCGGGCAGGGGAACTGGACACAGCAGCTCGAACAGAACAAGCAGACCTTCTCGCTCCGCTGGGTGCAGCGCACGGACTTCAAGGCCGACTACCCGGAGAGCCTGACGCGCGACCAATACATCGACAAGCTCTTCGCCACGTCGGGCGTGACGCCGACCACGCAGGAGCGCAACGCCGCGCGCGCGGCCTACGACTCGGGCACGACGCTTCAGGACAAGCGCGCTCGGGGCCTGCGCGCGGTCGTCGAGAGCAAGTCGGTCTACAACGCGCAGTACAACCCGGCGTTCGTCCTGATGCAGTACTTCGGGTACTTGCGCCGCAACCCGAACGACGCGCCCGACGGCAACTTCGTCGGCTACGACTTCTGGCTGACGAAGCTGAACCAGTTCAGCCAGCCGGGCGAGGACTTGAGCAACGAGTCGGTCGCGCTCGGACGCGTCCGCCGGGCCGAGATGATCAAGGCGTTCATCACGTCGAGCGAGTACCGGCGCAGGTTCGGCCGCAACGGCACGCCCGACGACCGCGGCCAAGACCCGAACCCGACGCCCGTCGCCGCGCTCCGACTCCTCGAAGAGTGGTTCGACGAGCCCGGAAACCCGGTCTTGGCCTTCCTCGAACACGCACTCGGCCGCGCCCCTTCGGGCGGCTGACGACAATTCACACGACCGAGAGGCCCGGCCGTCAAGAAAGTTTGACGGCCGGGCCTCCTCGCGTTAAGCCGCGTCCTAACAGCAATAAGCGCGGCTGACTTCAAGTTACAGTTTGACAAGCGCCGCGCTCCAACATATAGTGTGCCTCTCCGCGAGGCGCTCTAGGGACTGTGTCCGCGGCGCCCGTCCGACCCGAACCGTAGAGAACCCACGGAAAACCAAGAGAGCGAATGTTCAGACTCCAACGACTGGAAATCTCAGGCTTCAAGTCCTTCGCCGACTACACCGACCTCGTCTTCACGGGCAGCGGCATCACCGGCGTCGTCGGCCCGAACGGCTGCGGCAAGTCGAACGTCGCCGACGCCATCGCGTGGGTGCTCGGCGAGCAGAGGGTCAAGCAACTGCGCGGCGCCGAGATGAAGGACGTCATCTTTCAGGGCTCGCGCAACCGCTTGCCCTCGGGGATGGCCGAAGTCGTCCTGCATCTGGTGCGCGACGAGACGGTCGAGGACGAGGACGAGCGCGACGTCGACGACATCGACTCGGCGCTCCAAGAGATTGACGACCAGACCGAGGCCGTCGAGGAGAAACTCGCCCCGGCCATCGCCGCCGAAGAGTCGCACGACGCCGCCCCGGCCGCCGACGCGCTTCAGCCGATCTCTCAAGATTCCATTCGGCAAGACTCTCAAGAACCTTCCGCCGACGCGCCGACGGGCGACACGTCCCTCGTCGTCGCCGACGCGCAGACGCCGGACGCCGCGACGCCTAAGGTCAAACACAAACGCCACTGGCGCCCGCGCCGCATGGAGCTCGACTTCGCGCCGGGCGAGACCGTCACCGTCACGCGCCGCCTCTACCGCTCGGGCGAGAGCGAGTACCTTCTCAACGGGCGCGTCTGCCGCCTGCGCGACATCCAAGACCTCTTCTCGGGGACGGGCCTCTCCGGCGCGCACTACGCCATCATCGAGCAGGGTCGCATCGGCCAGATACTTTCGGCCAAGCCGATGGATCGCCGCACGCTCATCGAAGAGGCCGCCGGCATCACCAAGTTTCGCGTCCGCCAGCGCGCGGCCGAGGCCCGCCTCGACGGCGCGCGACAGAACCTGAGCCGCGTCTCCGACATCATCTCGGAGATCGACCGTCAGGTGAATTCGCTACGGCGTCAGGCCGCGAAGGCGCGCCGCTACCAGCAACTGCGCGAAGACCTGCGCGAGCTCCTGCGCCGCGTCTACGTCGCCGACGAGCGCTCGCTCAACGAGTTGCTCGAAGACCTGCGCGCGCGCCTGTCGTCGGCGGCGGGCGAAGTCGAGGAGCGCACGTCGCGCCTTGAGGCGCGCGCGGAGGAGTCGCGCCGCGCGACCGCCGACGCGCGCGCGCGCGAGGACGAGTTGGCCGAGGCGCGCGCGGCCGTCGCGGAGTCGGCGCTGGTGCGCGACCGCCGCGAGCGCGAGCGCGCTTATCAAGAAGAACAGGCCGCCTCGATTGAGCGGCGCATCGAGGAGGTGCGGCGCGAGGCCGAGGGCCTGCGCGCGCGTCTCGCGGCGACCGAGCGCGAGGGCGAGGGCCTGCGTCTCACCGACGCGCAACTGCGCGAGGCGAGCGAGGAGACGGCCCGTCTGCTCGAAGCGGCCGAGGCCGCCTACGCGCAGCGAGTCGCCGAGGTCGCCGAGGCCGAGTCGGTCATCGAGACGGCCCGCGCCGAGCTTCTGACGCACACGGCCGTCGTCGAGCGCCTGCGCGAAATCGGCCGGCAGTTGGAAACGGCGCTCGCCAAGATGGCCGAGCAAGCGGAAGGGCTCGCGCGCGAGGGCGAGCGGGCGAGGGCCGCGCACGCGCACGCCAAAGAGCAGGCCGCCCGCCTCGGCGAGGAGATACGGACGGCGCGCGCGCGACTCGACGCCTTGACGGCCGAGCGCGAGCAGGCGGCGCGCAGCGTCGCCGAAGCGCGCGCCGAGGTCTCCGAGACGGCCGCGCGCCACGAGCGCGTGCGCGACGAGTCGGCGCGCGTCCGTCACCGCCTCGACACGCTCGACGAGATTGACGCCCAGCGCTCGCTCTACTCGCAGGCCGTCCAGCGCATTTTCGGCGCGCCGCAAGAGGACGACCCTGCGAAAGAGTTTCGCGCCATCGCGACGCTCGCCGACGTGCTCCGCGTCGAGCCGCACTGGGAGCCGGCGGTCGAGAGCGTCTTCGGCGCTTACCTGCAATCCGTCATCGTGCCGACGCCCGACGACGCGTTGCGCGCCGCCGGCTGGCTCCGGGCCGCGGGCGCGGGCCGCGCCACCTTCCTCGTCGCCGGACAGCACGGGGGCGCCGGCGAGGAGGAGAAGACCGACGAGGAGGCTTTGCGCGACGAGGCCCTGCGCGCGGGCGCGACTTTGGCCGAGGCGCGCGCCGCCGCGGGCGGACAGCTCCGCGTCTGGCACCTGCTCGGCGCGCCGCGCGAAATAGCGGCCGTGCTCCGGCGCGCTCTGCCGCGCGAGATGAACGCGCTCGTCGCCGACGACATCGAGCAGGCGACGGAGCTTTCGCTCGGGGACGAGGAGATGTGCGTGACGCCCGAGGGCGAGTGGGCCGTCGGCGGCCAGATACTCGCGGCGGGCGGGCCGCTCGTCTCCGAAAACGGCGCGGGCCTGCTCGCCTTCAAGCGCGAGATGCGCGAGCTCGGCGCGCGGGCGGTCGGCTTGGAAGCCGACCTCGTGTTCGCCGAAGAGGCCGCCTCGTCCGCGCGCGCTCGTCTGGGCGAGCTCGAAGACGCTTTCGTCCTGCTCAACGACGCCATCGGGCGCGAGGAGCGCGAGCAGGTCGCGCGCGAGCTCAACGCCGCGCAGCTCGCGCAGGAGATCGAGCGCACCGAGCGCCACATGAGGGTCGTCGCCGACGACGCCGCGCGACTCGCCGAGGAGCAGAGCGCGCTACAAGAACGCCGCGACACGCACGCCGCCGAGGCCGACGCGGCCGAGAGCGCCCGCCTCGCCGCGACCGCTTCCATCGCGAGCGCGGCCGACACGCTGGCCAGCGCGCGCCGCGCGGCCGAGGAGGAGAGCGAGCGCCTGAGCGCGCAGCGCGCCGCCGCGGCCGCCGCCGCCGAAAGGCGACGCGCGACGACGGCCGAGATGCGCCGCATGGAGTCGGAGTCGGGCGAGCTGCGCGAGCGGCTCGCGCGCCACACTTCGGAGGCCGAGGAGATGAGCGCGCGCCTCGCGCAGTTGCGTCACTCGCTCGAAGAGTTCGACGAGAGCGCGGCCGACTTCGAGGGCGAGAGCGCCACCCTGAGTGCGGCCGTCGAGATGGCGTCGGCGCGACTGACCGAGTCGCGCGAGCGGGCCGACGCGCTCGCCGCCGAGCTGACGGAGCTGCACCAGCGGGCCTCGGACGCCAGAGACGCGCGCGCCTCTCTGGAAGTCCGGCGCGCGGAGACGGGCGCGCGCCTCAGCTACCTTCGCGAGTCGTGTATGTCGGAGCTCGGCCAGCCGCTCGAAGAGTTGGCGCGCGAGCAGCAGATCGAAGAAGGGTTCGACCTTGAGGCGTCGCGGGCGCGCGTCGAGGAGATGCGCGCGCGGCTCGAATCGTTCGGCGCGGTCAACATGATGGCGCTCGAAGAGCTGGCCGAGAACGAGGAGCGCCTTCAGTTCCTCACCACGCAGCGGCAGGACATCATCGACGGCATCGCCTCGACCGAAGAGGCCCTGCGCGAGATCAAGCGCCGCTCGCGCGAGCGCTTCCGCCACGCCTTCGAGGAGATTAACCGCAACTTCGGACAGTTCTTCCAAGAGCTGTTCGGCGGCGGGCGCGGCGAGATGAGTTTGATAGACGCCGACGACGTGCTAGAGTCGGGCATCGACATCGTCGCGCAGCCGCCCGGCAAGCGCCTTCAGAACGTGCTGCTGCTCTCGGGCGGCGAGAAGGCGATGGCGGCGCTCGCGCTCGTCCTCTCTATCTTCCGCTACCACCCGTCGCCCTTCTGCCTGCTCGACGAGGTGGACGCGCCTTTGGACGAGGCGAACATCGGGCGCTTCACGACGAAGATCACGGAGATGTCGGAGAACACGCAGTTCATCGTCATCACGCACAACAAGCGGACGATGGAGGTGGCGCGCGCCCTCTACGGCGTGACGATGGAGGAGGCGGGCGTCTCGAAGCTCGTCTCGGTCAGGTTCGAGTGAGACAGACGAAGTTGAAATTTTTCGTTACGGCACTCGCGGCCGCGCTCGTCTTGACGGGCGCGGCTGTTTGCGCTGCCGCCGCGCAGGAGAAGTCGGCGCGGCGCGCGCCGAAGAAGGCCGCGACGGCGACGACAGCATCCTCGGCCGCGAACGCGACGAACGACGCGACGGCCTCGGCCGGCGACCCGACGCCGCAGCCCGGCAAGCGCAACTCGCGCGCGGACGTAAAGACGGACGCGCAGGGCGGCTCGCCTCCGGGCGCGGCGGCGACGGCGGGCGGCGCGAAGGCGAACGAGTCGCGGCCCGACGGCGCGGCGTCGAAAGACGCGGCGGCGAAGGAGGCGAAGCCGGCCGCGGCCGCCGCGCAGTACGTCTACGAGTTCGAGAACCCCGACTTCGTCGTCAACAAGATACGCGTCGAGCACGACGCGGCGGGGCGCGGGCGCGTCACCTTCGAGCGGCGCTCCTACACCGAGCCGGTCGTCGAGCCGCTGACGCTCTCGCCGGCCGCGTGGGCGCGCGTCAGCGCCCTCTGGGAGACGCTGCGCTTCCTCGATTCGGAAGAGAGTTATCAGGCCGAGAAGCAGTTCCCGCACCTCGGCAAGACGCGCCTCACTCTGCGCGCGGGCGGGCGCGAGCGCGCGGCCGAGTTCAACTACACTTCGAACGAGGCGGCGCGCTCGCTCGCCTCCGAGTACCGCCGCGCGGCCGACCAAGCCATCTTCGTCTTCGACCTGACGGTCGCGCGCGAGAGCCAGCCGCTCGAAGCGCCGAAGCTCCTCGACGCGCTCGACCGGATGCTCAAATCCAACCTGCTCTCCGACCCCGAGCAGCTCGTCCCCGTCCTCTCCGAGCTCCAGACCGACGAGCGCCTCCCGCTCATCGCGCGCAACCACGCCGAGCGGCTAGTCAAAAAATTAAAGAAGTAGCCCGCTCACTTCCGCCGCTCCCTGCTCCAGACGCGGAAGAAGATGACGACGGCGACGACGGCGAGAAGGAAGAGGACGACCATCGCCGCGAGGACGAACAGCAGTTCGAGGTTGGCCGCGTTGTTGTCGCTCATCAAGCCTCCCGCTCACCTGACGGCGTGAGCGCGCTCCCATTCCTTCCAAGTCTCGCGCCTGCCGCGGAGCCAGTCGTGGTAGTGGTACAGGACGACGGACGACATCTCTTCCGGGTGCGTCACGCCCCTGTCGGCGAAATACTTTTGCAGCCGCGAGCCGCCCCACAGACGCCAGTTGTTCCTCATCCACATCCCCAGAGTGAGGTGGTAACGGAGCATCCCGTCTCTCGTCGGAAGCTCGCGCATCTCTTTTTTGTCGATTTCGGTCAGGAGCTTGTCCAGCTCCGCGAGGCATTCGCCCAAGTCCTTCGGGATGTGGACGCCCCCGATGGATTCGGCCGTCAGGTTCTTCGCAAGCTCGCGGCCGTGCGCGGCCAACTCCTCCTGCCTCTCGCGACGCGCCAGCCGCGCGTCCTTCTTCCTGAAGTAGAAGTACTCGTCGACGTGCCACTTGTCGAAGACCTGCGGCAGCCAACTCGTGTCGAAGCGGTTGACCTTGAAGAATTCGAGGATCTTCTCCCGCGGCAGCTCGTCGTAGAACTCGGCCTGCTCGACCTCGAAACTTCCGTCCCGCGCGAGGAGGCCGCTGAGGTTGAAGCGGTAGATTTTGTAATCCTTGTCTTGCTCCCCGGTCAGGTCGGCCGCCTTCATGTCGATGTGCTCGGCGAGGCCCGCGTGGGTGTCACGGCCGCCCCTGAGTTTCGGGAAATCCGCGGAGGGCGGGGACTCGAAACTCTGCACCTCCATCTCGACGGGCCGCGCCTTGTCCCTGATGCGCTCGAAGACCTCGTCGAAGGGCTCGGAGCGCAGGCGCTCGCCGGTCTTGAAGTCGAAGACGTGGACTCTCCGCTTCGAGTCCGTCAGGTAGACCTCGCCGCCGGAGCTAAAGACGGGGAAGTCGCTGAGAAACTTCTCCTTCTCGGAGACGCCCTCCTTAAAGACCTTTTTGTAGAGCCGCGACCCGAAGTTGCTCCGCTCCTTGTCGACGACCTCGTTGTAGTTCGAGTAGAGCAGGCTGCAACGCTCCGCCTTCTTGTCGCAGCCGTTGACCTCCGTCTCGGTGAAGCTCTTGATTATCTCGCCGCGCCTGTAGAAGGTGACGCCCTTCAGGCCCTCCCGGCTCTCGTCCGCGCCCCACGGGACGGCGTAGAAGATGACCTCGCCGTCGTCGCTCAGGAGCAGGTTGTTCTGTTCGCCGACGACGAGGTCGAAGCCGCGCGCGACGACGTAGAGGGGCGCGGCGACGCCCCGCTCGTAGACGAGAGTCTTGCCGCGCAGGCTCGGCTCCTCGTCGTCGTAGGGGAATGACTTCAGGTAAAAGCGGCCGTTCTGCGAGTGGACGGTGACGACCTCGACGTGCGAGCTGGTCATCTGCGCCGTCGCGGCCGTCGCGCAGAGCAGAACGCAGAGGGTTAGGAGGGCGGCTCTCATGGTCGGCGTCTCCGCCGTGTCGTGTGGCGCGCGTGGAGACGGACTTCTGTCCGGGTGCGCGCCGGCCGTCAGGCGTGGCTCTCGGAGACGGCGACGCCGTCCTCGGCCGGCGCGGGGGGCACGAATCTTATGCGCCGGATGCGGCGGCGGTCGACCTGCTCGACCGTGAAGACCGCGCCGTCGTGCTCGACCGTCTCGCCGGCCCGCAGGAGCCGGCCGGCCTTCGCGAGCAGGAAGCCGGCGACCGTCGTGTAGCCCGCCTCCTCGGGGAGCTTCAGGTCGAAGCGCCGGTTGGCGTCGCGCACCGCCAGCATCCCGTCGAGCAGAAAAGTCCCGCCCGGCTCCTCGATTATCTGCGAGCGCGACTCCTCGTCGTACTCGTCGTTGATCTCGCCGACGATCTCCTCCAACAGGTCTTCCAGCGTGACGATGCCTTCGAGCCCGCCGTGCTCGTCGACGACGCAGGCGAGGTGCGTCTGCGCCGCCTGCATCTGCGAGAGCACCGAGCCGAGCTTGGCGGTGGCGGGGACGAAGAGCGGCGGGTGGAGCATCGTCTCCATGTCGAACTCGGCGCGCTGCGTCGGGCTCAGGCACGGCATCAGGTCTTTCATGAAGAGGACGCCGACGATGTTGTCGAGCCGCTCCTGATAGACGGGCAGGCGCGAGTAGCCGCCCTCGCAGAAAGCCTTCTCGGCCTCGGCCAGCGTGGCGGTCGAGGCGAGCGCGGTGACCTGCGTGCGCGGCACCATCGCCTCGCGCACCTCGGCGTCGGCGAAGTCGAAGACGCGCCCGATGAGCCGCCGCTCGTCGGCCTCGATGTGGCCGCCCTTGTGCGACATCTCGATGATCTGGCGAATCTCCTCCTCGGTGTAGTTGGAGGCGTGCTCGCTCGACGCGTGGAGGCCGAACAGGCGGACGATGCGCGCGCTCGCCCAGTCGAGCGCGTGAATCGGGAGCTTGAAGGTTCTGTAGAAAATCTCCATCGGCAGCGCCGACCACATCGCCACCCTCTCGGCGCGCTCAAGGCCGATGAGCTTCGGGGCCTGCTCGCCGAGCGTGATGTGGAGGGAGGTCAGGATGCTGTAGGCGATGGCGAAGGCGACGCCGTGCTTGATGGTCTCGACCCACTCGTCGCTCAGGTTGCCGTGGAGCAGCCGCTCGATCGGCGGCTCGATGAGCGCGGCGATGGTCGGCTCGCCCAAGATGGCTAAGGCGAGCGAGGCGAGCGTGATGCCGAGCTGCGCCGCCGAAAGATAGGCGTTCATGTTGCCGAGGATGCCGAGCAGGCGGCGGGCGCGCGCGTTGCCGGCCTCGGCCAGAGACTCGATGCGCGGGCGGCGCACGCCGACGAAGGCGAACTCGGCCGCGACGAAGAAGCCGTTGACGAAGACGATGACCACGACGGCGGCCAGCTTGAGTGCTATCAGCATAGGAGAAAAGTTTAGGACAAGAAGCTTATTTCGATTCGCGCGCCGCGCGCAAGGGCCGCCGCGCGACTCAGCGCCCGTCGGCGAGCAGCCGGAAGAAATCGACGACGCGGTTCTCGGCCCAGTAGCGCTCCTCGCCGCGCTCCCCGGCGAGGAAGGCGACGTGGCCGCCGCGCTCGGGGGCGAGGAGGAGAATGTTCGGGTTCGACGCCACGTCGGGGTGGCGGAACGAGCCGAAGGGGACGAAAGGGTCGTCCTGCGCGTGGATGATGAGGGTCGGGACGCCGATGCGTCCGATGAATTTGAGCGCGCTGCAACGCTCGTAGTAGTCGGCCGCGTCGCGGAAGCCCCCGTGGCGCGCGGTGTAGAGTTCGTCGTACTCGCGTATGGTGCGCACGCGGCGCACGTCGCGCGCGTCGTAGATGTCGGGGAAGAGACGATTCTTGCGCTTGACGTGGCGGCGCAGGCTACGGACGAAGCTCCACTGGTAGAGGCGGTTCTCGCGGCGCTCGATGGCCTCGGCGCAGGCCGCGAGGTCGAGCGACGGCGAGACGGCCGCCACGCCCTTCAACTCCTCGGGCGCTTCCTCGCCCAACTCGCCGGTGAGCTTGAGCGCGAGATTGCCGCCCATCGAGAAGCCGGCGAGGAAGAGTGATTTCAGGCCGTCGCGCTCGACGAGTTCGTGGATTACGCGCCGCAGGTCGTCGCTCATCCCGCTGTGGTAGAGCGTCGGCGTCAGGTGCTCCGTGCCGCCGCAGTTGCGCACGTTGAGCCGCACGAAGTTGAAGCCGGCGCGGAAGGCCGTGCGCGCCGTGCCGAGCATATAGACGGCCGTCGCCGAGCCTTCGAGCCCGTGGACGAGCAGGAGCGTCGGCGACTCCTCGCGGCGCGGCTGCCAGCGGCAGTGGGCCAAGAGGCGGACGCCCGGCTCGACCTCGAAGAGGCGGCGCTCGGCGTCGAGGTATTCGCGCAACATGCGGATGCGGCGCGGCCAGCGCACGGCGGCGCGGATGGTCTGCGCGTGCGCGCCGCGCCAGAGCGGGTGGGGCGTGAAGGGCTTGGATTGGAGGCGCGCGGCGATGTCGCGGAGTCCTTGCGGGCGTGCGGCGCCCCGCGCGGGTCGTTCGGGCCCGCCCGCGGGCGCGGCCTTCGCCTCGTCTCTCACGCTCACGTCCATCGGCGCGAAATTATAATTGATGAGCGACGCGGTTAGAAGGACTGCGGGCGCCGCGCTCAGACGAGTCTCGTGGGCTCGTCGGCGGGCGGGTCGCCGGCCGGCGCGGGAGAGTCGGGCTCGCGCACGGGCGCGCGCGGCTGCGGGTTCGAGTCGGGCGGGAGCGGCGGCGCGTCAGGGTCTGAGGGCCGCGGCGCGGGCGTGTCGTGCGGCGCGCCCGGCGGCGGCACTTCGGGTTTCTCGGCTGACGACTGTCGGCT
>DASQDT010000245.1:0-26247 GCA_035634035.1 Pyrinomonadaceae bacterium | reverse complement strand
GCGCGTGGCGTTCGTCGGGTCGGCCGCCGCTAGGGCTGGCCGAAGCGGTCGATGTACTCGCCCGAGGTGATGAAGGCTTTCACCATCTCGGCCGAGACGAAGTTGCCGTTGAACTCTTCGAGCTTGCCGAGCCAGAAGGAGTAGCCCGAGAAGTCCGCGTTCGGCGGGTCGTTCGGCGCGCGCCTGAAGTAGCCGAAGTACTGCATGAGCACGAAGGCGCGGTTGCGGTGGAGCGACTCGAAGTCGTTGTCCTCGACAATCGAGCGCAGCACGCGCGCGCGCGTCATCGAGCCGGCGGCGAGCGCGTTCGTCAGAGTGAGGCGCTCGGCCTGCGAGATGGACGTGCCGGCGTTGTCCGCCAACGTGTTGACGAACTGCGAGGCCGTCATCGCGCTCGGGTAGGCGGCGACGAACGCGGCGCGGTTAACGAACTCGTTGAAGAAGGCGACCTTGTTCGCCTCAAGTACGGCGTCCGCGCCGGGCGCGAGGTCGACGAAGCCGTTGCCCACCTGCGCCGCGTCCGCGAGGAACGCGCGGTAGCCGAGCGTGTGGCGCGTGTTGAAGGCCGCCTGATGAGTCAGGTAGACGAGGTAGCCCGTCTCCTGAAACTCGCGCGAGAGGAAGAAGGAGGCCGAGACGTTGACGCGGCAGACCTCAAGGTCGGGGTTCCCGCAACTGGTCGTCTGGGCCGACCAGAAGGCTAACCCGGCCGCGTCCGGCTCGCGGTTCAGGAAGTCGAGGTAGTGCTGGCGGACGAAGAAGGCCGCGTTGAAGCTCGACGCCTTGACGGGGCTTGACCCGTTTACCGTGTCGTCGTTCGTGATGCCGACGGTGGTGGTCGTCGCCGCGCCGAGCGTGCAGCCCGAGGGGCTGCTCAGGCTGATGGTGAAGTTCTCGGCCGGCTCCTGATAGCGGTCGTTGACGAAGAAGACGCGGATGGTCTTCGACGACTCGTTGGCCGCGAAGCGCAGCGTGCCGATGGCCGCCATGTAGTCGGAGCGGTCGGAGGCCGAGCCGTTGGCGGTCGCGTAGCGGACGCTGGCCGCGCCCGAGAGGTCGCCCGTGCGCGTGACGTTGACGTGGATGGAGGCCGCCGTCTCGTTGGCGCCCTGCGAAGTGACCGCGAACTGGACGGTGTTCGGCCCGCCCGGCGGGGGCGTCGGAGTAGGCGTCGGCGTCGGAGTGGGCGTCGGGCCGGCCGGGGCCGTCCAGTTGAGGACGATGCTGCCCGGCTCGCCGTTGAAGCCGTCGACGGCGATGTGGTAGGTCGTCCCGGCCGTCACGCTGAACTGGATGCGGCTCTGGAGAATCTCGCCGAGTTCGATGTCGTCGTTCGAGGCGAGACGCGTCAGGGCGCTCACGGCCGTGCCGGTGTAAGCGGCGAGCAGGGTGTCGATGTTGCTGCCGTTGGTGTCGAAGGTGGCCGTGCCCGTGCCCGGCGCAGTCCAGCGATACCAGACGGAGCGGCCGCCGGCGTTACCGGCCGGTTCGTGGCTCGGCTCGCCCGGCTCTTTGGTCGCGCCGTTGTTGCTGCCCGAAATCTGGCCGGTCGAGCCGGAGATGGTCTGCGCGCTGGCGAAGTTGTCGTTGGCGGGCGCGGCCGGGCCGGCGCCCATCTGGTAGCCGAAGAAGTTGGTGGCGCGGATGTCGTTGGCCGTCATCACGCCGCGCTGCCCGCGCGCGATGGTCGGATCCATGATGCCGATGCCGAGGTTGTCCTTCCAGTGGCTCGCCTGATTGCCGTCGCCGTTCTCGCCGTTCGGGTTGCCGGTCGAGAGCTGAAGCTCGGGGCCGCCGTCGTAGTGAACCTGCGTGCCGCCGGTCGTCAGGATGCGGTTCGAGTTGGTGAACTGGATGCTGCCCGTGCCGGGGCGGAAGCGGAACAAGTCCCAGAGCGCCAGATGCAGCGGCGCGGTCGGCGCGACCTCACGGAGTCCGACGTTCGAGTCGAAGCCGAGGACGTGGCCGATCTCGTGGACGGCGACGGCGTCGAAGTCGGTCTGGGCCGGGCTGATGCCGTTCGACGGGTCGAAGTCGAAGCCGAAGGCCGAGTTGAAGGCGACGGCCGGCGGGTCGCCGGGGACGGTCGAGCCGTCGTTACGCGCGTCGGGGCCGATGAGGCCGAGGGCGCGCAGGTTCGGGCTCTGGACGACGACGGTCGAGACGCTGCCGAGGTCGGTCGGCACGCTCGACGCGGGGAGCGCGTTGTAGATGTTCGCCTCCGAGGCGTCCTCGGCGCGGTTGATGAGGCGCTGGCGGAGCGACGTGTAGTTGTTGTCGAAGAAGAGTCCCTGCGATTGGGTGACGCCGAGCGTGTTGTCGGAGGGGAAGGCTTCGCCGAAGGCGGTCGTCCCGAAATCCACGTCGATGATGACCGTAATCGGGTCTTTGACGACGGCCTCCCACTTGGCGGCCGCCGCGATGAAGGCGGCTTTGGCCGTCGGGTTCGCGTCGAGCTGAGTGGTGGCGCGCAGGATGATGGTCATGTTGGCGGCGGCCGCGGCCGTCCCGTCCTCGACGGCGAGCATACCGTTCGCGTCGATGCGACGGTCGTTGAGGTGGTTAATCTGCCTCAGCTCCATCCCGTCGCGCGAGGTGCGCAGGCGCAGGGCCTCGCCCGGCAGCGCGACGCGGCAGACCGTCCCGTCCTCTCCCTGCTGGACGATGAAGACGCCGCCGGCCTCCTCGACCGCCCACTTCTGCTGCTTGGCCGCGGCAATCTTCGCCGCCGAAGTCGTCTGCGCGCGCGAGGGCGCGCCGCCGAGCGGGGCGAGCCCGAGCATCATCAACTGCGCGAGGGCGAGCGCGACGAGCGGGCGCACGCGTGCCAAAAGTCCCGCGCGCGGCGGCGTGGGGGAACTAAGCCTGTGGTTCACTTCTCTCGACTCCTGTTTGTAGGAAAGGGCGGCTGTAAAGCAAGGGAGAGCCTTGAGTCTCCCGGCCTCCGAACGGTGACGAGAGAGGGCCGCGCCCGATTGATTAAGTTAAAAACGGCCTGTTTCTGAGCCGTCGCTGCGGGGGTTCGGGCCGGCGCGAAGACGCTATTTCGGCCCGCCGTTCTGATGCGTTTTTCGCCGCGTTAGATGCACAAAAACTACTTTTTTGCGCCGAAACGGTCACGCGGGCCGCGCCCGCGATCAAGGCCCGAAGCGTGCGTAGTACTCGCCCGAGGTGATAAACGCCTTGACCATCTCGGCCGCGACGAAGTTGCCGTCGAACTCTTCGAGCTTGCCGAGCCAGAAGTTGAAGCCGGCGAAGTCGAGCGTCTGCTCGGGCGGGTCGGGCGGGCTGCGCCTGAGGTAGCCGAAGTACTGCATGAGGACGAAGGCGCGGTTGAGGTGTAGACGTTGAAAATCGTCGTCCTCGACAATCGCGCGCAAGACCTGCGCGCGCGTGAGCTGCCCCGCGGCGTGGCGCGCGATTAAATCGTCGCGCTCGGCCTGCGAGACGGACGAGCCGGCGTTGTTGGCGAGCGTGTTGACGAGCTGCGCGGCCGTCATCGTCGCCGGGTACGCGTTGAGGAACGCTTGGCGCGAGACGAACTCGTTGAAGTAGGCGGCCTTGTTCTGTTCGAGCCGCGCCTCCGCGCCGGGGTCGCCGATGACGACGCCGCGGCTGACTTGGTGCGCGTCGGCGAGGAAGAGTCGGATGGGTAGCGTCTCGCGCGTGTTGAAGGCTGATTGGTGAGCGAGGTAGACGAGGTAGCCCGTCTCCTGAAACTCAATCGAGAGGAAGAACGCGGCCGAGACGTTGACGGTGCGCACCTCGCGGCACGCGGCGTTCGCGCCGCACGAGTCTATCTGGCCCGACCAGAAATCGAGCCCCGCGGCGTCGGGCTCGCGGTTGAAGAAATCCAAGTAGTGCTGGCGGACGAAGAAGCGCGAGTTGAAGCTCGCGGGGCGCGCGGGGTTCGCGCCCACGCCCGCGTCGTCGTCCGTGATGGTGAGCGTCGCCGACGGGAACGAGCCGAGCGTCGTCCCCGAAGGGTTCGACAACACGACCGAGACGGTCTCGGCCGGCTCGTCGTAAACGTCGTCGACGACGAAGACGTTAAAGCTCTTGGTCGTCTCGCCGGGCGCGAAGCGGAGCGTGCCGAGCGCGAGCAGGTAGTCGCGGCGCGGGTCGGCCGAGCCGCCCTGCGTCGCGTAGTCGACGCTCGCGGCCTCCGAGATGTCGCCCGTGCGCGTGACGTTGACGACGCGCAGGCCCGTGCCGTTCGTGCCGATGCCGCCCGCGCCCGTCCCCTCGGCGGCCGCGAGCGACGACGACGAGAGCGAGACCGAGTTCGGCCCGGCCGTCGCCGCGACGACCCTGACCGTGTAGTCGCCCGTCTCGCCGCCGGCGAACGAGGTGGCGACGACGGTGTAAGTGCCCGTCGCCGGCAGGGTCATGAAGCCGTTGACGGGGATGCGCGAATCGGTCAGCGACCCGCGCACGATGTCGTCGTGCTCGGCGATGAGCGAGCCGCCCGGCGCGAAGAGGTAGAGGAAGGTGTCGAGGCCGCTCGCGTTCGCCTGCGACATCTCGACGCGGACGCGCTGCCCGGCCTGCGCGCTGAAGGTGTAGAGGTCGACGAAGGAGTTGGGGCGTTCGGGCTGGCCCGAATGGCAGTCGCCGGCGGCGAGCGCGCCCGCGACCGTCTGGTCTAAAGCGAGCTGCGTCGTCGAGCAGTTGGGCGAGGCGTCCTGATTGATTTCGAGCGTGCGGCCGGCCACGTCGACGCGCGCCGCGCGCGGGCTGCCCGTGTTGGCCGCGACGTTAAGCACGGCCGCGCCCGGCCCCGTGCCCGTCTCGCCCGACGACACCGTGAGCCACTGCGCGCCCTCGGCCACGCCCCAGTTGCAGCCCGCGCCCGTCGCGACCTGAACCGTCTGCGCGCCGCCGGCCGCGTCGAAGCGGCGCGTGGCGGGCGTGACGGCGTAGGCGCAGCCGGGCTGGGCGAGGCGGGCGAGGCACGAGCCGCGCGCGGCGGTGTGGTTCGTAATCTGGTCGCGCGAGTACTGGCAGAAGGTGGCCGACGGCGTGATGAACGAGTTCATGATGGTCGGCGTGTTGGTCGCCGAGTCGTTCGGGCAGTTGGTCGGCGCGGGGTCGGCTTGGTTCGGGTGCTCGGCGTTGAAGTTGTGGCCGATCTCGTGCGCGGTGAGCGCGACCTTCTGCGCCGACTGGGTCAACTGCTGCGAGAGGCCGTAGGAGAGCGAGGGGTCGGCGCAGACCGAGCCGAGGTAGGCGACGCCGATGGTGCCGCCCTCGAAGTCCCTGCCCGACCACAGGTGCGCGAGGTCGCGCCGCGGGGCGGGCGCGGGCGCGAAGCTCGAATCGTAATCGGAGCGGAACTGCGAGAGCGTCGTGCCGGCGCTGTTCGTGTTGTAGGGGTCGTTGCTGGTCTGCCAGACGCGCGAGTGGACGATGCGAATCTCGATGCCGAGCTGCGACTCGTAGACGCCGTCGACCTGATTGACGATGCTCGTTATCTCGGCGAGCGCCTCGGCCGTCGCCTGCGCGTCGGTGTTGTTCGGCGTCCGCACTTTGTAGAACTGGAAGTACTCGAAGTCGGCCTCGGTGGCGAGCTCAAGCTCGGGGCGCGGCGAGAAGAGCTCGGGCGGCGCGACGCCCTTCTGCGTCTGCCAGCCCTCGCTCTCGACGCGCGCCGCGCCGACCTCCACGCGCTCGGCCAGAGTCACGCCGCACTCGCCGAAGCTCTCGGCGCGCACGTCGTGCTCGGAGTAGAAGAGGAGCTGGTCTTTGTCGGCCGAGGGCGAGAAGTTGCGCGCGGGCTCGACGAAGTGCATCCCGTCGCGCGCGATGATGAGGCCCTCGACGCGCTCGCCGTCAATCGTGAAGCGCGCGGCCGCGCCGCCCCACGCGGGGACGCGCCCCTTGTAGGTCACGACGGGCGGGCGCTCGATTTCGACCGCCGTCCCGTCGGCCGTCATCGCCACGCCGCGCCAGTTCTTCGCGCGCACGTCGAACGGCTCAAGCTCGACGGCGAGCGGGCCGCGCGAGGTCTGGAGCGTGAGCCCGCGCCCTTCGCGCGCCTCCCCGGCGGCCGCCGCGGGGTCGAGCCGCATCTCGTCGAAGCGCGCGAGCGCGCGGCCGGCGTCTTCGCGCACCTGCGCGGCGCGGCCCGAGGCGTCCGTGCGGACGCCGGGGGAGGTGGCCGCGGCGGCGAAGAGAGCGGCGCACAGCGCGGCCGTAGCCGACAGGCGAAACTTCAAACTACTCATGCTCGACCTCGTCCGAACTGTTGTAAAGGGATTAAAAGAGACGGCTCGAAATCCTGCGGCCGCGTGCGGCGGGGAGCGCGCTCCGTTGAGGCGCGGGGATTTTAACACAGGCGGGGTCGCGAAAAGAACCTCGGGCGCGCGCCCTGATCGCCCGGAATCAGGAACACGTCGCAGGCCCACCTCCCGGCGTCGCTTCTTCCCCTCCCGTTGACCTTAGCGCGGTAGCGGAACTCGTTGCCATGGAGGATCCGGGTATGCGCCACGCACTCACCAGAGCAAGTCCTCGTCAACCGAGGCCCGACCCGCTCGCAGGGCTCCTGACCCGACTGCCAGCGGTAATGCGGCCGAGACGTTTTAGGGTTAAAAAAAGCGGCCCTTTCGGTTCCGCCATCCAACCCGCCGCGATGATACTAATGAAACTCTTCTCCCGCGTACTCTCGCCGCCCGAGCGGGAGGGCGGAATCCGCTCTTCCGGCGGGTTTAACGGAACCCATTTATCAGGGTCGGCCGGGTCGCGCCGCCACAACCTCCCCGCGCTCCACAGCGTGCCATCCTCGAAGCCGACGTCCTGCACTATCAATTCGACTCGCTCGATGCTATCGGGGAAGCCGAGCCTTTTAAGCAGGGTCTTGTTTACTTCAAAAGACTCGTCCGAGAGTGTCAGTTCCGTATTCCCGCCCGGCGGTATCGCCGGGGCAGCTTGAATCGGGGCCGCGTTGCGCGGCCGGGTGGGGCTAACTCCGTAACTGAGCCATTCGCTAAAGGGTATCTGCCCCGGCGCCTCTTGCTCTTCGGGTCTTAGAATAACCAACGAAACGCTCATGTAGTTAATAGGCTTACCCGAAGTGTTTTCGACGCGTAGCGTGAAACCCTTGAGCCACTCGTCGTCGCCGTCGGTAAATTTCTTGTTCGGCTCGACCGGCCCTTTTTAACCTTGACGAGCGTTATCCTCACGGGTTCTTGAGGGAAGTCCCCCTTCCTGATGATTCTGTCTTTCTTCTGACTCGCGTGATTGACGGCCGGCAAGGTCGAGGTGATGAGCAGGCCCGTAATCAAGAGCGTAATCAGGACGGCGAGCCGGGATGCCGCTGGCATGGCAGGACTCCTTTGCTACGAGGTGAGGCGTCAGTTACCGGAGAGGGGAACAACCTGCTTGACACGCCACTTATACGCGCGCGCCGCGGGCCGTCAAGAATGTGACGGCCGGGCCGAAGCGCGTTAGCGGAAGTTGTGGCCGATCTGCTCGGTGCCGAACGTGCCGATGCCGTTGAGTCGGAAGCTGAAGACGAAGCGGTTCTCTTGGCGCAGCCCCACGTCGAAGGAGAAGTGTTGGAGGGTGACGGCGCAGCAGTCCCAAGTGTATCCGAGCGTGGTGGTCGAGCTGACGAGGGAGGAGTTCCCGCGGTCGGGCCGGTTCTGGAAGTCGAAGAAGAGCGAGACGCCGCCGAAGAGCCCGCGGTCGCGGTCGCCGAGAAAGAGCGACGGGCTCCACTGCGAGCCTTGCAGCGTGCCGGGCTCGTTGCCGCGCACGTCGCTGAACTGCCTGAGCGAGGGCGCGAGCGTGACGGCGCGCGTGTAGTAGAAGGTCTGGAACGCCTCGACGATGCGCAGGCCCGGCACGCGGCGGTCGATCTGGAAAGTGACGGCGAGGTCGCGCAGGCCGCCGCCCTCGCCGAGGAGGTCGAAGTTCATGCGCACGTCGGCCGAGAGGCGTCGGAGTCGGGCCGAGGTCGGGCGGTAGGGGCGCAGGCGGGCCTCGACGTAGAGCGGCGAGAAGCGGCGCGGCACTCCGCCGTAGGTGAAGCCCGAGAAGGTGTTGATGGGGTAGAACTGATTGCGGCGGCCGGGGATGAGCGCGCCGCCGAAGGTCTGGTCGAAGAAGTATTTTTGGCGGAGCGTGATGGAGAGCGCCTCGTAGGGCTGACTCGAAAGCGGCGCTTGGGAAGTGGCGTCGGCGCCGTCCGCCGCCGTCGTCGCGCCGGCGGGCACGGTGCCGCTGACGTTCTCGGTCGAGCGGCGCTGGAAGAAGCGGTTGACGACGCCGAACTCGATCTCGTTCGTGTTGGCGACGGCCTCGACGGAGTCGAAGCGGATGATGCGCTCGAAGTCGGTGATGCCGGAGATTTTTCGGTAAGTTAAGTAGGGCTCGATGACGTGGCGGAAACGGAGGCTCCCGTCCTTGCGCCGGAAGTTGCGCGCGAGCGCGGGCGGGCGCAGGTCGAGCTCGAACTGCCCGTAGCCGCGGACGTGGTCGCGGCTCGTCACGCCGCGCGTCGCCGGGTCGAGCGTGTTCGAGTAGTAGGTCGCGCGCAGGGCGCCCGTCGCCGTCGCCGTCCACCCGCCGAACTCAAGCGGGACGGAGACCTGCGGGCGGAAGTCGAGGCGCTGGACGAGCGAGGGCGTGATGATGGCGCCGGTCGCGCCCTCGGCCTGAAACGCGGCGAGGTCTTCGATGGTCTCCTTGCGGCTCACGCCCTCGGCGCTCGACTCGAAGGAGAAGTAGACCGGGAGCTTTTTGAAGAAGCCGACGAGGCCGGGCCGCTTGTCGAGCGAGATGCCGGGGAGGCTGCGCGTGCGGACGCGCACGGAGGGGAGCGACGTGACCTGCGTGCGGGCGATGAAGTTGAAGCTGTAGGCCCCGAAGTTTTTGTTGATGAAGAGCTGCGAGCGCTCCTCGGGCGAGATGGCCTGCTGGATGGTGTCGGAGAAGATTTGCCGGAAGGCGAGGTTCGAGGTGATGTTGATGTCGGCCGCCGCCAAGAATCCGTTCGGGAAGTAGTGGACGCCCTCGGCGTAAAAACTCGAACCGCCCTGATCTGGGTTTTCTGGGCTCGCGGGCGCGCCGAAGATGCGATCCTTGATGGCGTAGAAGCCCGCGTTGAGGTACGAGCGCGAGTTGGCGCGCGTGCGCAAGTCGGCGCCGATGCCGATGCCTCGGCCCGTGAAGATGTCGTTGCGAAGCGTCACGTCGGCCGAGCGGCCGAGCGTCTGGTAGTAGGCGTTCGAGATGCGAAAGCCCTTCTTGCCCGAGCCGGAAAACGTCGGCGTCAGAAAACCCGACGCGCGGTCGCGCGGCTTAATCGAGACGGACGCGTAGGGCAGGTAGGCGAAGGGCACCCCCTTGACGCGGAAGGTCGGGTTGCGCGCGCGCACGCGGTCGTTGAGCGTGATGGTCGCGCGCTTCGACGTGAAGCTCCACTTCGGGCGCTCCTCGTCGCAGGCGGTGACCTCGGCGTTGACGACGACGATGCGGTCGCGCGCGACCTTCTCGACGAGCGACGCCTTGAAGTAGATGATCGTGCCGTCCTGCGTCTGGTTGGTGAAGCCCGTCGAGTTGGCGAAGAAGCCGAGCTTGGTGGCGTAGTTCCACTCGGCGCGCGTGCCCGTGATGCGCTGGAACTCGCCCTGATCGAAGACGACGTTACCCTCGGCGACGACCTTGTTCGTCGCCTCGTAGACCGACACCTTGTCGGCCTGAAGGCGGTAGATGCCGATGCGCGCGTCGACGTTCCCCTCGTAGACGACGACCTTCGCGTTGTCGGGGCCGCTCGTCTCGTTGCGGTCGGCGCGCACCGAAAGCTCTTCGGTCGTCTCCTGCGCGCCGGCGGCCGCGGCGGGGCGCGTGCGCGGCGCGGGCGAGGGCTGATCCTGCTGAAGCGGGTTGACGTTCGGCGTGTCGGTGACGGGGTTCGTGACCTTGCGGTCGACGGGGTTGGTCTGCTGCGCGCGCGCGGGCGCGAAGACTGACACGGCGGCGACGACGGCGAGCGCGCACGCGAACGCGCGCAGGGCGGCGCGCGGCGGCGCGGGCAACGTGTGTGGGACGCGTGCGGGGGAAGCCATGTGTAAGGGTTTTCGTCGAACCGCGCCGGCCTGCTGCGAAACGCGGCGATGCTAACACGCGCCCGCGAAGGGCGACAAGCAGGCCCGCCTCACGCCCTCGGCTTCGCGCGCGCGCCCGCGCGCTTGCTATCATCGGTCGCGATGGCGGAGGGGCACGCGAACTTTCGTGAGACCGTGCGGCTGATGGTCGTGGCGGGCGAGGAGTCGGGCGACGCGCACGCGGCGGCGCTCGTCGCGGCGCTGCGCGACCGCGCGCCCGAGGTCAACTTCGAGTTCTTCGGGTCGGCCGGCGCGCGCCTGCGCGAGGCGGGCGTCGAGCCGGTCGTGCGCGAGGACGACTTGGCCATCACCGGACTGTTGGAGATAGGGCGCGCGCTCCCGCGCTTCGTGCGCGCCTTCCGCGCGCTCGTCCGCGAGGCCGGGCGGCGAAGGCCGGCGGCGGCCGTCCTCGTCGATTGGCCGGACTTCAACCTGCGGCTCGCGCGCGCGCTCAAGCGGCGCGGCGTCAAAGTCGTCTACTACATCAGCCCGCAGCTCTGGGCGTGGCGCTCGCACCGCGTCCGTCAAATCCGCCGCGACGTTGATTTGCTCGTCGCCATCCTCCCGTTCGAGCCGGAGTGGTACGCGCGGCGCGGCTTCGGGCGCGTCGAGTTCGTCGGCCACCCGCTCGCGGGGCGCGCGCCCGCGCTCGACGGTCGCGAGGAGTTTCTGCGACTTCACGGGCTCGACGCGCGCGCGCCCCTCGTCGCGCTGCTGCCGGGCAGCCGCCGCAAAGAGTTCGAGCGCATCCTGCCGCCGATGCTCGACGCGGCCGCGCGCGTGCGGGGCGGGCGCGAGGGCGCGCAGTTCGTCGTCGCGCTCGCCGACACGCGCACGCGCGAAGAGGCCGAGAGGGTCATCGCGTCGCACGAGGATGCGAGCCGCGCCGTGCGGGACGGAAAGTTAATCGTCGTGCGCGGCGAGACGCGCGAGGCTCTGGCGGCGTCGGACGCGGCGGCCGTCTGTAGCGGCACGGCGACGCTCGAAGCGGCGCTCGCCGGCACGCCGCTCGTCGTCGTCTACAAGGAGTCGTTCGTCAACTGGCACACGCTCGGACGCCTCATCACGGTCGAGCACTACGGGCTCGTCAACCTCGTCGCCGGCCGGCGCGTCGCCACGGAACTCTTGCAGGACGACTTCACGGGCGAGACCCTCGCGCGCGAGCTGCTCAAACTCTTAGACCCGACGGAGAACGCGCGCGTGCGCGGCGAGCTCAGGGAAGCGGTCGCGCGGCTCGGCGATGGCGGGGCGTCCGCGCGCGCGGCCGACGCCGTCCTGCGCGTCGTCGGGCGCGAGGCCGCGTCGGCCCCTCCTGTGAATCCTCCCGACGATGTCATATAATTCACGCGCCCGCGCGCCCGACCCGACCGCGCCTTAAAGCACGAAAATCCGGAGGCCACACCTTGCACAAGCGCCGACTCATCTCCTTGACGCTCGCCGTCACGCTCTGCGCCGCGTCGTCGGGCTCGCTTCTGGCGCGCGGCGTCGTCGTCTACAACGAGACGGCGCACGTCGAAGCAGCCGCCGCGGCGGCGGACGAGCGCGCGAGCGGCGTCGAGACGGCCGACCTCTCCGCGCGCGCCGACGCCGACGCGACGACTGCCGAGTCGAAGCCGAAGGGCAACGCCTTCGTGCGCGCCATCACCGCGCCCTTCCGCGCGCTCGGACGCCTGTTCGGCGGCGGGAAGAGGAAGGGCGACGCCGCGAAGCGTCGGGCGGGCGAGAAGACGAGCGAAGCCGCTTCAGCGCCGACGAGTGACGCGACCGAGCCGAAGCCTTCGACGACGACTAACGTCGTGAGCGTCTCTCAGACGACGACGGCCGCGCCGCAGACCGTTCGGCCGATGGAAGTCTTATCCGCGCCGCAGAGCACGGCGACGACGCCGGGCGTCGATGCGTCGGCGCAGGCCGCGCGCGTCGAGCCCGAGACGGTCGCGGCGCAGCCCGGCGTCCGCGTCGTGCGCCCGGCCGCGGGCGTGACGACGGCGGAGGCCGCGCGCCCGCGCCTGTGGGTTCCCGTCATCGAGGGCATCCCGCGCGACGGCCTCTCGCAGGGCCGCGCGCTTTTGCGTCACGGCTACGTCGCCGAGGCCATCGCGGAGCTGACCGTCGCCTCGGCCACCGGCCCCGACCTCGTCGAGGCGAACAACCTGCTCGGCCTCGCGCTCGCCCGCACGGGCCAGCACAAGGCGGCGATTGCGGCCTACGAGCGCGCGCTCTCGGTCGCGCCCGCGAACGTGCACGTCTTAAACAACCTCGGCCACTCGCTCTCGCTCGACAACCAGCACGCGGCCGCGCTCAAGCGACTCAAGCAGGCCGCGCGGCTCGCGCCCGGCTCGCCCGAAGTGCTCTCGAACATGGCGTCGGTGCAGGCGCGTCTCGGCAAGTACGGCGACGCCTTCAAGAGCTACGCGCGCGCCTTCGGCGAGTATCAGGCGCGCGTCAAGACGGGCGAGCTGCTCGAACAGGCGGGCCGCACGGCGGAGGCCGTCAAACACTACGAGGCCGCGCTCAAGGTCGAGCCCAACTCGGCCGCGCTCCTCCAGTGCCTCGCCGAACTCTACGAGCGCGCGGGCCGCGCGCGCGACGCCGAGGCCGCGCGACGCCGCGCGGGCGAACAGCCCAACAAACAGAAGACCGCGACGGGCGGCGGCGGCTGATTCGACGCGAAAGTAAAAAGGCGAAAGGACGAGAACCACGAAGGCTCTCGTCCTTTCGCCTTTTTACTTTTAGCTTTCGCCTTAGGGTCTTTTCGTCAGGTTGTAGTCGCGCAGACGTCGGTAGAGCGTCGAGGGCGAGATGCCGAGCATCTCGGCGGTCTTGCCTCGATGCCAGCCGGTCTGCTCCAACGCGGCGAGAATCTGCTGGCGCTCGACCTCGCGCAAGGGCGGCGGGACTTGCGGCGGCGCGGCCGCGCCGCCGTCCCCCGACACGCTGACGGTCGAGGCGACGCCCGCCGACGCGTAAGGCGCGACGAAGGCGCGCGCGGGCGCGAGCGTCTCGGGCGGGAGCTCGGCCGTCGTGATGCGCCCGTCGTTGGCGAGGAGCGTCGCGCGCTCCAAGCAGTTGCGGAGCTGCCGGACGTTGCCCGGCCACGAATAGTTTTTGAGCGCGCCGAGCGCCTCGGGCGTCAGCTCCGGCGGGTTAGCGCCGCCGAGCTGCCGCAGCAGGTGACGCGCGAGCGGCTCGATGTCCTCGGGGCGTTCGCGCAAGGGCGGGATGTCGATCTGAAAACCGTTGACGCGGTAGAGGAGGTCGGCGCGGAAGCGGCCGTCGGCGACCACCCCGTTCACGTCGCGGTTCGTCGCCGCCACGATGCGCACGTCGACCTGAACCTTGCGCACCGCGCCGACACGGTAGAACGAGTTCGTCTCGATGGCGCGCAGCAGCTTCGACTGAAGCGGCGCGGGCAGCTCCGTTATCTCGTCCAAAAATATCGTGCCCTGATCGGCCAGCTCCCACAGGCCCAACTTGCGCGCCTTCGCGTTCGTGAACGCGCCCGCCTCGTGGCCGAACAACTCCGACTCAAGCAGCGTCTCCTGAATGGCCGCGCAGTTGAGGTCGATGAAGGAGCCCTCGGCGCGGTGCGACAGTCTGTGAATCGCGTGCGCGACGAGCTCCTTGCCCGTCCCCGACTCGCCCGTAATCAAGACGGACGCGTCGGACGGCGCGACGCGCTCGACCAGACGCATCACCTCGCGCATTCCCTCGGAGACGTAGACGATCTCGGGCGTCGCCGTCTGACGCGCGGCGAGCGCGCGCAGGCGCTGGTTGTCGACGCGAAGCCTTCTCTTCTCCGCGGCCTGTTTGACTAAAGCGTCTAACTCGACGATGCGGTAGGGCTTCGAGAGGTAGTCGTACGCGCCGAGCTTCATCGCCTCGATGGCCGTCTCGACGCTGGCGACGCCCGTCAGCATGACCACTTCGGGCGGGTTCGGCCGCTGGTGGACGCGGCGCAAAAGCTCCATGCCGTCCATGCGCGGCATATTGATGTCGCAGAGGACGACGTCGACGTTCGACTCTTCGAGCAGGCGCAGGGCGGCCTCGCCGTCGGGCGCGACGCGCACGTCGTGGCCGAGGCGCTGCAACTCCTTCTGGAGGACGAGCCGAAGGTTCTGCTCGTCCTCGGCGACGAGGATTTTCGCCGGTTGGGTGTTCGTCAAATGTTGCCGGAGCCTCCGTCCCGTTTGGTGGCCGGGAGCGTGAGCGTGAACGTCGTCCCCCGCCCCACGGCCGAGTCAACCGCGATGCGCCCGCCGTGCTCGGTAACAATACCATAACAGACGGCGAGGCCGAGTCCCGTCCCGCGCCCGACCTCCTTCGTCGTGAAGAACGGCTCGAAGATTTTCGCGAGGTTCTCCTCCGGGATGCCGTGGCCCGTGTCGGACACCTCGACGGCGACGGCCGCGCCGTCCTCGTCCTCGACGCGGCGCGCGCGCAAGTGAAGCGTGCCGCCCTCGGGCATCGAGTCGATGGCGTTCTCGGCGAGGATGATGACGGCCTGCTGCAACTGCCCCTCGTCGGCCGAGACGAGCGGCAGAGGCCCCTCGACCTCGACCTCGATCTTGACGGCCGCGCCGCGCTTCTGGTGCGCCAAAAGACGCGCGGCCGACTCGACCACCTCCGCGACGTTGACCGGCGCGTGCTCCCCGGCGCGCGCGCGGCTGAAGTCCAGAAGCCCGTTCGTTATCGACTTGCAGCGGAACGTCTCGCTGCGAATCAGTTGCAGGTACTCGCGCAGGTCTTCGACCTCGGGCGTCGCGCCGTAGACGCCCTCGACGACGCGCGACTCCAGAGCCTCGGCGCACGCGGCGATGGTCGCCAAAGGGTTGTTGATTTCGTGGACGACTCCGGCGGCGAGGCGTCCGACGGCGGCGAGCTTTTCGGTGCGCGCGACGGCGCGGTTGGCATCGACGCGCGCCGTGATGTCCTCGCCGACGGTGATGACGTGCGAGATCTCCCCGTCGTCGCCGCGCATGGGAACCTTGCTGACGAGCCAGTGGCGAGTCGTGCCGTCGGACGAGCGCGTCTCCTGCTCGATGTTCTCGATGCGGCCCGTCGCGAACGCCCGCTCGAACTCGCGTTCGAGCACGTCGCGCGGCTGGCGCGTCAAGACCTCGAAGACGTTGCGCCCGATGGCGCTGCCGCGCGGGATGCCCTGACCGCCCAACTCGCGGTTGCGGTTCCACGCGACGACCCGGTAGCCGCGGTCGACCGCGTAGAGCGAGACGGGCAGGGAGTCAATTATCTGCTCGGTGAAGCGGCGCTGCGCCTCGGCCTCGGCCGTGCGTCGCTCGACCTCGCGCGCGAGCATCCGCGAGGACTCGCGCGCCGCCTCGTAGAGAGACGAGATGTGCGCGGCGAGCGCCGCCTGCTGCGCGGCGGCGTCGACGAGGCGCTCGACCGTCTCGTCGCAGTCGCCCTCGCGGTCGAAGCCGACGACTAAGGCCCCGAGTGCGCGCGCGCCGAAGCGGAGGGGCGCGGCGTACTCGACCGCGTGGCGCGCGTCGCGCAGGAAGAACTCTTCGCGCGACGTGACGCGCGCGGGCGCGCCGGGCGCGCCGGCCAACCACTCGACGAGGCGGGCGGCGTTCAGGAGACGCGCGTCCTCCTCGGCGCTCCCCTCGCGGTCGAAGACGCAGAGCGTGAGGCTTTCGGCGCGGCGCGCGGCGTCGGCCGTCTGGCCGAAGTCTTTGAAGAGGACGGCGGCGCAGAGCGCGGCGTCGGCGCCCTCGTAGGTCATGCCGGCGACGCGGCGCGCGACCTCCGCCGGGCTGAGCGCGTGCAGGAGCCCGCGGCCCAAGTCGGCGAGGAAGGCCAGCTCGCGGTTCTTGCCTTCGAGCACGCGCTGTCGCTCGGCGGCGTCGAGGTGCGCGCCGACGCGCGTGAGCAACTCGCGCGCGCTCGCCGTCCTGACGACGAAGTCGTCCGCCCCGGCGGCGATCGCTTCGAGCTTCTGCCCCTCGTCGTCGCGCGCGGAGACGACGATGACGGGCAGGCGGCGGGCCTCGCCGCCGCGCGCGCGGAGCAGGCGGCAGAGCGCGAGCCCGCTCGTGCCGGGCAGCTCGGCGTCGAGGATGGCCAAGTCGCAGCGCTCGCGGCCGACGGCGCGCAGGGCCGACGGGGCGTCGTCGCAGGCGACGACGCGGTGGCCCGCCTCTTCGAGCGCGCGCGAGAGCGCGGCGCGCGCCTCCTCCTCGCCCTCGACGACGAGCACGGCGGCGCTCCTTGTGTGCGTGGCGGAAGACACGGGCAAGCAGTCAGTAGACGGTATTCAGCAGCCGTTAGAAGTAAGTCGCCTTACGACCTTGTTGACGTTTGGGAAAAGCTTTCGGCCCGGCGTCCGAGCGGGCCGGCCTCTGCGGGGCGGGAGCGCGCGCACCTGCGTGCGCCCTCTTTGATTGAAAGCGATTCGGGCGGGGAAAGTCAAGAAAACAGTGACGAGCGGCGAGTGACGAGTGGCGGGTTAAAGACAGGTGTCGAGTCCTGAGTCCGGAGCCTAAAGATTAAAGGCCCGACCATTTTAGTCGGGCCTCTGCTCGTCACTCGCCACTCGCCACTTCAGTTGATTGCCGTCGAGGCGAGGTTGCCGGTCGCGATGTCGGAGGGCGTGTCTTTTGTGGGGGCGTTTGGAGGCGCGGGGGCGTCGGGCGTGGCGGGGGCGTCGGCGCGGCGCTTGTGGCCGCTCTTGGCGGCGTACATCGCCTCGTCGGCCGCGAGGATGAGTTGTTCGAGGGTCTCGCCGTCGCGGCCGTAGGCGGCCGAGCCGACCGAGATGCCGACGCGCGCGTGGCGTCCCGCGCGGACGTGCAAGGAGAAGCGGCCGACGGCGCGCTCGATGCGCGACGCCAGCTCCTCGACGCCCTCGGCGTCCAAGTCCTGCACGAAGGCGAGGAACTCGTCGCCCGCGTAGCGCGCGAGGAAGTCGTACTCGCGCATCTGCGCCTGAAGAATGCGCGCCACCTCGCGGAGCATCTGGTCGCCGGCCTGATGGCCGAACGTGTCGTTGACCTGCTTGAACTCGTCGAGGTCGAGCATGACGACTTGGAAGGGCCGGCCCGTGCGGCGCGCGCGCGAAGCCTCCTGCTCGAAGCGCGCGTAGATGGCGCGCTTGTTGGCGAGGCCCGTCAGGGTGTCGGTCAGCGCGTTCGACTCGGCCTCGGCGTGCTGGACGGCGTTGGCGAGCGCGTCCGAAGCGAGGTGCGCGACCGTGTCGAGGAGGCGCAGGTGGTCGTCTGTGTAGCGTCGTTCTTCCGTCGAGTAGACGGCCAAAGCGCCGAGCAGGCGCTCCTCGCGCACGAGCGGGAGCGCGATCTGCGAGCGGTACTCGGTGCCGCGCGGGAGCGCCACGTCCGTGAAGTCGAGCATCGGGTCGAGGTGCGCGGCCGCCCGCCGGTTGGCGATGACGAAGCCGACGACGCCCTCGCCCGGCGCGCAGGAGCGGCCGCGCACGAGTTCGGCGTGCGCGCCCGCGACGTGCGCGGCCGTCGAGTAACCTTTCAGCTCGTCGTACAAGTAGACGGCGCAGAGGTCGAAGGGGACGACGTGGCCGACCTTGTTGACGAGCGCGGCCGTGGTGTCCTCGATGTCGAGCGACGAGCCGAAGGTGCGCGCGATCTCGTAGAGCGCGTACCCCTCGCGGTGCGCTTTGGTGATCTGGTTGAAGTAGGCCGGCGCGTCGGAGTCGTGGACGCGCGAGGGCGGGGGCGGCTGTTGATGAGGGCTCTGCCGGCGGGAGTCGCCGCCCGCGCCGGTCGCGTGCGGGTCGTGCGCGTCGAAGAGGTCGCGGGCGTCGCACTCGGCGGCGGTGAAGCCGTGGTGGTCGAGTCCCTCGGTCTCAATCTCGCGCTCGAAGCGGTCGAGGTTGTCGAGGAAGGCGCGGACGACGCGCGGGTCGAAGAGCGTGCCGGAGTTGCGCGTGAGCAGCCGCGCCGCCTCTTCGCGCGTCATGCCGCGGCGGTAGGGGCGCTCCTCGCGCACCGAGTCGAAGCAGTCGACGACGGAGAGAATCCGCGCCGTCAAAGGAATCTGCTCGCCGCGCAAACCCTCCGGGTATCCGCCGCCGCCCCACTGCTCGTGGTGGTGGCGGACGATGGGGACGACGGGGTAAGGAAACCCGACGCGCTCAAGTATCTGCGCGCCGACCGTCGTGTGAATCTTCATCCGCTCGAACTCGGCGGCCGTCAGCTTGCCGGGCTTGTTGAGGATGTGGTCGGGGACGGCGAGCTTGCCGATGTCGTGCAGGAGCGCGCCGGCCTTGAGCGCCTTGATTTCGTCGTCGGGGAGTCCGAGCAGCTCGCCCATGCGCGCGGCGTAAATCTGCACGCGGCGGACGTGGTAGTGCGTCGTCTGGTCTTTGGCGTCGATGGCGGCGGCGAGCGCCTCGACCGTCGCCAAGTGGACGCGGTTCATCTCGGCCGCCTCGCGCGCGCCCTCGTTGACGCGCTCGAAGTAAGTCTTGTAAGTGCCGTAGCTGGCGGCGATGACGGGCACGCTCAGGACGACGTAGAGCGGGCCGAAGCTCACAAGCGCCTCGTAGACGACGAGCGCGGCGAGCGCGCCCGCGAAGAACGTCCAAGAAGTCCAGAGGTAGCCCGCGCGCCAGAAGTCCCACACGCGTCGCCGCGCCTTGAGCGCGTGGAGGGTGGCGACGCCCAAGCCGTTGACGAAGTACTGGACGAGCGCCATCAGGACGAGCGGCGGCAGAAGCTCTTTGACGCCGAGCGCCGAGCCCGTGCCCACGGGGTTCGTCTCGACGCCGGAGTATTCGGAGAGCGCGAGGTAAAAGGTTTGGCCGGCGACGAAGACGGTCAGGGCCATGACGGCGGGCGCGGCGATCCAACTCGTCGCGCGCTTCGTCGTGCGGAGTGAGCTGACGAAGAGGTCGGCCGCGCCGAGCAGGACGGCGGCCGGCACGCCCAAAAATATCGCGCCGAGGAAGGTGAAGCAGTCGCCGGCCGTGACGCTGGCGTTCGTCGCGGGGATGCGGATGGGGCGCGCGCAGGAGATGACGACGAAGCTCAGCAAGACGGCGAACTGCGCCCACTCGGCCGGCGTGAAGTGGAGCACGCGCCACGCGGCCCACGCGCCGACGAGCGCGCCCGACGCGACGACCGCCGTCCAGTAGACGCGGGCCGCGCGGTTGTAGTCCGACATGTTGATGAGTCCCACCCGGCTTCGGGCCTCCGGCGAAATTTCGAGGGCTGACAAGGGAGCGTCTTAGGGCGGCGGCTGAAAGCGCGCGGCCGTGTCCGAACGTGGGCCGCGCGCTTCAATCGCCGTGGTCGCGTCGAGTTCGCGTTTCACGTGCTCGGCGTCGCCGCGGACGTTCGCCGGGAGCAAAACGGCCGGCGGCCGCGGCGACGCGCGAGCGGGGGGCAAGAAGGCGGGCCTTACTTCGGTGACACTCGCCCGCCGTTCAGGGGTGAGAAAGTGCGGCGCGCACGACAATTGTTGGGGGGCGTCGTGCGCGCCACGCGCGGCGCATCGTTTAGGATTGCGCGCGGCTTTACGCGCCCCGTGCGGAGGGCACGCGGGACGCTCTGCACGAGCGCCCCTGCAAGCCGCACTCGTTGGGTTAACAAGACGTGTGCCGCGCCCGCGACGGCCCGCGCGCGCGCCGGAATTTCTGGAAAGACTCACTTCCGGGCGTGCCGGGCGCTGCGACGGACACGGCCGCGCGCGTCGCGCGGTCAACGTGACAGGTCAGGTTGAAGTGTTTGTTTGAAACTGACCGGAGGGCTTTTAGGGGGCGATTGTTAAGCGCGATTGTTAAGCGCGATTTTCAAGCGGCGAGTTTTAAGCGACCGACTTGCGCTTGTGTTCGCGCAGGGCTTTGGTCAGGCGTCGCAGCTCCTCGTCCGGAAAGGCGTGACGCCAGTTCTGCGCGAAGGCGTCGGTGTCGCTGCGTCGTCGCAGCTCGCGCAGCTCGCGCCAGAAGGCCCGGCAGAGTTCGAGCCGCGGGCAGTTGACCGAGAAGACGACTCGGCCGCCGCGCCGGCGGTGGTTCGCGTAGCGCACGACCTCGAAGTCGGCGCTCCCGCCGCGCGCCTCGACGCGGAAGTCGTACTCGTCGGGCTCGGCGTTCCACTTGACGAGCGCGCCGTCCGCGCCCGCGAGCAGAGACGCCAGAGAGTCCGCGAGGTCGCGCAGGGAGTCGTAAGGCTCGCACGAGAAGGCGGCGACCAGACGGCCGCCGCCCCCTTCGAGCCTCACCGAGACGAAGCCGCTCTGCGGGCTCTCGATGCTGACTTTGAACGTCTGACTCATCCGGCGGCGATAGTAACACCGCGGCGACGCCCTTAGAAATTCGGCCGCCGGGCCGGCGCGTCAACGGCCTTGTTGACAACCGCGGCGGCGCGCGCGCATTCTCGCCCGAACGTTCTTCATTCCACACGCGACGGGGCACAGAGCTTTTGGGCGGCGCAGGCGGAGGCGTCGGAGAGTCGGGGGCGGACGAGTTCGGCGCCGGCCGGGTCGGCTACGCGGAGCTTCTGCGCCGCAACCGCGACTTCCGCCAGCTCTGGCTCGGGCAGGTCGTCAGCCAACTCGGCGATTGGTTCAACACCATCGCCGTCTACACGCTCGTCATGCGGCTGACGGGCTCGGGCCGCGCGGTCGGCCTCGTGCTCGTCGCGCGCTTCCTGCCGACCATCCTGCTCGGCCCGCTCGCCGGGGTCGTCGCCGACCGCTTCGACCGCCGCGCCGTGATGATCGCGAGCGACATCGCGCGCGCGCTCGTCGTCCTCGGCTTCCTCTTCGTCCGCAGGCCCGAACACCTCTGGCTCGTCTACGCGCTCACGCTCCTGCAGCTCGCGCTCTCGACCTTCTTCGAGCCGGCGAAGACGGCGGCCATCCCCTCGGTCGTCTCGGCGCGCGAGCTCGTCCCGGCGAACGCCGTCTCGTCCGTCACTTGGTCTGCGATGCTGACCATCGGCGCGGCCGTCGGCGGCGAGGTCGCCGGCCGCTTCGGCACCGACGCCGCCTTCGTCCTCGACTCCGTGACCTACCTCGGCTCGGCCCTCCTCATCGCCGCGGTCAGACTCCCGCGGCGCGCGGAGCGGCCCAAGACGAAGCTGACGCTGGCGCGCGCCGTCGGGCTGACGGCGACGCTCGAAGGCATCGCCTACGTGCGCCCTCGGCGTCACGTGCTCGCCTTGATGCTCGCGAAGCCGGCGTGGGGCTTGGGCGGCGGGATGCTCTCGCTCCTCGCCGTCTTCGGCGACAGGGTCTTCCCCGTCGGCGGCGAGACGGCGCGCGGCATCGGCGTCCTCTACGCGGCGCGCGGCGTGGGCACGGCCATCGGCCCGCTCGTCGCCGCGCGCTTCGCGGGCCGGACGCGCGGCTCGATGCGGCGCGCCATAGGCTTGTCGTTTCT
Organism: Pyrinomonadaceae bacterium; assembly: GCA_035634035.1. Lineage (GTDB taxonomy): Bacteria > Acidobacteriota > Blastocatellia > Pyrinomonadales > Pyrinomonadaceae > DASQDT01. Next base: position 4,761 of record DASQDT010000245.1, on the reverse strand, counting down.
CGTCGGCGGCGTCTTCTACATCCTGTTCGGCGCGGCGACGAACTTCTACCTCGCGCTCGTCCTCTTGGCCTTCGCGCACATGGGCGGGAGCGTGCTGTGGGTCTTCTCGACGACGCTCTTGCAGGAGTCGGTCGACGACGAGTTTCGCGGCCGCGTCTTCGCCGCCGAGATGACGCTCCTGACCCTGACGCTCGCCGCCTCGAACTACGCGACGGGCGAGGCGCTCGACCGCTTCGGCCTCTCGCCGCGCGCCGTGGCCGTCGGCGTCGGCTGCGTCTTCATCATCCCCGGCCTCGTCTGGTTCGCGACCGCGCGGTGGTGGGAGCGGCCGCCATCGTCTATCATCGCCCCGCGGGCGGAGGGCGCGAGGCATGAAGACGCAGGGCACGGCGAAGGTTAAAGTCGGCGTGATGGGTTCGGCCGACGACACGCTGCCGCGCGGCGGCATCGTCGGACACCTGCGCGCGAAGGCCGACGCGCTCGGCCGCGCGCTCGCCGCGCGCGACGTGGTCGTCCTGACCGGCGCGACGACGGGGCTGCCGCACCTCGTCGGCAGCACCGCGCGCCGCGCCGGGGCGTTCCACGTCGGCATCTCGCCCGCCGCCGACAAGGGCGAGCACGCGGTAAAGTTCAACCTGCCCGTCGGCAACTTCGACCTGCTCATCTACACCGGCTTCGGGCTCAAGGGGCGCAACGTCGTGCTCGTGCGCTCGTGCGACGTGGTGCTCGTCGTCGGCGGCTCGATGGGCGCGCTCAACGAGTTCACCATCGCGCACGACGAGGGGCGCGTCATCGGGTGTCTGGCGGGGACGGGCGGCGCGGCCGACGAAGTGCCGCGCCTGATGCAGACCCTCAAGAAGCGTTCGCGCGCCCGCGTCTTCCACGACGAAGACCCCGCGCGACTCTTGGACACGTGCCTCTCCGCGTTCGACCCGCGGGGCGGACAGGACGAAAGCTGACGGCGGAAAAGTGACATGGACTTGGGCTTGAAAGACCGCGTGGTGCTCGTGGCGGGCGCGTCATCCGGACTCGGCTTCGCCGCGGCGTTGGAGCTTGCGCGCGAGGGCGCGCAGGTTTTCCTGTGCTCGCGCGACGAGGCGCGCGCGTCGGAGGCCGCCGCGGCGATCGCGCGCGAGACGGGCGCGCGCGTGGCCGGCGTCGCGGCCGACGTGACGAGCGACGACGACGTGCGGCGCTTCGTCGAGCTCGCGCGCGAGCGCGCCGGGCGCGTGGACATCTGCGTGACGAACGCGGGCGGCCCGCCCGCCGGCACGTTCGACGACGCAGACCTCGACGCCTACCGTCGCGCCTTCGAGCTGACGGCGCTCTCGGCCGTCCGCCTCGCGCGACTCGTCATCCCCGAGATGCGCGCGCGGCGTTGGGGCCGCTTCATCAACATCACCTCGACGACGGCCAAGCAGCCCATCATCGGACGCCTGCTCTCGAACACCCTGCGCGCCGGCCTGACGGGGTGGGCCAAGACGCTCGCCTCGGAAGTCGCGGCGGACGGCGTCACCGTCAACAACGTCGCGCCCGGGACGACGCTCACCGGGAAGCAGGAGGAGCACGCCGCCCGCGACGCGCGCCTCCGCGGCACGACGAAAGAGGCCGTCATCGAATCTTGGACTGCGGATATTCCTTTGGGCCGCCTCGCGCGCCCCGAGGAGGTCGCCGCCGCCGTCGCCTTCCTCGCCTCCGAGCGCGCCTCCTACATCACCGGCGTCACCCTCCAAGTTGACGGCGGGCTCGTCAAGGGTCTCTACTGAGCGCGTGACAATCACGGGCGAAAACCAGAACGTCGTCGAAGCGTTGCGCGTCGAAGACGAGATTGACGTGTCGGACTTCGGGCATGAGGCTTGGGCGCGGGCGCGCGTGGTGCGCATCGAGCGCTACTGGTCGGGCGAGCGCGCGCCGGAGTCGAGGCACGCGGAGGCGCGCGTCGCGTGGGGCGACGGGGCGCTGTCGGTTCTGTTCGCGTGCCGGCAGGGTGAGCCGCTCGTGGTGAGTGACGCGCCGCGTCTTTCGGAGAAGAGTCTGGGGCTGTGGGACAGAGACGTGTGCGAAATCTTCGTCGCGCCCGACTCGCGCGCGCCCGAGCGCTACTTCGAGTTCGAGGCCGCGCCGACGGGCGAGTGGTTAGACCTCGCCATCAGGTGGCGTCCCGAGGGGCGCGAGACCGAGTGGGAATATCACTCCGGAATGCGGGCGGCGGCGCGCGTCGAGGCGCACGGGGTCACAATCGCGATGCGCGTCCCGTGGCGGGCCTTCGGGCGCGACCGCGCGCCGCGCGCGGGCGAGCGCTGGCGCGCGAACCTCTACCGCGCCGTCGGACGCGACCCCGAGCGCGGCTACCTCGCGTGGCGGCCGACGCACACGCCCGAACCCTCCTTCCACGTCCCCGCGAAATTCGGCTGGCTGGAATTTACGGCTTGAGTGTTTTGAGGTAGGCGTCGTAGGCGGCGCGGTCGCGCTCGTCGCCGCCGGTGAGGCGGAGGCCGATGAGGTAGCCGGCCTCCGCGTCGCCGGGGTCGAGTCGCTCGTAGCGGACGGGCGTCGCGTACAGGCGCGTCTGCGCGTCGGGCAGCCGCAGGACGACGCGCAGAGTCTGCCCCTCGCCCGCGAGGTAACGCTCGCCGACGCGTATCGAGGGCAGCACGACGCCGAGGCCCGTCTCGCTCACGTCGAGCGTGTGGCCGGCGAGCGTCGGCGGCGCGCCCGCGCGCTCTTCGAGGAGCGAGACGACGACCGCCAGCCGCACGCCGTGACGAGGCGCGCGGCGTCGGTCGCCGACGTAGTTGCGCAGGCGGCCCGCGATAGAGCGCAGCAGTTCAGGCAACTTCCCCGCCCCCTTTTTTTAACCCGCGCGCGTCACCTCTTCAGAGGCTTCCCGCCCTTGTCCTCCTTCCGAAGCTGGTTGGCGTCGGCGTAGAAGGAGAGGCGGCCCGTCCGCCCGTAGCGCTCGGGCTCGGCCCAAGCGGAGAACGACTTGCCGCCGTCCGAAGGCTCGACGCGGAAGCGGTAGCCGGTCGAGTCGGCGGCGAGGATGTCGGCCGGGACGAGTCCGGCCGAGACGAGCTGGCGGAGGTCGCCGTAGCGCCCGCCGTTCTGCGCGGCGTAGATGGCCTCGACGGTCTGGACGCGGCGCAGCATCGCCTCGACCTCCGAGTGGTGAACCTCGATGCGCGTCTCGAAGAAGAATTTCTTGCCGCTCTTCTTGACGGCCTCGCGGTCGTCGCGGCTGCCGAGCACCCACTGACCGCCCGCCTCGCGCAGGAGCATGACGGGCTCGACCTTCGGCTCCGTCTCCGTCCCGAGCTTCAGAAAAACGGTCGCCTCGTCGCCGCTAATCTGCTCGCCCGTCGTGACGACCTCGGCGGGCACGGCCGACGCGACGCGCTCGAAGTCGGGCCTCAGCTCGGCCAGCTCGTCCTCCTTCAGCTTGTCGAACGCCGGCCCGTAGACCGTCAGCGCGAAGGCGTCGCGGAATCGCCGCTCGCGCATCGCGCGGTAGTGCTCGCGCACGACCTCGGTCGGCGTGCGCTGTTGCGCCTGCGTCTGCGCCCGCGCGCCGACGGCCGCCGGAGCGACGGCGACGGCGAGCGCCAGAATCAGCAGTGAGGTTGAGGGGCGTGACGTGAGCGGGCGAACCGGACGAATTCTCATTGAGCGGTTAAACCTCTTGGCGTCGCGGACGTGGAATGTTGGGGGGTTGGCGCGGACAGGCGCGACGCCGCTTCGATATTACACGAGCCGCGCCGCGCTTTCATAACTTTCGCGCGAGGGGTGGCGGCCGGACTTCACTTGTCCGGCACGGTGACTTCGACCGTCTCCGTCTCGCCCGCGCTCAGCGAGACGCGCGTCGCGCCGGCCGCGCGTCGCGCCAGCTCCTCGGCGGCGAGCCCGCGCCGCGAGACGATGACGACGTAGTCGCCGGGCGCGGCCGTGACGACGCACGAGCCGTCGCCGCCCGTCGTGCACTGAAAACTGCGCGGGCGGCTCGCGGCGTGCGGCGCGTCGGGCGGCACGACGAAGACGTGCGCGACGCGCACCGGGCCCTTGTCGCCCGCCGCGCGCGCGACGACGCGGAGCCTCGGCCCGCCCCTCGCGAAGACGATGCTCACGCCCTCGACGGCCTCGCCCTCGGCGACTTCGAGCGGCTCGCGCAAGAGGTCGCGCCCCTTCCAAGTCATCGACTTGACGTAGAGCCCGCCGTCGGCGTCGTCCGGCGGCAGACTCGGGACGAGGAAGTACTTGCCCGCCGCGAGCCCTTCGAGGAGGAAGTTGTTTCCTTCCGGGCCGGCGACGCCCGACGGCCCTTCCTCGCCCGCCGGGCCGACCCGGCGCGCGTAGAGCATCCAGAAATGCGGCGGCGGCCGGTCGCCCTCGAACGTGAACGTGCCGGCTATCTGCGCGCCCTCGTTCAGCTCGACCGACACGTCGCGCAGGTCGCCGCCCGCGACCTCTATCTCGACGAGCGTCGGCGTGTGCTTCTTCTTCCGCGCGCGGCGCGCGGCGAGCGCCGCGGCGGCCGCCGCGCGCACCTCGTTCACGTCGCCGCCGCCAGCGCCGCTGTCGCCCGACGCGACGGCGGGCGCGGCCGGCGTCTCGTCCGTCTCGCCCTCGCCCGCGTCCCCGCGTGACTCTATCTCGTAGGCTTCGGGCGGGCGGACGTGGAGCGTGTAAGGGCCGTCCGGGATGTTCTTCAGAGTCCAGCGCCCCTGCGAGTCGGCCGTCGCGACGACGTGCCCGAAGTCGCCGTAG
>DASQDT010000244.1:0-9648 GCA_035634035.1 Pyrinomonadaceae bacterium | reverse complement strand
CGGCGCGCGCGGTCGAAGCGGCGTGCGGGGTCGCCGGAGCGCGCGCGCCGCTCGTAGGGACTACGTCCTCCGCTTCGGTCGTCTGCGCGGGCGCGCCGTCGGCCGTGACGGGCGCGGTGGCGCGGCTCTGCCGGAGTCGTTCGAGGTCGATGACGAGTCGGCCCGAGGGCGTCTCCGTGCCGGCGTCGCGCAGCGTCTCGATGGTCGGCGCGCTGAAGCCGGCGGCGTGCTCGTAGCCGAGCCGCTCGGCGACCGAGTACAACTCGCGCCGGAACTCGCCCGCGTCCTGCGGCCGCGCCTCGGGACTTTTTTCGAGCGCGCGCAAGACCAGCGCGTCGAGCTGCGGCGGGACGTTCGCCGCGAGCTCCGACAGGCGTCGCGGCTGCTCCGACGAGTGCTTGAGGGCGAGCGCCAAAGGAGTCGCGCCCGTGAACGGCGTCTGGCCCGTCAGCATCTCGTAGAGGAGGACGCCGAGCGAGTAGACGTCGGAGGCGGGCGTGAGCGCGGCGCCGTCACACTGTTCGGGCGACATGTAGCGCGGCGTGCCGATCATGACGCCCGTCCCCGTCAGCGTGTTGACGGGCTCGCCGCCGCCCGTGATGTCCTCGGCGAGCTTGGCGATGCCGAAGTCGAGGACTTTGACGATGTGCGGGGCGTGCGGGCGCTGGACGATGAAGATGTTGCCGGGCTTCAGGTCGCGGTGGATGATGCCGGCCTCGTGCGCGGCCGAGACGGCGGCCGAGATCTGGAGCATGATGGAGACGGCGCGCGCAGGGTCGAGCGGCGCTTCGCGCGCGAGCACCGAGCGCAGCGGCGTCCCCTCCAGAAGCTCCATCACGATGTAGACGAGGCCGTCCTTCGTCTCGCCGAAGTCGGTGACGGCGACGGCGTTCGTGTGTTGGAGCCGGCCGGCCGCGCGCGCCTCGCGCCGGAAGCGCTCTTTGGCCGCCTCGTCGGTGACGAGGCGCGCGCTCAAGACTTTGACGGCGACGGGGCGCTCGATGAGCAGGTGCGTGGCGCGGTAGACGGCCCCCATGCCGCCCTCGCCGAGACGCTCGTCGAGACGGTACTTGTCGTCGAGGACGAGTCCGGCGAGCGGGTCGCGCGGCGGCTCCGCGGCGAGGGTCGCGTCGGCGCGCAGCGGCGCCCCGTCGTCCGGGCACTCGCGCGTGCCCGGCTCGAAGCGCCGGCCGCATCTGGGACACTGAAGCATAAAAGGGCAGTGACGTGTGACAAGTGGCGAGTGACGAGTCAAGGACGCGGGCCGCGTCGCCCGCCCGCGCCCGAAGTCGGATGCCGGTCGCCCGCCGAAGGCCCAATTATTCCCTAACAGGCCGCGACTTGTCACTCGCCACTAAGCGCGGTCGTCGGTTTCGCCCGCCACTCGTCGCTCGTCACTCGTCACTGTTTTCGAGGGTGTAGGGGGAGTCGCCGGCGCGGAATTCGTCGCGCTCGATGGCGTAGTAGACGACGCCCGAGCCGTAGAAGAAGTCTTTGCGGACGTAGCGCATCCCGAGCTTCTCCATGACGCGGCGCGAGGCCGTGTTCTCGGGCATGGCGACGGCGACGATCCTCCCGGCCGACTTCTCCTCGAAGCCGTAGCGCACGGAGGCGCGCGCCGCCTCGGTCGTCAGGCCGCGCCCCCAAGCGTCGCGGCGGAGGCCGTAGCCGAGTTCGACCTCCCGCGTGTTTTCGAGGCGTGACAGGCCGCACCAGCCGAGCAGGCGGCCGTCGCGCCTGTCCGTGACGGCCCACATTCCGAAGCCCTCGTCGGCCCAGCGCTTCCGATTCTTTTCGAGCCAAGCCTCGCTCTGCTCGCGCGCCTGCGCGCCCGTCAGGCCGATGTAGCGCATCACCTCGGCGTCCGCGCGCATCGCGGCGAACTCGTCGAAGTCTTCCGCCGTGAAGCCGCGCAGGGTGAGGCGCGCGGTGAGGAGTCGCGGGACGTTCATCGTCAGTCGTCGCCCGCGACGGCGTGGGCCTGCTCGACCGTCGGCAGCTCGATCTCGGCCGCGTCCTCGCCCGCGTTCTCGTCGCGCATCCGGCTGTCGTGCGCGGCGCGGACGAACGACGCGAAGAGCGGGTGCGCCGAGAGCGGCTTCGACTTGTACTCGGGGTGGAACTGGCAGCCCAAAAACCACGGGTGCGCTTCGCGCGCCAGCTCGACCATCTCGACGAAGCGGCCGTCGGGCGACTCGCCGCTGAAGACGAGGCCCGCGTCTTCGAGCCGCGCGCGGTACTCGGGGTTGAACTCGTAACGGTGACGATGCCTCTCGCTTATCTCCGCGCTCCCGCCGTAGACCTCGCGCGCGAGGCTCCCCTCTTGCAGCCGGCAGGGCCACGCGCCGAGCCGCATCGTCCCGCCCATCTCCTCGACGCCGACGAGGTCGCGCAGCTTGAAGATGACCGGGTGCGGCGTCTCCGCGTCAAACTCGGTCGAGTCAGCGCCGTTGAGCCCGCCGACCGCGCGCGCGTACTCGATGACGGCCGTCTGCATCCCGAGGCAGATGCCGAAATAGGGCGTGCGCGACCGCCGCGCGTAAGAGATGGCGCGAATCATGCCGGCCACGCCGCGCTTGCCGAACCCGCCGGGGACGAGGACGGCGTCGAAGTCGCGCAGGCGCTCCTCGTAGTCGTCGTCCATCAGGCTCTCCGACTCGACCCAAGTGACGTTGACGCGCAGGTTGTTCGCCACGCCGCCGTGCGTCAGGGCCTCGCGCAGGGACTTGTAAGAGTCTTCCAGCTCGACGTACTTGCCGACGATGCCGATGCGCACAGACCCGGCCGAAGGGTCGCGGACGGTCGCGACGAGCTCGCGCCAGCGCGTCAAATCGGTGTGCGCGGCGCGCTCCCGGAGGCAGAGCTCCGAGACGATCAACTCGTCGAGCCCTTGTTCATGAAAGGCGAGCGGGACTTCGTAGATGGTGTCAACGTCCTGCGCCGTGATGACGGCCGACTCGCGGACGTTGCAGAAGAGCGCGATCTTCGAGCGCAGGTCGCGCGAGAGCGGGCGGTCTGAGCGGCACAAAAGAATATCGACGGCGATGCCTATCTCGCGGAGGTCGCGGACGGAGTGCTGCGTCGGCTTCGTCTTCAGTTCCCCGGCGGCGGCGATGTAGGGGACGAGCGTCAGGTGTATGAAGAGCGCGCCGTTCTCGCCCGTCCGCCGCTCCTCGTTGCCCATCTGGCGGATGGCTTCGAGGAAGGGCAGGCTCTCGATGTCGCCGACCGTGCCGCCGATTTCGACGATGACCACGTCGGGCTCGTCGGACTCGGCGACGGCGCGGACGGCGCGCTTTATCTCGTCGGTGATGTGCGGGATGACCTGAATCGTCTTGCCGAGGTAGTCGCCGCGCCGCTCCTTCTCGATGACGGAGAGGTATATGCGCCCCGTCGTCCAGTTGTTGCCCTGCGAGAGGCGCGCGTTGGTGAAGCGCTCGTAGTGGCCCAAGTCGAGGTCGGTCTCCGCGCCGTCGTCCGTGACGAAGACCTCGCCGTGCTGGAAGGGCGACATCGTGCCGGGGTCGACGTTGATGTAGGGGTCGAGCTTGATCAGCGTCACCTTCAGGCCCCGCGCCTCAAGCAGACTCCCGATGGACGAGGCCGCCAGCCCCTTCCCCAGACTCGACACCACGCCGCCCGTGACGAAAATGTATTTAGGCATCTCTTCCCTCTTCGTTTGTCTGCCCGTCCGCCTGTGGTTCCCGAGAGCGCCGCGCGCCCTCCCCGCCTTCTCCGTCGCCGCCGCCCTCGCCCGTCTCCTGCCGGTCGTCGTAGAAGCCCGCCCGCAAGTCCTTCTGCACTTCGACCGCCTCGGCCGCCTTCGGGTTCATCAGTTTTTCGAGCGCTTGCAGACCGGCGGCCGAGGCCGCGCTCGTCGTGCCGCGCCCCTCGGCCGCGCGCCGCTCGAACTCCTCGGCGCTCATCCGCCGCGCGGGCCGGCCCAAGTAAGACATGCCGAAGTAGCCGCACGCGAGCACGAAGACGATGACGCCGAGTCCGATCCAGTCTTCCATAAAATTTTCGCCGCGCGACTTCAGGCCGCGAACATCGCGCGCACGCGCTCCAAGTCTTCCGGCGTGTCGACGCCGATTGAGGGGCGGGCCGCTTCCGTCAGGACGATTCTCGCGCCGCGCTCAAGGATGCGCAATTGTTCGAGCGACTCCGCGCGCTCAAGGGCGGACGCGGGCCACGCCGCGTACTCCAGAAGGAACTCGCGGCGGTAGACGTAGAGCCCCGTGTGCTTGCGGAACGTGGAAATCAATTCGGGCTCGGCCGCGAGCGCCGCGGCGAGCGAGCCGTGGCGGCGCGCGGCCTCGCGCGGAAAGGGGACGGCCGAGCGCGTGAAGTAGAGCGCGCGCCCGCGCCCGTCCACTACGACCTTGACCACGTCGGGGCTGAGCACGTCGGCCGCCTCCGTAATCTTCTCGAACGTGGTCGCGACGGCGGCCTCGTCGTCACACAGGAGCGCCGCGACCGCCCGGTCAATCGTCTCGGGCGCGAGCAGCGGCTCGTCGCCCTGCACGTTGACGACGACGGAGACCTCGGGCCCCATCGCGGCGGCGACTTCGGCCAGACGGTCGCTGCCCGTCGGGTGGTCGGCGCGCGTCATCGCGGCCTCGAACCCGTGCGCGCGCGCGGCCTCGTAGACGCGCTCGTCGTCCGTCGCGACGAGGACGCGCGAGACGGTGCGGGCGGCGCGCGCGCGCTCGGCGACGCGGACGACCATCGGGCGGCCGGCGATCTCGGCCAGAGGTTTTCCGGGGAAACGACTCGAAGCGTAGCGTGCGGGGATGACGGCGACGACGCAATCCGTTGTTGGCGGGCCCGTGTGATTCACGGGGCTACAACATAGCTCAAAACAAGTCCGGAGTCTAGAGTCAAGAGTCCGGAGTCAAAAGCAAAGACTGTTTTTTGCCTTCGACTCCCGACTCGCGACCCCGGACTCCGGACTTGTTTTCCTGCGGTTTGACAGTGGGATGCGGGCGGGCTACCATGCGGCATCTGACGCAGTAAATGCCGTAATTTTACGTTCCGCGCTCGCTTCAACTTATGGGTTTCTCGACACTAGCCATCCACGCCGGCAACGACCCCGACCCGACGACCGGCGCCGTCACCGTCCCCATCTACCAGACTTCGACCTACGCGCAGGAGGGGTTGGGCCGTCACAAGGGCTACGAGTACGCGCGCACGCAGAACCCGACGCGCGCCGCCCTTGAGCGCAACCTCGCCGCCCTCGAAGGCGCGCGCTACGGCTTCGCCTTCGCCTCGGGGATGGCCGCCATCGACGCCACGCTCCGGCTGGTCAAGGCCGGCGAGCACGTCATCGTCTCCGACAACACCTACGGCGGGACGTTCCGCCTCTTCACGAAGATACTCGCCAACTACAACATCGAGTTCACCTTCGTCGACACCTCGGACGTGTCGAACGTCGAGGCGGCGATACGCGAGAACACGCGGATGGTCTTCCTTGAGACGCCGACCAACCCCGTCATGATCGTGACGGACTTGCGGGCCGTCTCGGACGCGGCGCACCGCGTCGGCGCGCGCGTCGTGTGCGACAACACCTTCATGTCGCCCTACCTGCAGCGCCCGATGGAGTTCGGCGTCGACATCGTCGTCCACTCGACGACGAAGTACCTCAACGGTCACTCGGACGGCGTCGGCGGCGTCGTGCTCCTGAGCGACGAGAAGGACGCCGAGTGGCTCGGCTTCGTGCAGAACTCGGTGGGCGCGATACTCTCGCCGTTCGACTCGTGGCTGGTGCTGCGCGGGACGAAGACTCTGGCCCTCAGGATGGAGCAGCACGACCACTCGGGGCGCGCCGTCGCCGCCTTCCTCGAAGAGCACCCGAAGGTGGAGAAGATCTACTACCCCGGCTCGCTCTCGCACCGCCAGCACGAGCTGGCGAAGCGCCAGCAGAAGGGGTTCGGCGGGATGGTCGCCTTCGACGTCGGCTCGCTCCGCAACGCTCAGACCGTGCTTGAGTCCGTCAAGCTCTGCACGCTGGCCGAGAGCCTCGGCGGCGTCGAGACTTTAATCTCGCACCCGGCGACGATGACGCACGCCTCAGTCCTACCCGAGACGCGCGCGCGCATCGGCATCACGGACGGGCTGGTGCGCATCTCGGTCGGCCTCGAAGACGCCGACGACATCATCGCCGACCTCGATCAGGCGCTCGGAAAACTTTAGTAAATAGTGAATGGTAAATGGTGAATAGTGTTGGAGAGCTTTTCTGACCTGAGCCGCCGCCGCTGACGGCCGGCGACACTCGACCACTATTTACTCTTTACCTTTCACTATTCACTTCTCTTATGCTCATAGAGCTATTCGCCAAAACCGACGTGGGGCGCATCCGCGCGGGCAACGAGGACAACTTCCTCGTGCTCGACCTCTCGACGGCGCGCTCGTGGACGGGCGCGAGCGAGGGCGCGCCCGACGAGGCGCTCCTGCGCTTCGAGGTCGGCGAGCGCGGCGTCATCTTGGTCGTCTCCGACGGCATGGGCGGCGCCCTCGCGGGCGACGTGGCGAGCCGCATGGCCGTCGAGACCGTCCGCGACCTGCTCGTCGGCGAGGGCGAGGGCGAGGCCGGCGAGCCGCCGTGCGCGCCCGGGGAGCCGCTCGTCGACTGCCTGCGCAACGCGGCCGAGTACGCCAACTTCGCCATCCACCGCAGCAGTCAGGACGACCCGCGCCACAGCGGCATGGGCGCGACCTTCACCGGCGCGGCCGTCACGCCCGAGGGCGTCGACTTCGTGCAGGTCGGCGACAGCCGCGGCTACATCATGCGCGGCTCGGAGATCCGCCTCGCCACCAAAGACCAGTCGCTCGTCCAGCAGCTCGTCGACGTCGGGCAGATCAGCGAGCAGGAGGCCGAGACGCATATGTTCCGCAACGTCATCCTTCAGGCTCTGGGCGCGCAGGCCGAGCTGATGCCGGTGACGGGGCGCGTGCGCGTCTGCCGCGACGACGTGCTGCTGCTGTGCAGCGACGGCCTCTCCGGCAAGCTGCGCGGCGACGAGATGCGCCGCATCGTCGCCGACGCGCGCGGCGACCTCAAGCGCGCCTCCGAGGCGCTCATCGCCGAGGCCAACGCGCGCGGCGGCGAGGACAACATCACGGTCGTCCTCGCGCGCTTCACCGGCGACGACCTCCCGTCGCCCGACTCGCAGCGCATCACGGTGGAGCTCCCGCCCCTCGACGGCGACAACACGATGGGCGGCGAAGACGACACGCAGCACCCTTAAAACGCGATGCCTCCCGTCAAACGCTTCCGCGCCCTCTTGGAGAAGCACGCGCGAAGCGAGGCCACAGGAATCGTCCTCCCCTTCGACGCCGCCGAATTCTTCGGCACTCGCGCGCGCGTGCCCGTCCGCGGCACCATCAACGACTTCCCTGTCCGCGGCTCAATCTTTCCGAAGGGCGACGGCCGGCACTACATGGTCGTCCGCAGGGAGGTGCGCGAGGCGGCGGCCGCGCCCGGCCGTTAAAGATTCCGAAGGGAGGCCGCGGGTGGAGATCGCGATTCTTTTCTACGACGGGATGACGGCGCTCGACGCCGTCGGCCCTTACGAGGTGCTGCGGATGATGCCGGGCGCGAAGGCGCGCACGGTCGCGCGCGAGCGCGGCCCCGTCCGCACCGACTCCGGCCTCGCGCTCCTCCACGCCGAGCACACCTTCGACGAGGTCGCGGCGGCCGACATCCTCGTCGTCCCCGGCGCTTCGGAGCCGCGCCCGGCGATGGCCGACGCGGCGCTCGTCGCGTGGGTGCGCCGCGTGCACGAGACGACGCGCTGGACGACCTCGGTCTGCTCCGGCTCGCTCATCCTCGGCGCGGCCGGGCTGCTCAAAGGCTTGCGCGCGACGACGCACTGGATTGCGCTCGACGCGCTCGCGCGCTTCGGGGCCGTGCCCGTCTCGGAGCGCTTCGTCCGCGAGGGCAAGATTGTGACGGCCGCGGGCGTCTCGGCCGGCATCGACATGGCGCTCGTCATCGCGGCCGAGGAGTGCGGCGAGGAGACGGCGCGCGCCATTCAGCTCGCCGTCGAGTACGACCCGCAGCCGCCCTTCGACTCCGGCTCGCCCGCGAAGGCGACGCCCGAGGCCGTCGAGATGGTGCGCGCGCGTAAATTCTTTTAGCGACCTTCACGCCCCATGCCGAACATCAGACCGCTCAAGCGAATCGCGGGCAAGGTGCGCGACCTGCGCGAGGGCCACCGCGAGCGCCACCGCCCGACCGGCTTCGGGTTCGCGCTCGCCGACCGCATCGACTACCTCGACGCCGCGCGCTGGGACTCGGTCGCCGAAGGCTCGACGCTCTTTCTCTCGCGCCGCTACCTGCGGGTCGTCGAGGAGGTCGGCCCGGAGAATCTTCACCCGCGCTACGCGCTCGTCTTCCGCGGCGGCGACGCCGTGGCGTGCGTCGCCGCGCAGAGCGCGCTGATTTCGGCCGCCCGCGTGCGCAAGAAGAAGGAGGGCAAGTCGGGCAAAGTCTCCGCGCCGCTCGAACGCATCGAGGAGCGCGTGCTCGTCTGCGGAAACCTCCTGTCGTGGGGTCGCCACGGCGTCGCCTTCGCGCGCGGCGAAGACCCGGCGGCTCTCTGGCCGGCCGTCGCCGAGGCGCTCTACCGGCTGCGCCGCGCCGACCGCCTGCACGGCGAGACAGACCTCGTGATGGTCAAAGACCTCTCCGACGCCGAGGCCGCGGAGGCCGCCCCCCTCGCGCGCTTCTCCTACCGCCCGCTCGAAACCGACCCCGACATGGTCTTGGAAATCTCGCCGCGCTGGCGCAGCTTCGACGACTATCTGGCCGGGCTCACGTCGAAGTACCGCAAGACGGCGCGCGAGATAATCAAGGACGTGGAGCGGGCCGGCTGCGTCGTCGAGGAGACGAAGGACGTCGAGCGCCACGCCGCGGAAATCCACGCGCTCTACATTCAGACGCACGAGCACGCGCGCCTGCGCCTGTTCACGCTGCGGCCCGAATACCTGCCGACGCTCGCCGCTCGGTTGGGAGACGACATGAGGTTTACGGTCGTCAAGAAGGAGGGGCGCTTGCTCGGTTTCGTGACGACGGTGCGCGACAATGATTTGGCCGTCGGCTACTACATCGGCTTCGACCGGCCGGCGAACGCCGAGGTGCCCCTCTACTTCCGCCTGCTCTACTCGGTCGTCGGCCACGCCATCGACTTGGGCTGCCGACGCCTCTCGCTCGGGCGGACGGCGCTCGAACCGAAGGCGCGTCTCGGCGCGCGCCCCTCACCGATGCGCGTCCTCGTCCGCCACCGCATCCCCGCCCTCAACGTGCTGGTGCGCGCACTCCTCCGCGCCGTCGACCACGACGAGGCGCCGGAACGTAACCCGTTCAAGTAAAAACTAATCGGTCTTGTTTTCGCCTTCGGTGAGTTCGGCCGCGCGCCAGTGGGGGCGGTCGTCGAGGCGTCGGACGTAGATGGAGGCGCCGCGCAGGCTCTCGACGACGACGCGGTCGCCGGCTTCGAGCGGCGCCTCGCCGTCGGCGGGGTAGGCCGTCCAAGTCGAGCCGAAGACCTTGACCGCGCCCTCGTTGAGAGCGCCGCGGCTCGACGTGACGACCGTCCCGACCTTTCCCGGCAGGGCGGCCGCGCCCGTCTTCAGGCCCTCGGGGTT
>DASQDT010000243.1:0-51387 GCA_035634035.1 Pyrinomonadaceae bacterium | reverse complement strand
CGAACTCAGGCTTCATCCCACACTTCTTCGGAACAAACTCGCACGCCCTCGCGCCCCTTCTGCGTCCCCGTTAAGAACGCCCCGCGCGCCGAATCTTGCGCCGCGCCGGACGCCGCGCCGGCGGCGTCGTCAGAGCGGCGTGCGCGACTCCTCGCGGCCTGCGGGCTCGGCCGCGAGCATCGAGCGCACGTCCGTGTCGAGCCGCGAGGCCACGTCCGCGAGACGCGCCTTCGCCTCCTCGTGCGTCCAGCCGCGCTCGGCCGTCAGATTCCTTTCGACGCCTTCGCGCAGCTCGCGCTGGATGCGCGTCAGGCGTCGGCTCGCCGTCGCCTCGTGCACGCCGAGCAGCGCGCCCGCCTCCTTCAGACGCAGGCCGTCGAAGTAGTAGAGCTTCACCAGCAGACGGTCTTCGTCCGTGAGCGAGGCGACCGAGGCGGCGAGCGCGTCGCGCACCATCGCGGCGGCCTCTGATTCGGCGAGCGCCGTCTCGGGGTCGGGCTCGCGGCGCGCGCTCCAGCCGTCGTCGTGGTCGTGAGAGCCGGCCGCCAAGCGGTCGAAGTCCGAAGCCTCCTCGGTCTGCACGAGTCGGGAGGTGCGCCGGTGGCGGTCGACCGCGAGCTGACCGACGACGGCACGCAGCCAGCCGCCGAGCGAGCCGCAGCCCGAGTAGTAGGCGAGCTTGCCGGCCGGCGCGCCCGACGCGCCCTCGCGCAGCCCGTAGAGCTCGGCCCAGACGGACTGCGCCAGCTCCTCGGCCTCCGGCTCGTTCGAGCTCGCGCCGCGCGCGGCCGAGAGCACGGTCGAGCGGAAGCGGCCCATCAAGTCTTCCCACGCCCGCTCGTCGCCGCGCTCGCAGGCGACGACGAGCAGGAGGTCGTCGGCGCGCAGCGAGTCGAGGAACTGACTGACCTCGCCGGCCGGCGCGTCGGGCCGGTCGCGGAGCAGATACTTTTCGAGCGTGCGGCGGACGCGCGGCAGCACGGCCGCCGCGTCGAGCGCGCGCGCGTCCTCGGCGCGCGCGACGAGCCGCGCCGCCCCTTCCGTTAAGAGTTTCTCGACCTCGACAGCCATCCGAGCGGGCCTCACACGCGCCGCAACGTTTGATGCACGGCGCGGCCGGGCGCGTATGCTATCACAAAAGAAGCCTTCGGCTTTCAGCTATCAGCGGCCGTCACGCCCGACGACTTCGTTCCTTGATTTTCTCCCCGGCGGCCTTCATGCTTTACGCCGTGCTGCGGGTGACGGAAATCTTTCGTTCGGTGCAGGGCGAGTCGACCCACGCGGGCCGGCCGTGCGCGTTCGTGCGCCTGACGGGCTGCCCGATGCGCTGCACTTGGTGCGACTCGGAATACACCTTCACGGGCGGCGAGCGGATGGAGTTGGAGGAGGTCGTCGCGCAGGTGCGCGCGATGGACTGCCGACTCGTCGAGGTGACGGGCGGCGAGCCCCTCGCCCAGAAGGAGGCGTTCGCGCTCGTCCGGCGTCTCTGCGACGAGGGCCACGAGGTTCTAATCGAGACGGGCGGCTACGTCTCGACCGAGGGCTTGGACGAGCGCGCCTCAATCATCCTCGACGTGAAGTGCCCCGACTCCGGCGAGGCCGAGCGCAACCACTGGCCGAACCTCGAACGCCTGCGCGCCGAAAAGGACGAGGTCAAGTTCGTCGTCGCCGGGCGCGGCGACTGGGAGTTCGCGCGCGAGGTCATCGGGCGTTACGGGCTCGAACGCCGCGCGCGCGCCGTCCTCATCTCGCCGGTCTGGGGCGCGGCCGACCTGCGCGAGCTGGCCGACCTCGTCTCTTCGAGCGGCCTCGACGTGCGCCTCCAGCTTCAGCTCCACAAGTACATCTGGGGGCCCGACGTTCACGGAGTCTGAATGGGCGGATTCGACGAAAAGGCTTTCGACCGGCCGGAGGAGGAGGGCGAGAACGAGGCCGACGCCTCATCCCTCGCCCATCGCCCCTCGCCCCCAAGTCTCGCCGTCTGCCTCGTCTCGGGCGGGATGGACTCTTGCGTGACGGCGGCCGTCGCGCGCGAGGAGACGGACGCGCTCGCGTTTCTGCACGTCTCCTACGGCCAGCTGACGGAGGCCCGCGAGCGCCGCGCCTTCGAAGACATCGCCGACTTCTACCGCGTCGAACGTCGCCTCGCCGTCTCGCTCGAACCGCTCGCGCGCATCGGCGGCTCGTCCTTGACCGACCCTTCGATTCCGGTCTCGCCCGCCGACCTCGCGTCGCGCAGCATCCCGACGAGCTACGTCCCCTTCCGCAACGCGCACCTGCTCGCCTCGGCCGTCAGTTGGGCCGAAGTCTCGGGCGCGTCGAGCGTCTACATCGGCGCGGTCGCCGAGGACTCTTCGGGCTACCCCGACTGCCGGCCCGAATTCTACGAGGCGTTCCAGCGCGCCGTGGACGCGGGCACGCGACCCGAGACGCGCGTCGAGATACGCACGCCCGTCATCCGGATGCGGAAGGCCGAGATCGTCCGGAGAGGTTTGGAGTTGGGCGCGCCGCTGCACCTGACGTGGTCGTGCTACACGGCGGAGGGGCGCGCCTGCGGCCGTTGTGATTCGTGCGCGCTGCGCCTGCGCGCCTTCCGCGAGGCGGGCTCGGAAGACCCCATCCCCTACGCGTGAAAGCGCGCGGCCGCGACCCTTTTCGGGGTTCTCGCCGAAGCCCATTTGCTGCTATCATTAGGGCCCCGAAAAGCTACAACCGAGAGGGCCGGCGGCGCATCCCATTCGCGTCGCCGCAAGCGCCCTCCCGAAGTGCGCTCGAACTATTCAATCATAGGAGACCACCCGAGTTATGAGGAACCGACTTATCTTCCGCACCGCGCTCGGCGCGTTCGTGCTCGCCGCCCTCGCGGTCGCGGCGCAGGCGCAGGTGACGACCATCGAGGGCCGCGTCACGCTCAAACAGGCCGACGGCACGGAAGTCCCCGTGCAGGGCGCCGTCGTCGACATCTACCGCACCGACGTGAAGTGGAAGGCCGAGGTCAAGACCAACAAGGACGGCCGCTACACGCACGCCGGCATTCCTCTGTCGGGCACTTACACTTTGGCCGTCAGCGCGCCCGGCGCGCGACCCGACTACATGGCCGGCCTGCGCCTGTCGCAGCAGCCGCGCAACGACTTCGCGCTTGAGGCCGGCGACGGCGCGCGCCTGACGCTCGAACAGACGCAGTTGGCCGCCCGCCCGGCGGCCAGCGCCGGAGGCGGCGCCGCGGCCTCCGGCCCGAGCAAGGAGGAGCAGGCGAAGATCGCGGCCGAGCGCGCGCGCGTCGAGGCCGAGAACCAGAAGATCGCCAACTCGAACGAGGTCGTCTCGCGCACCTTCAAGACCGGCAACGCCGCGCTTCAGGCCGGCAACTTCGACGCGGCCATCGCCTCCTACAACGAGGGCCTCGCCGCGCGCGAGGAGGTGGCGCTCTACGCCAACAAGTCCGAGGCCCTGCGCCAGCGCGGCGTCCAGCGCTTCAACGCGGCCATCAAGCTCTCCGACGCGACGGCCAAGCAGGCCGCGATAGACACGGCCTATCAGGACTGGCGCGACGCGGCCGACGCCGCCTCGAAGGCCGTCGCGCTCGCCAAGACGCAGACGGCCGCGACCGACCCCGCGGCGGCCGCCAACCAAGTTCAGAACCGTCTCGCCGCGCTCTCGACGCGCGCCGAGGCGATGCGTCTGGTCGCCACCAAAGTCGACCGCTCGCAGGTCGACGCGGCGATGACGGCCTTCACCGAGTACATGGCGGAGTCGACCGACCCGGCCAAGAAGGCGAAGGCGGGGACGGACATGGCGCGGATGCTGTTCGACGCCGGCGCGTACGACCGCGCCGTCGCCGAGTACCGCAAGATCATCGAGGCCGAGCCGGACAACGCCGACGCGAACCTCTACCTCGGCTTCGCGCTCTTCAACACGGGCGACAAGGCGAAGTTCCAAGAGGCCGCCAACTACATCTCGGCCTTCGTCGCCAAAGCGCCCGACACCAACCCGACGAAGGCCGAGGCCAAAGCCATCCTCGACTTCCTCAAGGAGAACGAGAACATCCGTCCCGAGAAGGTGACGCCCGCGCGCACGACGGGCCGCCGCCGCGGCAACAACTAACGCCCCTTAAAACCGAGCGCACGCACACGACAAAGCCGCGCCGAAAGGATGTCCTTTCGGCGCGGCTTTGTCGTCTACGGCGTGCTCTGCGGTTTAGCCGCGGCGTCCTTTGCGGCCGGGCCAGATTTTCGAGAGCGCGAGCGCGCCTAAGACGACGGCCGCCTTGCGGAGGCTGAAGTCGCGCACCGAGACGCCTTCGCGCGTCACCCGCCCCGCGACGGGCCGCGCCCCGCGCGACGCGACGCCCGCGCCCCCGCCGCTTGCGACCGCGCCCGCTCGCGCGTCGCCGACTCCGGCCTTCCTGTCGCCCGCGCCCGCTTGCGCGTCGCTCGCCGTCGCCCGCGGGTCGCCCGCGCCCGTCTGCGCGGTGCGTGCTGAAGTCTTGCCGGCGTCGGGCGCTTTCTCGCCCTTCTCTTTGGCGTCGGGCGCGCCGCGCAGCGCCATCTCGTGCTCGATCTCGGAGTTGATTTCGCCGCCGACGAGGATGGCCGCGCCCGTGAAGTAGAACCAGAGCATCAGGATGATGACCGCGCCGAGCGAGCCGTAGGTCGCGCTGTAGGAGTTGAAGTACAGCAGGTAGGTGCGGAAGCCGAACGAGACGGCGAGCCAGATGATCATCGCCAGAATCGAGCCGGGCGTCACCCACTTCCAGTCTTGGTCGCGTATGTCGGGCGCGAGGTAGTAGATGAGCGCGAAGCCCAAGAGCACGAAGACGAGCGCGATGGGCCACTGCAAGACCTTCCACGCCAGCTCGAAGGCCGCGCCCAGTCCGAAGCGCCCGGCGACGGTCTCCGCGATGTCGTGGCCGTAGAGGACGAGGACGAGCGCCGAGACGACGAGGAGCGCGAGCGCGAAGGTGAGGAAGATGGCGAAGAGCCGCGTCTTCCACCACGGGCGCGTCTCCTTCACGTCGTAGGCGACGTTCAAAGACTCGCTGATGGCGCCCATGCCGTTCGACGCCGCCCAAAGCGTCGCGAGGATTCCGAACGAGAGCTTGCCGCCGCCGGAGCCTTGCGTCACGTCGGCCACCGTGTCGTCGACGAGCGTCGCCGCCTCGCCCGGCAGGATGGTGCTCAGGTATTCGAAGAGCGTCCGCCGGAGTTCGCTGTCCTCGCCCGCGAACCAGCCGAGGAGCGACGTGAGGAACAGGAGCAGCGGGAAGAGCGCGAGCAGGAAGTAGTAGGAGAGCTGCGCGGCGCGGCCGAGCACTTCGTCCTCCTGCATCTCAGACCAGACGCGGCGGCCCAACTCCTTCCAAGAGAGCCCGCCTAAACTGAGCGACTGAAACATCGGCCGTTCCCTCCCTGCGCGAGACGGGGTCGGCGGGCCGCGCCCGCGCAGTCAACTTCTCATTTGACGAGCGTGCCGGTGCGCGACCAGCGCGTGTTGGTCGCGAAGTCCGCGAAGAGGCCGAAGGGGAACGGCAGCGTGCTGCGCTCGGCGCTCTCGTCGTAAGACCAATAGACGAACATCGCGCGGCCGATGACGAGGTCGCGGTGGACGTAGCCCCAGTAGCGGCTGTCCTGCGAGTTGTCGCGGTTGTCGCCCATCACGAAGTAGTGCTCCGGGGGCACGCGGAACTCCTCGCCGCGCACGACCGACGGCGTCGTCCGCAGCGAGTCCTCCTCCCAGAAGACCGCGTAAGACCCCTCGCCGCCCGGCCCGACGCCCGGAACCTCCGCGACCGGCTCGCCGCGCTCGTCGCCCGAGGTGCGCGGGTCGTCCACGTCGGGCGGGTTGCGGCCCGCGAGCACGCGCTCGCGCAGCGGCTCGCCGTTGACGAGCACGCGCGCGCCGCGCACCTCGACCGTGTCGCCCGGCAGCCCGACGACGCGCTTGACGTAGTTCGTCTTGAAGGGAATGTTGTCGGGCCGGTCGTCGTTGGTCTCGTGGCGCGCGAACTGCGGGTCGGGCGACTTGCCGGGGTACTTGAAGACGATGATGTCGCCGCGCCGTATCTCGCGCTGCGGGAGGAAGGAGGCCGGCGGGCCGGGCGCGAAGATGAACTTGTTGACGAGCAGGTGGTCGCCGATGAGGATGGTGTTCTGCATCGAGCCCGTCGGGACTTTGACGGCCTGCACGATGAAGGTCATGCCGAAGAGCGCCATGACGGCCGTCACGACGAGCGACTCGAAGTACTCGCGCAAGACCCCGCGCCCCGCCTTCGCCCCGCCGCCGACCGCGGCCTCGCCCCCCGCGGGCGCGTCCGGCCGCGCGCCCGCCCCTATCCGCTCGTTGTCCATATGTCGGCCATCGTAAGAAAGCCGGAGGGTGCGGGTCAAGTTAGGGCGCGTCTAGGCGGGCGGGTCGAGCTGTTCGAGCGCGCGGCGCGCGGCCTCCATCTCGGCCGACTTGATGGTGTGTCCCTCGCCGCCGACCTGCACGTCGTCGAAGTTGACCGTGACGCGGAAGACGCGTCGGTGCGGCGGCCCCTCGGCATCGACGAGGCTGTAGCTCGGCGTCACGCGCCGCTCGGCCTGTAGCCTCTCCTGAAGTAACGTCTTGAAGTCGGCGGCGGCCGCGGCCTCGGGCGTCGCGCTCGAAAGCTCGTCGCCGAGCGCGTGGAGGACGAAGCGCTCGGCCGCCTCGAAGCCGCCGTCCAAGTAGACGGCCGCGAGCACGGCCTCGAAGGCGTCGGCCAGAAGCGCACGCTTGCGACGCCCGCCCGTCTTCTCCTCGCCGCGCCCGACGCGCAGGTGCTCGCCCAAGCCCAGACGGCGCGCGGCGCGCGCCAGCGTCTGCGCGCTCACCAGCCGGTGCTTCATGCGCGAGAGCTCGCCCTCCGTGACCCGCGGGTAGTCGCGGAACAAGGTGTCGGCGACGACTAGGCCGAGGACGGAGTCGCCGACGAATTCGAGCGCCTCGTTGTGCAGACGTCGGGCGTCGGCCTCGGCGCCGGGGCCGACGTGCTCGTGCGCCCAAGAGCGGTGCGTGAGGGCGCGTTCGAGCAGCGCGCGGCTCTGGAAGGTGTGGCGGAGCGCGCGCTCAAGCGCGGCGAGGTCTTGGGTGCCGCCGCGGCCGTCGCCGTCCTCTCTCTTTTCGGGAATCATCGGGGCGCGATTGTAGCAAAAAAGGCGCGCGCGACGTTGAGTAATTCAACGCCGCGCGCGCCCCGGTTTGCGACCCGCCCCCGCACGCGGGGGCCGCTTGGAGTAGGCTTTAGTTCCTCGGCTTCGGCGGGTTATTCGCCGGCTTGGCCGTCGCGTTGTTGTTCGTCGTGGTCGTCGCCGCGGGCGTCGTCGTGTTGCTGACGGTCGTGCCGGCCGGCGTCGTCGTCGCCGCGGGCGTCGGCATCGTCTGCATACTCGGGAGCAGCAGCGGCTTCGACTGGATGTTGGCGATCAGCTCGTTGAGGCCGTCGGTCTTGTCCTCGTGGCGGAACTTGTAGAAGCCTTCGAGCGTCGCCATCCACTCGGCCTTCTTGGCCTTCGTCGCCGGGTTCGAGTCGGCGAGCGCGACGGCGCGCGCCATGGCGTCGATGATGCGGTCGACGACGAGGCCCATCCTGTCGAACTTGAGCTTGCACTCGTCGGTCAAGTCCTTGCCCGCGCAGTTGGCCTTGTAGTCGGCCGCCATCGGCGTGTACTCGGCCGTCTGGTAGGCGAGCGCCAGCGTGTTGTAGGCGGCGGCGTCGCGCTTGAGCTTGGCCTCGGTCTGGAGCGCCTTGACGTAGTAGTTGGCGGCCTCGCCGGGGTTGCGCTTGAAGTTGAGGTAGCCGATCGAGTAGTTGAGCCACGCGAGCAGCTCGTTCTTGTTCTCGAAGCCGATGGTCTTCCACTGCTCGGCCGTAAACGCGTCGGCCTTGCCCGCCTCGACGAGCGAGATGGCGCGGCGGGCCGAGGCGATGGCGTCGGAGTTGAGCGACTCGTCGGTCGGGTTGGCGGCGGCGTACTGCGTGCCGGCGTAGGTGATGGTGACGAAGACCGGGAGGTTCTCCTGATCGGCGGCCGTCAACTGCTTGCCCGACGCGACGACGCCCTTCCAGTCCTTCTTCTGGAAGCTGTCGGTGTAGGTCTTGTTGAGCGTCAGGCTCTTGAGCGCGGCCTCGTACTTCGGCACCCACTTCTCGACGTAGGACAGGTACTCGTGACCCTGACACTGGCCGAGGAAGCTCTTGCCGGACTCGTAGGCTTTGGCCTGCGCGGCGGCGTCGCCGTTGCGGTTCTCGCGCCAGACGCCGTAGAGCTCGTCGCACTTGGCCTTGTTGTCGGCCGCCGGCGCGGCGGCGGGCGACGCGGCGGGCTGCGCCGTCTGCCCGAAGCCCGTGATCGCGGACGCGGCCACGAGCGCGGTGAATGTCATGAGCCTCAGAACGTTTTTCATCGGTCGCAAATCCTCCAAGCGATGTTCGTCTTCAAATATTCGGGGGCGCGCGTGGCCCTTACTGCGGCGTCGCGTAACAATTCAGATGCACTCGCCGGGCGGCCCGTTGGATGCCGACTGACGGCGCGCCGGAACGCGCCCGGCTCCGGAAAAGCTCAAGGGTTGGCTGCAAATTAGGGGATGAACGTTTCGGGTGCTTCCACCGCGATGCGACGTGATACTGCTACAACCCGGCGAGAGGTGTCAAGCCCTTCGGCGCGTGCCTAAAGCGCGGGTTTTCGCGGCGGGCGCGGGCGCGGGCGGCCGCGGCGATTTGCAAGATAAAAGTCGCCGAACTGAAAGAAAAGAGCGGGCGGCCGAAGAGGCTTTTTCGACCCCTTCGACCGCCCGGTTTTCAGTCCGAGACTTTGCGGTTGACTGCCGCGCCTTAGTTCTGCGGGTTGACGCGGCGCGGGCGGACTTCCGTGCCCGGCTTCGACATCGGCAGGTCGGAGCCGCCGGCCGCGGGCGACTTGCGCGCCGGCTGCGTGACGGCGGGCCGCTCGTAGGTCTTCGACGTGAGCGTCACGCCCGAAGAGGGCGCGGCGGTCTGCGTGCGGACGGGCGCGGCGGGCGCGGCCGTCGTCGTGGCCGCGTCGGTCGAGACCTCGGCCTCCTTCTCGCGCACGAGGGCCTCGGCGTCGTTGGCCTCGGCCTCCTCGTCGCTGACGGCCATCGCCTTGCGCGGGTCGATCTTCGGACGCGGCGCCAACTCGTCGGCCAGCATGACGGGCGCGCCGCGCGACGTGAAGCGGTGGGCGAGCCCGCGGTAAATCTTCCCGGCGACGGCCGCCGCGTACTTGCCGCGCGCGCCCGAGCCGCGCGTGATGACGGCGACGGCGAGCTGCGGGTCGTGGACGGGCGCGTAGGAGGCGAACAGCCCGAGCCAAGTCCCCTGCCCGATGCAGGTGCCGGTCTTGCCGGCGATGGTCTGCGTCGGGCTGTAGGCGCGGTGGCCCGTGCCGTAGTTGACCGCGCCGATCATGCCGGGGATGAGCCGCTTCAGGTTGTCCTCGTCGTGATCCTTGATGTCGACCTTGACCTCGCGCTTGAACTTGACGGCCTCCTGCGGCGTGCGCGGCAGGTGCGGGACGAGCAGCTTGCCGCCGTTGGCGATGGTCGAGGCCATGTTGGCGAGCTGGACGGGCGTGACCTCGATGTCGTCGCCGTGCGACGACATCCGGTTAAGGCCCCAGCCCTCTTTGAAGGCGGGGAGGCGGCCCGGCGACTCGCCGGCGTGGTTGATGCCGGTCTGCTGTCCGAGGCCGAGCTTGCGCGCGTAGGCCATCATGCGCTCGAAGCCGACTTGGCCGCCGACCTTCTGGAAGTAGTAGTTGTTCGAGAAGGCGAGCGAGTCGGTGAGGTCGATGCGCAGGGTGCCGGTCGAGATGTTGACGGTCTGGGCGGGGTCGATGACGCTCTCGGAGAGTCCGGCGAGGCCGGTCACGAGTTTAATCGTCGAGCAGGGCTTGAAGCCTTTGCGCACGCCCCAGTCCTGATTGACGACCGTGTAGACGCGGCCCGACTTCGGGTCCATGACGACGACCGAGCCGGCGCTGTTGCCGAGCGCCTCGACGGCGACGCGGCGCACCTCGGGGTCTTCGCCCGTCGTGTCGTCCTTCATGATGTTGGCGACCGTCTCGTCGCGCAGGGCTTGGTCTTGGGCGCGGATGCGCGCGAGGGCGATGGCGCGGGCGATCGCGGCCTGACGCGCGCGCTCGGCGGCCTCGCGCCGGCGGCGCTCGGCCTCGCGGCGCTCCTCGGCCAGACGCTCGCGGCGCGACATCTTGCGCTTGTCCTTCGCCGTCTCGCGCGCCTCCTCGCGCTCGCGCTTCGAGGCGCGGCGGTCGTTGCGCGCGTCGCGCGCGTCGCGGCGCTTGTTGTCGGCGCGGCGGTCGTTGCGTTCGTTACGCGAGGCGCGGTCGCGCTCGCGCGCGCTCTGGCGCGAGTTGGCCTGACGGTCGGACTTCGCGTTGCGCCCGCGGTCGCGCTCGCGCGCGTTCGACTTTTTGGCAACCTCCTTGCGGCCCGAAGCCTTCTCGCGCGAAGCCTTCTCGGCGCGCGGGGCCTTCTTCGGTGTTGCCTTGGCGGGCGCTTTGGCCGGTTTGCGCGGGGCGGCCGCGAGCGAGACGGGCGCGAGCAGGAGGGCGAAGAGGAGAGCGATGAACTTGGGGGACGCGGGGGACGGAAGCCTTCGGGTCATCCGGAAACTCCTATTGCTTTGGGTAATGAATGAAGCGGCCCGAGGCGGCGCGCACGTTTACGAGGGGGCGCGCACTTGCCGGGCCGCCGGTTACAGCTTTTGACACCCTTGACGGTCTGCGTTTAGAGAGTGCGCCTGCGGCCGGCCGGCCGCGCCGCGCGTCTCAGACGGGTTTGAAGTGTTGAAAAGCAACGCCAAGACTTCGGCCTAGCTCCTTGCTTCCGATCTTCAAGACTAAAGTTCGCAACCGTTAGGGCTGGAGAGATTTGCTTACGGTCTCCGGAGGGGTTTGCGCTGGAGACCGTGGCGAATATAACATCAGCCCGACACGTCCTGCAATAAGATTGTGATTCTATTGTCGTTATGCGGCCCGGCTTGAGTCGAAAGCGTACAGCCCTGCGGTCAGCGTGACCGCGACCCGGGGAAACTGCACGGGGATGAGACTGCCCAACCTCTTCTACAGCTTCCGCGTGCGCCTCCTGATGGTGCTCGCGCTGCTGCTCGTCGGCACGCTCGGCGTGCAGTACTTCCTCTTCCGCCGCGAGGAGCTGCGCCGCGCCGCCATCATCGCCGAGCAGGAGCAGTCGCTGGCCGCCAGCACGGCGCTCGCCATCGACAGCATCACGAACCCCTCGGGCGAGTACCTCTGGCAGCTCGACGCGGCCCGCCCCGTCTCCTTCCTCGAAGAGCAGCGCGGGCGCGTCGTCAACATCCTCGTCGTCAGCCGCGAAGGGCGCATCGAGGACAGCCTCGTCCGCGAGTACGCGCCCTCGACCATGCCCGACGGGACGCCGCGCTACCTGCACATCACAGAGATCGCCCTCCCGCGCTTGGTCGCCTCCGACCCGATGACCGACGGCCTGCGCCGAATCCTCCCCGACTCGCCCGTGACGACGCAGCCCATCGCGGGCGAGCCGCGCGCCGTCCCCATCCCCGTCCGCGTCGTCGGCGGCGACGGGCAGACGCTCAACTACATCGTCGTCGTCTTGGGCGCGGCCAAGACGCCGCTCAACGACTCTTGGGCCGACGTGCTCAAGCCGCTCGTCCCGACGCTCATCGTCTTCCTGCTGGCGACCGTCGGCGCGGGCTTCCTCGTCTGGCGCTTCACGCGCCCCGTCAGGGAGCTGTCGCGCGCGACCGAGCGCGTCGCCGCCGGAGACTTCTCCTTCGAGGTCGCCGGCTCGCACCGCCGCGACGAGATAGGGGCGCTGGCCGCGACCTTCAACGAGATGATCGCCCGACTGGGGCGGATGCGCGAGCTCGAAGCGCAGGTCAAACAGGCCGAGCACTCGGCCGTCGTCGGCCGACTCGCCTCGGCCATCGCCCACGAGGTCAGGAACCCTCTCAACTACATCAACCTCACGCTCGACTACCTGCGCACGAGCCTCGCGCCCGAGGACGCCGCGAAGCGCGAGGTCTTCGGCCGGCTCGCCGGCCAGCTCAAGGCCGAGGTCGCGCGCATCAACACGCGCATCACGGAGTTCCTCAAGTACACGCGCCCCGCCCCGCTCGACATGAAGCCGCTCGACCTGCGCGCGGTCGTCGCCGACTCCCTGCGCATGGTCGAGGTGCAGGCCGAAGAGAGCGGCGTCGCGCTTCACCTCGACGCGCGCGGGGCGCTCCCGGCGGTGCCCGGCGACCGCGAGTCTTTACGTTCCGTCTTTACAAACCTTATCATTAACGGCATGCAGGCGATGGAGGGCGAGGGCGGACGCCTCGACGTGACTTTGGCGGCCGAGCCGGGCGCGGTGCGCGTCGAGGTGAGCGACACGGGCCGCGGCATCCCCGAAGACAATCTCAACAAAATCTTCGAGCCCTACTTCTCGACGAAGGAGACGGGCACGGGGCTCGGCCTCGCCATCGTCAAGAAGGCCGTCGAAGACCACGGCGGCACGATCTCCGTCCGCAGCGCGCCGGGCGAGGGCACGACCTTTACGGTCGCACTACCGAGAGAGAAAGGATGAAGGATGAAGGGTGAGGGATGAAAACGAGGCCGCGCGGGCGGAGGGCTTCGACCCTCGGCCCGACGCCCTCCGCCTTCATCCTCCCGCCTTCGTCCTTATTGTGTCATGGCACGCAAAAGCATCCTCGTCGTCGACGACGAGAAGACGCAGCGCGAGATACTCGAACTGATTCTCTCCGAGGCGGGCTACGACGTGACGACGGCCGCCTCGGGCGAGGCCGCCATGCGCATCGCGCGCGACCGCCGCTTCGACCTCGCGCTCACAGACCTCAAGATGACGGGCATGGACGGCATCGAGCTGCTGCAAAAGCTGCTCGCCTACGACTCGTCCATCATCGTCATCCTCCTGACCGCGCACGGCTCGGTCGACTCCGCCAAAGAGGCCCTGCGCCGCGGCGCGTTCGACTATCTGGAGAAGCCCTACGACCGCGAGACGCTGCTCGACACCATCCAGCGCGCGCTCGCCCGCCTCGACGCGCTCGACACCGAGATCATCTCCGAGTCGCCCGAGATGGAGGCCGTCAAGAAGATGATTCTGAAAGTGGCGCGCTCGAACTCGACGGTGCTTATCCGCGGCGAGAGTGGCACGGGCAAGGAACTCATCGCGCGCGCCATCCACACGCAGAGCCCTCGCGCGACCGAGATGTTTCAGGCCGTCAACTGCGCCGCCATCAACGAGAACCTCTTGGAGTCGGAACTCTTCGGCCACGAGAAGGGCTCGTTTACGGGCGCGCACGCCGAGAAGAAGGGCCTCTTCGAAGTCGCCGACCGCGGCACGCTCTTCTTGGACGAAATCGCCGAGCTCGACATCGGCATGCAGGCGAAACTTTTGCGCGCACTTCAGGAGCGGGAGATTCGCCGCGTCGGCGGCACGCGCGCGATCAAGATCGACGTGCGCGTCGTCGCCGCCACCAACCGCGACCTGCGCGCGATGGTCGGCGACGGACGCTTCCGCGACGACCTCTACTACCGCATCAACGTCCTCTCCATCGACGTCCCGCCCCTGCGCGAGCGGCGCGAGGACATCGACGTTCTCATCGGCTTCTTCCTCAACAAGCACACGCGCAACACGTCGCGGCTCGTCAGGGGCCTAACGCCCGAGGCGCGCAAGGTGATGAACGACTACGCGTGGCCGGGCAACGTCCGCCAGCTTGAGTCGGCCATCGAGCGCGCCATCTTGCTGGCCGAGGGCGACTACGTGACGGTCGAAGACCTCCCGCTCGAAGTGCGTCAGGAGACGCGGCCCGCGCCCGAGGGCGCGTTCAAACTCCCGGCCGAGGGCATCACCTTCGAGGAGATGGAGCGCGACCTCATCATTCAGGCGATGGAGCGCACCGACTACAACATCACGAAGGCGGCCAAGCTCCTCGGCCTCACCTTCCGCACGCTCCAATACCGTCTGGAGAAGTTCGGCATCAAGCGCCCCGACCGTCAGGGCGGCGCGGGCGAGGACGAAGAGGACGAGCCGGGCGACGAGTAGACGCCCGCGGCGCGAGCCGAACTTCGCGCGGCCCGGCGTCGTAACCCAACGGCGGGGGTCTTTAAAAAATATGTACTGCCCGACCTGCGGCACGCAGCTCACAAAGGAGCTCGCCTACTGCCCGCGCTGCGGCGCGAACCTCGCGCCCGCGGAGCGCGCGCCGAAAGCTTCGCCCGCGCGCCTGACGGGCGCGACGTGGGCGCTCGCGCTCTCGACCACGCTCGTCGCTCTCGGCGGCATCGCGCTGCTCTTCATCTTCGCCATGACGGCCCTGACGCGCCGCATCGAGCCGACGCCCGGCGTCGCCTTCATGATGTTTTTGCTCGCGGCCGTCACCGTCGTCGTCGCCTCGGTGCTCGGCTGGCAGCTCTCGCGCGTCGTGCGCCTCTACAAAGACGCCGACGACGAGCCGGCGGCGAAGCAGTCGAAGCAGCGACTCGCGGCCGACCGGCCCGCGCCCGCGCTGCTCGACGCGCCGCGCGAGCCCGTCGCGAGCGTCACCGAGCACACGACGCGCACCTTCGAGCCCGTGCCGAGGGAGCGGCACACGCGCTAGCCGCCGGATGAACACAATCGCCATCTTGGGGACGGCGCTCGGCGCGGCGTGGACGGCCGGCATCAACCTCTACGCCACGGTCGCCGTGCTCGGCCTCCTCCAACGCTACGAGCTGGCAACCTTGCCCGGCGGCCTCGAAGTGCTCGGCAGCTGGTGGATCATCGGCACGGCCCTCTTCCTCTACACGGTCGAGTTCGTCGCCGACAAAGTCCCTTACGTCGACACGGTCTGGGACAGCGTCCACACCTTCGTGCGCGTCCCCGCGGGGGCCGCGCTCGCGCTCGCCGCGACGACCGAGATGTCGCCCGCCGTGCAGGTCATGGCGCTCCTCTTGGGCGGCGGGCTCGCGCTCTCGACGCACGGCACGAAGGCGACCGTCCGCGCGACCGCCAACGTCAGCCCCGAGCCCTTCACGAACTGGGCGCTCTCGGTCGTCGAGGACGTCATCGTCGTCGGCGCGGTCGCGGTCGCGGTCTTCAAGCCGGTCGTCATCCTCGTCGTCATCGCCGTCTTCCTCGTCCTGCTCGTCTGGATTCTGCCGAAGGTCTTGCGGCGCCTGCGCCGGATGCTCGCGGCGGCGCGCGACTTTCTCTCGGGCCGCACCGTCGCGACGCGCGACTGACGGGCGCAAGCGCGCGGCGCGGCGTCGTTCAAGGGGCGGACGAAAAATTTCTCTAGGTCGGAGGCGACACGATGCGACTCGCTGCGGCACTCTCCATTCTCATTTCACTCGCCGTGCTCGCCGGCTGCGCCGGGGCCGAGAACGCCGCGCCCGAGGCGGGCGGCAACGCGGAGCGGACGGCGTCGACGGCGGGCGCGAACCCGCCGCAGGATCCCGCGACGCCGGGCGGCGCGACGACGCAGAAAGTCTCTCTTGAGCAGGCCGACGCCTCGCAGGGCGCGCCCGCCGCCGCCGAGCGCAAAATCATCCGCAACGCCGCGCTCAAAATCGAAGTCGACTCGCCGGCCGACGCGCAGCGCCGCGTCGCCTCCGTCGCCGAGCAGCGCGGCGGCTACGTCGTCTCCTCCCAATCGACCCAGCACGGCGGCTCAAACGACACGCGGCCCTACGACGTGGTGACGCTGGAGCTGCGCGTGCCGTCGGCGCACTTCGACGCGGCCGTCGGCGAGATACGCGGCGTGGGCGGGCGCGTCGTCGAGGAGAAGACGACGGGGCAGGACGTGACCGAGGAGTACATCGACCTCGAAGCGCGCTCGCGCACGCAGCGCGCGCTCGAATCGCAACTGCTCGAAATCATGAAGGGCGCGAACCGCGTCTCCGACGCGCTCGAAGTGCAGCGCGAGCTGGCGAACGTGCGCACCGAGATCGAGCGGCTCGAAGGCCGCCGGCGCTTCCTCGAAAACCAGTCGAGTCTTTCCACGATCCGCGTCACGCTCCAGCCGCCCGCGCCGCTCGTGAGTTCGAGCGCCGGGGGCTTCTTCTACGAGGTCAGGCGCGCGCTCGGCGACGGCGTCGACATCGCGGTCGGCGTGCTGCTCGTCCTCATCAGGCTGGTCATCGCGCTCATCCCCATCCTGCTCTTCATCGTCCTGCCGCTCTACCTGCTCGCGCGCTTCGTGCGCCGACGCTGGCCGCGACGCCCGCCGCCTCCGCCCGCCGCGACGACGGCCGTCCCGCCCGCCGCGTGAGTTTTCGCGCGGACGCTTCCATCCGCCGACGCGCTTCGCTGCTTGAGAGTTGCGGCGGCGGACTTTAGACTTCCCCGCATGAATCGCAGACGGAATCTACTTCCCTGCCTCGCGCTCGCGCTCTGCGCGTCGTGCTCGACGCCCGAACGCGCGGCGACAAACGGCAACGCGTCGGGCGCGCCCGCTTCGGTGTCAACCTCTCCGGCCGCGAACTCGCCCGCGACGACCGCGCCGGCGACGGACGGGGCGCGCGACGCCGACGCGGTGCGCGTCTCGGCCGACGAGGCGACCGTCGCGGCCGGCTCGAAGGTCGAGGCGACGGTGCGCGTCGAGATCGCGCAAGGCTTCCACGTCAACGCCAACCCGCCGTCGAACAAGTACCTCATCGGCACGCGCCTCGATGTCGCGCCCGCGGACGGCGTGAGCGCCGGCGCGCCCGTCTACCCGCCGGGCGTGATGCGCAAGTTCGCCTTCGAGCAGCAGCCGCTCTCGGTCTACGAGGGCACGGCCGTCATCCGTCTCCCGCTCGCGGCCGACGCGCGCGCGGCGAAGGGGCGGCGCACGGTTCCCGTCAAGGTCGAGGTGCAGCCCTGCAACGATCAGGAGTGCTTCCCGCCGCGCACGCTCGACGCCGCGATTCAACTGACCGTCAACTAAGGCGCGCGCCGGGCGACGCTCCCCGGCCGACTCACTTGCAAGGCTTCAGGGCACGACTCGGGCGCATCTGGCCGCGCGGCGCGTGGAGCGTCGTCGCGGCCCTGCTCGTCGCGCTGGCGCTCGTCCTCTGGGCGACGGTCGGCGCGGACGCGGCGTTCGCGTCCGCCGCGCTCGGCGTCGTCGCGTGGTTCCTAAACGTCCGCGAGCAGCTCAAGCTCAAGAACCCGGAGGCGTTCGCGCGCGTAGATACAAACGGCACGCCGGAGGAGGACGACGACGAGGACGAACAGTCGCCCGAAGACGACTCCGAGCGGCTCGGCCACGCACAGACTCGCGGGGAGGATTCAAAACCGACATGAAGCGACGCGCCACGACGCTCCTGCTCATCACGCTCACGACGCTCGGCACCATTTCACACGCGACGGCCCGCGCCGACGATTCGACGACGCCCGCCGGCGCGGCTCTCATCAACGCTTACGACGACGAGTCCGAGGCGCGCGCCGCCATCGAGCACGCGTTCGAGCGCCTGCGCGCGGGCGACTACGCCGCCGTCTACGACACGCTCCCGACCGCCTCGCAGCGCCGCATCTCCCGCGCCCGCTTCGTCGAGGGCTTGAGCCGCACGCGCGGAATCTTCACGCTCGAACGCCTTGAGATCGAGCGCGTCCGCGTCGCCGGCAACTTGGCCGTCGTCGACTCGACGCTCTACGCGTCCGTCAACCAGCCGTTCAGCGGCGAGGGCAAGATCGTCTCGCGCCAATACCTCGTGCGCGAGGGCGGGCGCTGGCGCGTCACGACCGGCGAGCGCGCGACCATCCGCCCGCTGCTCGCCGCCAACCCCTCTTTCGCGCGACAGTTCCCGCCCACGGAGCCGCGCGTCTACCTCAAGCGCGACGGCCGTTGGGTCACCATCGACTCGCTCGCGCCGCGGCGCAAGAAGCAGTGAGAGCAGTCCGAAGGGTTCGAGTTAAAGAAGTTCGGGGAAGGTGAGCTGGGTGTCGTCGGCCCCGTCTTGGGAGTCGTCTTGGCGGCGCGAGGGGCGCGCGCGGCGCGAGCCGTCGAGTGCTTCGACGACGGCGTCGAGGCGGAAGCGCAAAAGGTGCGGCGTGACGCGGACGGCCGGGATGCGCCCCTCGCGCGCGAGGCGGCGCACGGTCGATTCGCTCACCTGCAAGAC
Organism: Pyrinomonadaceae bacterium; assembly: GCA_035634035.1. Taxonomy (GTDB): domain Bacteria; phylum Acidobacteriota; class Blastocatellia; order Pyrinomonadales; family Pyrinomonadaceae; genus DASQDT01. The sequence goes on along the minus strand of DASQDT010000243.1, from coordinate 33,235 downwards.
GGCGGCGAGCTGGCGCGCGGTCAAAAACTCGGGGCGCGCGCCGTCCGGAGTCTGTTCGTCGCGTTTCACGTCACTCCTCCGAAGGCGCTTCTAGAGAACGCGGCTTACTGCTGCTCTTTGGCGGCGGGCGCGAGCGTGAGGGCGACGCGGAAGACGGCCGCGCCCTCGATCTCGATCTCCTCCGTCGCCGTCCGCATCCCGTCGGCGCGCGCCGTCACGCGGTAGCGCGCCGCCTCGGGCGTCAAGCGGAACAGGAACGACCCCGTCTCCTGCGACGAGACGCGGTTGCCCATCTTCCTGAGCGTGCCGTCGGGCATCACGAGCGCGAGCTCGATGCGCGCGCCCTTGAAGCTGCGCCCGCGGTCGTCGAAGACGCTCCCCTTGAGCAGCGCGAGCGAGCCCTCGTCGACCTTCATGAAGAGGTTGTCGCCGAGCGAGCGCACGCGCCCGGCCTTGACCTCGACGCGCTCGATCGTGCCGACGCTCAGGCCCCGTTTGCGGAACGTCATCCCGTAGAGGCCGGGCGCGAGGCCCGTCACCTCGAACTCGCCTTTCGTGTCCGTCTCCGAGCGGCGCACCTCGCGCTCGCCTTCGCGGACGACGACCTGCACGCCCGCCGGCGTCCCCGTCTCGACCTTGACGCGCCCCTTGACGCCGCCCGTCGCGGCGCGCTCCGCCTGCCCCGTCCTCTGCCGCGCGTGCGGCGTGACTTGCGCCGCGGCGAGCGCGAGTGCGGCGGAGAAGACGAGGGCGGCGAATCTCTTCGAGTTAGAAAGCATAAAGACTTGCCGAAGGTTTGGAGGCCCGAAAAATACGGCCGACATTATACACGGCGCGCGTCGGCCCGGAAACTTCTCGTCCCGCCGTCGCGGGCGCTCGTCGTCTTGATGCGCGCCGGCCCGCGCCGTGTTGCCGCCCCGCGCGAAGATTCGCGCGCGGGTCTCGCCGTGCGGCCCGCGCCGCTGTATAATGCCCGCACTCCCCGCGGCCCGTCCGCACTTCTCAGAAGTTTTATGCCGCTTCCCCCGTCGAACGAAAAGAGCTCTCGCGCCGCGCGCCGCCGCGCGACGTGCGCCGCCCTGCTCTGCGCCGTCGTCGCACTCCCGCTCGCCTCCACGCACACTCAAGGGCTCGCACAACAGCAGCAGCAACGTCAGGGCGAGCGCGACGGCCGAGAGGACGTGCCGGGCGTCGTCTTGGACAGCGACGAGGTCGTGCGCGTCGACACGGACTTGATTATGGTCGAGGCGGCCGTCACCGACGCCGAAGGGCGGCCCGTGCGCGGGCTGCGCGCCGAGGACTTCAAGCTCTACGACGACGGCGTCGAGCGCCCGCTCGCCTTCTTCAACGTCGAGCGGCGCGGCGGCGTCGAGCGCCCCGTCGCGGTCGTCTTCGCGGTGGACGTGTCGGGCAGCATGACGGTCGAAGAGATGATGCGCGTGCGCGACGCGGTCAACGCTTTCGCCGAGGGGATGCGCGAGCGTCCCGCGTCGTTCGCGCTGATGAGCTTCGGCATGAGCGCGAAGGTTCACCAGTCCTTCACGCGCGACCCGGAGAAGCTGAACAAGGCTTTCGGCCGCTTGGCGCGCGAGATGAACGGGCTCTCGACGCACACCTACGACGCCGTGGACGACGCCGTCCGCCTCCTCGTCCGCCACGCGCCGCGCACGCGCGAGCGCCAGCCCGTGAGGCGCGCCGTCGTCGTCGTCACCGACGGCTTCCCGGTCGGCGACACGGTCGCGCCCAAGACCGTCATCGAGCGCGCCAACGAGGCCGGCGTCAGCGTCTACACGGTGACGCTGCCTTCGTTCTCGCCGCTGCTCGCGGCCGCCAACAAAGAGAACGTGCCCCTGCCGACGCCGCTCGACGTGAGCGGCTTGGCCGAGAAGACGGGCGGGACGAACGTCTACGCGACCGAGAAGGACTTCACGCCGCTCTTCAAGGCTCTGGCCGAGGAGGTCTCCTCGACCTACGTGCTCGCCTTCTACCCGCCCGAGGAGAAGCGCCGCGACGGCCTCTCCCACTCCATCCGCGTCGAAGCCCCGCGCGGCCTGCTCGTCCGCCAGAGCCGGCAGAGCTACAAAGGCACTGACAAGTAGCGGGTGACGAGTTAAAAACAAGTCCGGAGTGCGCAGTCGGCGGTAAGAACCGACTCCGCACCCCGGACTCAAGACTCGTGACTCGCCTTAGCTCGTCACCCGTCACCCGTCGCTGCTCTAAAACTCCTCGTCCTCGTCCTCGTCCTCGTCGTCGAGGTCGTCGTCGTCCTCGGCGATGTCGAGCTCGACGGGGTCGAGCCCGACGATCTCCAGCTGCGTCCCACACTCATCGCACGTGACGGCGTCGCCCTTGTCGGCGTCCGTGTCCACGTGCACCTCGGCTTCACATTCGGGGCATGATCCTGTCGGCACTGTGCGCTCCTCCAAGTGGTCTTTGACGAACTGCTCCGATGAAAAAACGGCGCGTTCCGCCGGCGGCCTCTCGCCGGCCGCCGCGCGCCTCACCCGTCACCCGTCCGGCGGACTGCCGACAATCTAACCGCGCACGCCGATTTTTTCAACAGCCGTCTTGTCCCTTTTCCGTGTCGCCGTCGCGGCGGCCCGTTGGCTCGGAAGAGCGGAGCGCGGAGCGGAGGCGCGCGGGCGTCGTGCCGGTCGCGCGGCGGACGACGCGCGTGAGGTGGCTCTGGTCGGAGAAGCCCGCTTCGAGCGCGACGCGGGCGAGCGTCGTCTCGGTCTCCGAGAGCAGCCGGCAGGCGTGCGCGACGCGGAGGCGCTCGACGCACTCGCCGACCGTCTCGCGCCTGAAGCGCCGGAAGACCCTCGACAGGTGGAACGGGTGGACGCCGACGCGCGCGGCCACCTCGGCTATCGTCAGGGGCCGCCGGAACTCGGCTTCGAGCAGCTCGACGGCGCGCGCGAGCCACGCGGGCGGGCGCTTCTCCTCGCGCGAGTCCGGGCGCGCGGCCTCGGCCAGCATTTCGAGCACGAGCCCCTCGGCGGCGAGCGGCGACGAGGCGTCGCCCGCGCGGTACTCGCGGTAGAGGCGCGCGGCGAGCCACGCGAGTTCCCCGCCCCGCGCGTCCGCGAAGGCCTCCGGCACGCGCGCGCCGCACTCGCGCAGGCGACCGACGAGCGCGGGCTCTATCTCGACGTTGAAGAAGCGCCCGCCGCGCCGTCCGACCTCGTCGCGGTGCGTCGTCGCGGGCGGGTGGAACATGACGGAGAGCGGCCGGTAGGTGACGCGCCGGCCGCCGAGCTGTTCGGTGTAGTCGCCGCCGAGCAGGAGGCAGAAGTAGGCGAGCTCGTGCGTGTGGCGCGGCAGTCGGCGGCCCGTCGCGTGGCGCAGCTCCGAGAGGGCGAAGCCGGCGGTCGCGCGGCGGTCGAGCACGTCGCCGTAGAACTGCCCCGGCCTCAAGTAATCCTGACCCGCCCCGCCCATCGTTTACGCCTCCGTCCTCTGTTACGCCGCGCGCGCCCGCGATGTTTCCGGCGCGCGCGGTTCGTATCGTCCAACGAAAGTTTGTTTCGTGCAAGACGGCGGCGCTCGGCGCGCTCGATGATGAGGGCCGACGTTACGAAGCGAGGAGGAAACGAACGTGAAGCGGAGAGACTTTATCAAGAGTTCGGCGGCGGCCGGCGCGGTCGTCGCGGCGTCGGGAATCACGCAGGCGCTGGAAGACAAACCGAAGACGGGCGGCGCGGCGACGAGTGCGACCGCGCGCCGGCTCGCCGCGCCCGCGAAGGGCAGGATCAACGTCGCCTTCGTCATCTCGCAGCACGCGACCGTCATCGACTTCGCGGGGCCGTGGGAGGTCTTCCAAGACGTGCACGTGCCTTCGCGCGGCGCGGGTCACGAAGAGCAGATGCCGTTCCAGCTCTACACCGTCTCGGAGAAGACCGAGCCCTTGCGCGCGACGGCCGGGCTGCAACTCATCCCCGACTACACTTTCGCCGACGCGCCCGCGCCGAAGGTGGTCGTCGTCGGCGCGCAGGCGGGCCGCTCGGCGGCGATGTACGAGTGGCTGAAGCGGCAGGCGCGCGAGGCCGACGTCTTGATGTCGGTCTGCACGGGCGCGTTCCATCTGGCGCGCGCGGGCCTGCTCGACGGGCGCGAGGCGACGACGCACCACGACTTCACGGCGCGTCTCAGACAGGAGTTCCCCGCCATCAAGGTCAGAGAGGGCCTGCGCTTCATCGAGGGCGAGCGCATCTCGACCTCGGGCGGGCTGACCTCCGGCATCGACCTCTCGCTGCGCGTCGTCGAGCGTTACTTCGGGCGCGACGTGGCCGCCGCGACCGCGCGCTACATGGAGTACCAGAGCACCGGCTGGATGGTCTGACCGCGCGACTCCCGACAGCGCCGCCCTCGACAGCGCGGCTCTCATCAACCGAGCGTCCGTCTACTTCGACGGCGCGGCCGGGGCCGACGACGCGCCGAGGCGGGCGCGCGCTTCGGCGGCCTCGCGGCTGCGCGGGTGGCGTCGCAGAATCTCGCGCCACGCCGCGCCGTCGTATTGAAACTCTCCCCTCGCGCCGTCGAAGACGAATGAGACGCCGAGGCGACGGTAGCGGTCGAGGCCGACGAAGTTGAGAAAGTAGGTGCGCGCGGGCGCGCCGCCGGCCTCCATCTCGCGCGCGTCGAGGCGTCGCGAGGCGTCGCGCGAAAGACGCGCGGCCGCGTCGGCCGCGGCGTCGCCCAAGATGAGCAGAGCGGCCGGGCGCAGGGGCGAGCGCGGGAAGGTTTCGAGGAAGATGGCCGCGCGCTCGACGCGGTCGAACTCCTCCGAGCCGCGCGCGAGACGGAGCAGGCGCGCGTCGTCGCCCGCGCGCGCGGGCGAGACGAGCGCGTCCGACTGCACCCACCCGGACGTGCGCCGCGTCACCGCGACGCGGTAGAAGACGACCGCGCCGCCCGCGGCCTTGCGCTCGCCCGTGACGCCGACCGCGCGCCCGCGGCCCAAGCGCCTGAGCACGTTCGACGAAAAGTCCGGCGACTCCCTCAGGGCCGACAGGCGCTCGTCCACCACGACGGCCGCGCGCCCGCCCGCCGGGGCGCGCCGCCTTTTCGCGTGCGCCGAGTCGCGCGCGTCGCAGACGACGAAGATGAGCGCGGCTGTCATCAACAGCCGCGCGAGTTGGTTGTGACGACGGGCGGGGGCGTGACGGCGCGGCGCTAGGACGTTACGCGCGGGGGCGGTTCGGGACATGGCGGAGTTCTCCTTCAGCTCGGGTGCGGTTGAAGGGCGGGCCGTGTTGCTTCGAGGGCGGAGGGTGTTCGGCGAAGGGTGAGTGCGCGCGCGCGAAAGTTTTTCAGCGCGGCGCGCGCCGGCGTCGCTGGCCGCGCGGGTTGGCGGCCATGAGTTCTTCGAGTCGTGCGCGCGCGGGCGGCGTCGAGGCGCGCTTCGACAGTTGCACGTCGCGCGCGTGGTGGAGGTGCGTGACGGCGACGGCGAGCGCGTCCGAGGCGTCGAAGGGCGCGGGCGGCTCCGCGAGCGCGAGCAGCACGCGCACCATCTCCTGCACCTGATGCTTCTCGGCCGCGCCGTAGCCGACGACCGTCTGCTTCACCAGACGCGGCGCGTACTCCGCGATCTCGACGCCCGCCGACTCGGCCGCGACGAGCACCACGCCGCGCACGTGCCCGAGCTTGAGCGCGGTCTTCGCGTTGACGGCGACGAACGACTCCTCGACCGCGCACACGTCGGGGGCGTAGCGCGCGAGGAGTTCCGTCACGCCCGCGTGAATCTTCAGCAGCCGAGCCGCGAAGCGCTCGCGCGCCGGAGCCTTCACCGTCCCGAAGGCGACGAGGCGGTAGCGGCGCGCGTCGCCCTCGACGACGCCCCAGCCCGTCGTCTCGCTTCCCGGGTCGATGCCTAAGACTCTCATGCGTTCGGGCGCGCGCGAGGGCGGGCGCGCGACGACAGCCTACCAACTGTCCGGCGTCTCGTCTATCTTCGTGCGGGCGCTGCGGAGGTTCGTGTCCACGTCTTCGCCCAAGTAGAGCGGCCCGAGGTGGACGAGCGCGGCCGACGTGTCGAAGGGGGCCGCCGCCGGGTCGATGCGCCTCTCGACGCTCCCGACGCTCCACGCCGTCCCGTCGAACGTGAAGCTCGCCTTCCCCCTCCACTGCCAGTCGAAGAACCCGAGCGCGTCGAACGAAGAGAAGTCGAACGCGCCGCCCGCGCCGTGCGCGAGGAAGGTGCGGAACCTGTCGTGCGCGAACAGCGTCACGCTGTCGCCCTTCCGGAAGTCGCCCTTCGGGTTGTGCCGCTCGTCGCCCGCGGCCGTCGGCTCGTCGTCCTCGACGGCCTTGTCTTTGCCGCCCGTCAGGACGACGGACAGGCCGTAGGGCAGTTTCGTGTCGAGGCCCTGCGCCTTGCCGACGAAGGCGCGCGCCTCCTCGCACTGCGCCTTGCAATCTTGGGTGCGCTTCCAGTGGACTTTGCGGACGATGCCGACGATGTTCTGGACGTAGAAAATCTTGTCGCCCGGCGTGCCCTCGGCCTCGGCCGTGAAGGTGACCTTCGCGCTGATTTGGGGGAAGGGCAGGGCCGCGGCCGTAACCGCCTTATCGACCGTCATGCGCGCGCCGAGGCTCTTGAGCGCCGTCAGGTTCGACGCCTTGCGGGCGAAGCGTTCGGGGAGTTTCTTGCCGGCGGCGGGGTCTGGTCGGTCGAGGTAGCTGCGGAAGGTGTTGTCGAGCCAGTAGAGCGTCTGCTGCCCGACGATGCCGTCGTCCGCGAGTCCGTACTCGCGCTGAAACTCTTGGACGGCCGCCTTCGTCTCAGGGCCGAAGACGCCGTCGACGCCGAACTTCGGCAGGCGCGTGCGCGAGCCGTCCGCGCGCGGGGCCTCGCTCGAAAGGAGCGCCTCCTGAACGAGCTTGACGTACTCGCCGACGTTGCCGTGGCTGACGTAGCGCCTGCCCTTCATCACGGCGACGAGCTCGGGGCTCCCGGAGAAGGCCGGCGTGTTCAACTCGGTCTTCGGCTCGACGACCACCTCGGGCCGCTTCTTCGGCGCGAGCGCCGTGCGCGCGAGCGAAGACGAGGCCGACCCTTCGACGCAGCGCGGGCAGCCGCCGCCGCACGCGCAGCCCGAACTCTTACGCAGCGCCGCGCGCGCGGGCGGAGACGGGGCGCGGGCCGCGTGCGCGCGTGCGGACGACGCCTCCGCCGCCGCACGCACGCGGTGCGTCGCGGGCGCGGCCGCACTCGTCATCTCCGCCGCCGTCTTCATCGCTTCATACTATACCCCGCGCGCCTAGCGGTCATCATCCCCCTCCGGCGCGGGAGGGGCCGTCGGCGGTGGCGCGGCGGGAGCGGGAGGCGCGGCAGGGGCGGGAGACGCGGGCGCGGGCAGCATGAACGGGGTCGCGGCGGCGGGGAAATCGACCTTGAAAGGCACGTCGCCCGAAATACCCGACGCCTCCCAGCGCGACATCGGTATCGTCGCGATTTGCTCCCGCGGCGCGCCGCAGTCGCCGGGGCACAGGTCGAGCGTGTCCTTCACGGTGTAGGTCATGACGGGAATCACGAACAGCTCGCCCGACGCCAACTTGACGGCCGTGGCCAGCCCCTTGACGGTGCGCTCGTCGTTCTGCGACGACGGCTTGCTGCCGATGGGGTTGGCGGCCTGATCTTTGGCGACGCCGCCGGCGATGTTGCCCGGAATCTCGTCGGCGACGTTGAAGTTCATCTCGTCCTTGTGCTTCGGGGTGTCAATCGCTTTGAGCGCGTCGGGAATCAGCGTCGGGATGTCGAGCTTAACGGACGCGCCGGGCGCGAGGGCGGGCGGGCCCGCCTTCAGTTGCTTCTTCAACTCGCCGACGAGAAAGGCGGTCGTCTTGAAGGTCGTCTTCGAGGCCGTGAAGTCACCGCCGAAGTCCTTCGTCAGGTCGAGTGCCGAGCTGACGCCGCCGGAGGCCCACGCGTCCCAGAGCGGGACGACGCGCGACGACACCTGTTGCGCGATGCCGGCTTTAATGACATCCCAGCAGAGGCGGAAGAGTGGGAGGGAGTCGGCTCGTAAGCAGACGTCGCGGTCGTCCTTCGCCTCCTGCTGCGTCGGGAACGGGTTACAGAAGTCCGACCCGCAGCGCGGCGGAGCGCCCGCCCATTTTTTCGCCACCGGCTTGTGCCCGGTGACGCTGCGGCGCACGACGTGGGCGGACGAGTCCGCGCCCGGGCCGCCGCCCTGCCGGACGGCGTGGGCCAGCTCGTGCGCGATGAGGAGGCGGCCCGCGTCGCTCGACGGCGTGTACTCGCCCGCGCCGAAGACGACGTGTCGGCCGAAGGTGTAGGCGCGCGCGTCGATGTCGCGCGCGGAGTCGGCGGCGGCGCGGTCGGAGTGGACGCGGACGTGCGCGAGGTCGCGTCCGAAGCGCGGCTCGAAGAAGCCGCGCGCCGACGTGTCGAGCGGCTCGCCCGGCGTGCGCAGAACGTCTCGGACGGCGCGCGGCGCGTCCGCCGCGTGCGACGATGATGACGCCGACGCCGACGCGGGCGCGGGCGAAGACGCGTGCGCGGACGCGGGCATGGTCATCACGCGTTCGGCTAACGCGTCGGCCTCGCGCTCGGCGGGGTCGGCGGCGTGGCCGATGCGGAGTTTGGTTTGGAGACGTGGGCCTTCGTCCTCCCGACATGAGGGGCAGCCGCCTCCGCAGGCGCACGCGGCCTTGCGCTGAATCGTCGGCGGCGGGGTCGAGAGAGAGGGCGGCGCGTGTGAAGGCGCGTGCGCCGCGCGCGGACTTCTGTTGGATAGTTCGGGCGCGGAAGTCTCTTTGACGAGGGCGTTCATGCTTTATGTCTTCGTCTTCCCGCCTAGTGTCTAGAAGCTCGGCGTCTGGTTGACGTTGCGCACGAAGTCGCGCCAGTTCGGCGCGATGAAGTTGTAACGCTGGGCGGTGCCCCAGAAGGCGTTGAGCTGGCTGTTAAGCTCCGTGTCGACGGCGGGCACGCGCGAGAATTCGAGCAGGGCTTGGGCGACCGGGTAGTAAGACCAGTGCCACTGCTCCTCCATGTAGGCCGTCCCGGCGGCGGCCGAGGCCGCGGTGAACGATTGCAGGAAGCCGTAGCGGCCGGCGTGCGGGGTGACGGCGGGCCTCGTCCCGCTCGCGGGCCGGCCGGCGAGCCAGTCGTAGGCGGCCGAGAAGTTCGGCGTCGCGCCGCCCGACGTCCAACGCGCGGCGTTCACGCTGAAGAGGTCGAAGTCAGTCCCCCAGTGGTGGCGCGAGACGCCGGGCGCGGAGGAGGCTTGGAGTATCTCGCGCTGCTTCTCGTCGGGCCGTAGATGGCGTGCGCCCGCGGGCATCGCGGGCGCGGTGCGGGGCCGAATCGGGGTCGCGTCCCAACAGACGCGGTGATTGTCGTTGGCCGGATCCCACTGCGTCTCCGCGCCTAACAGAGTGCCGCAGACGTTGCGCGCGTTCTGTGTGATGCGGTCGAAGACTTGGTCGGGGTGGCGCAGCGTGGTGGTCGTGTAGGTGAAGTCGTACTTGCGATCCCAGATTTGCTGCTGCGAACTCCCCGACACGCCCGGGAGTCTGACGGCCGGCCGGTAATCCGATTCCAGCCAGTTGGCGTAATTCGTGCCGCGCGCGCCGGCCGGCACGGTGATGCCGGAGCCCGACGCCGCGGCCGTCGTCCGCAGGTCGTCGAGCATACAGCTTCTCTGCCTGACCGTCTCAGTCCTGACGGCGTCGGGCGGCTGCTGCCGGCCGGTCATCCAGCAGACGGCGTCTCTCAGGGGCAGAGAGTCGATCTGCGCGCGCCAGCAGCCTTTGAGCGCGTCGAGCTGCGCGAGGTCGGCGAAGGTGCGACACTCGGTCAGGCAGGGCGTGAGCGCGGTGCGCACGGAGTTGCACCGGACGGCCGTCGCCGTCGTCCCCGTCCCCGCCGTTCCTGTACCCGTTGTCCCCGTGCCCGTCGTCGTCGTGCCTGTCGTCCCGGTGGTCGTCGTGCCCGTGCCTGTCGTGCCCGTCGTCGCGCCGCCCGCGCCGCTTCCGCCGCCGCCGGGGGCGGGCGCGGGGCACGGCCGGCGCGGGATGCCGAGCCGCGTCATCACGCTCTCGGCCATTTGCCGGTTCGTGATGTAGAGCGGGTTGGACGTGTTGGTGAAGCGTTTTTCCTCCGCCTCGATGTTGACGTAGCGCTGATTCCTCAGGCGCACGGCGAGCGAGCCGTCGTCGAAGCTCGGCCGCACGGTCTCGGGCGTCGTGCCTTGCAGCACGACGTTGTGCGTGGGTGAGAAGTGGAGGTAGTCACTGATGTCAGTGACGAGCAGAAAATTGTCGGGGTCGCGGAGGCGGTGGGGGTCGGGGCCCGTGCCCGTGAGGGCGGAAGGGTTCGCGGTGGGGATGGTGCCGGTGAAAGGGATTCTTGAGAGCATGGCGGCCGCGGCCGTCAGGCGCGTGCGCCCTTCCTGCGCGGCGAGCTGGTCGGCGGTCGGCGCGGTCGAGCCCGTCGGCGGGGAGAAGGAGTTGATGGAGAGACCTCCGCCCGGCGTGTTGTTGTGGAAGGCGACGACGGGCAGAGGCCCGTTGATGTCCGTGCCGCTCCCGCCGCGGCAGCGGCCGATGGCGGCTTCGAGTCGCGGCCGGAACGCCAACAGCTCGGCCCTCATCGCGGGGCGCGCCGCGGTGGGGCAGCCGCACTCGCCCCCGAACGGCACGTCGGCGTTAATCGCGGCGTCGGAGAAGACGCGGTTCGGGTCGGCCGTGCACGTCCGCCCGCCGGCCGTGACGTCGACGCAGCGCCGGCTCGGGCTGCCGCCGATTCGCACCATGTTGGCGCAGTAGTCCGTCCAGATCGATTCGGCGACGTGCAGCGCGTTGCCCTCGTCCCTGTGCAGGTGGACGAGGCAGACCTGCGCGTCCGGCTGGTTGAAGGGGAGGATCGGCGCGTTGACGGCGCGTTGGAGCGCGGAGGGCGCGCGCGCCCTGAGAGTGCCGCCGACGCTCTGCCCGCTGACGACGCGCGCGGCCGCCGCGTCGGCCTCCGCCTCGGCCTCGCCCGACGACTCTGCGACGGCGGGCGACGCCTGCACGCGCGGCGCGGGCGCGCCCCTCTGCTGCACGACGTGCGCCAGCTCGTGCGCCAGAAGCAGACGGCCCTCGGTCGTGGCGGGCGTGTAGCGGCCCGCGCCGAAGACGACGTGACTGCCGACCGTGTAGGCGAGCGCGCCGACCGCGCGCGCCGACTCGGAGGCCGCGCCGTCCGCGTGCACGCGCACGCGCGAGAAGTCCTCGCCGAAGCGCGACTCCATCAGGGCGCGCGTCGCGCGGTCGAGCGGCTCGCCCGAGGTGCGCAGAACGTCTCGGACGGCGCGCGTCGCGGCCGCCGCGTGCGGCGACGGCGCGCGTGAGGGCGATGACGACGCCGCGCCGTCCGCGCGGCCGTGCGCGCAACTCGGGCAGCCGCCGCCGCAAGAGCACGCGGCCTTCTTCATCAACAACTTTCCGGGCGCGGCCGACGCCGCCTCCTCCGCGCAGCCGGGGCAGCCGCCGCCGCACGCGCACGCGGCCTTGCGCTGGATGACGAGCGGTGCTTCGGACGCGGCGGCCGGCGCGGCGGCGGGCGGCGCGCACGCCTGCGCGGCGCGGTCGGGGCGCGCGCACGATTGTTTAGACTTCGAGGCGGGAGCGCCGTGTGCGGCCGCGCGTGAGTCGAATGCTCTCATCGACTGTTCTTCGTCCGACGCCCGAGGCGCGTCCGCCCTCCCGCGCGCGACTCAGTCGCCGACGCGCGCGTTGACTATCTCGACGCGTCCGGCCTCGTACCTGATCGCCTCCTTCGAGGTGTAGACGGTGCGGCCCCGCGCGTCGATGACCTTGAGGTAGATGTCGGGCCTGCGCTCGACGAGGTCGCGGAACTCCTCCGTGCCGTAGGTGAAGGCGTAGTAGCCGCCGCCCGCCGTCTCGGTCTGCCCGAGGCGGTCGTCGAAGAGGAGGTCTTTGTCGAAGAGGCTGACGGTCAGGCCGTCGACGCCCTCGCCGCGCTCGTCCGTCACGCGCCCGCGCACGACCCACCCGCCCGACTCCCCTCCCGTCTCGGCGGGGCCCGTGCCGCCCGGCACGGGGTCGTTCGGGCTCGTGACGGGCGGCGCGCACGCCTGCGCCCCTTCTTTAAGATGGACGGCGCGGTACTCGACCGCGCCCGCGAGCGGGGTCAGGGGGTTCGGGTCGGCGTAGAGGTGTACGGCCTGACCCGTCAGCACGCGCAGGAAAAGCGGCCCCTCGACCGCGCCGACGTCGCGCGTCTCGATGCGGAAGTAGCCCTCGGCGTCGGTGCAGGCGAAGCCCTCGGACTCGACCCAGTTCGCGCGCGCGTCGTAGAGCGCGACGGTGAGGCCCGCGACCGGCTTCAACTCCCTGTCGCGGACGTGCCCGTGGACGGCCCACCCCTTCGCGTCCACGCGCGGCACTTCGACGCGCGCACGCGCCGCCTCAAGGTCGAGGTCGCGCGCGAGCGACGCGTTGACCGTGATGCGCGCCGCCGTCTCGGCCACGCGCGGGTGCTCCTCGCCGTACTTGCGCGCGAGCCGCTCGCGCTCGCGCCTGAGCCCCGCGTCCTTCGCGCGGCGCAGCGCGGCCAAGTGGCCCAGCCGCTCGGCGCGCAGCCTGTCCGCGCCGCCCGTTCTCTCTTCCAGCCCGCGCGAGAAATCATCGAAGCTCGTCTCTTTACGTTCGCTGCTCATCGCCGCTCGCCTCCGTCGTCTGTCGTCTCCGCCCCGCCGTTAAAGGATGACGCCGCCTCAGGGCGGCCCCTGCTCGCCGCGGCACCTGTTCTTGTGGGTGAGGAACTCGCAGCAGGCCGTCGGGCCGCTCAACATCGCGAGGCTCGTGTTCGAGTGGTCGACCGTCAGGTTCGGGATGCCGATGATGATGAGGCAGAAGGTCGACTGGTTGTCGGTCGTCGTGTTGAAGAGGCCGACGGTGACGGCCGAGAACCTCTGCACGGCCGGGTTGTGACCCGTCAGGCTCAGCCGGTTATCGGTCTGCTGGCCGACGCTCTCCTTCAGGCGGTTGTCGCTCATGCGGACGGACGCGCCGAAGAGGGCGACGTTGAAGGCGAGGCGGTCGCTGAAGAGGGTGCAGTCGCTCTGGTTGTCGTGGAAGCCGACGTCGTCGAGCGTCAGGATGGCGACGGAGCTGAACGCCTCGCTGACGACGAAGTCGAAGAGGTCGAGCGCGCAGTGGTTGGCGGCGAAGAGGACGTTTCCGCCGAGCAAAAACATCCCGACGCCGAAGTCGTCCAAGCCCGGCTGCCCCGCCGCCTGCGTCTTCACGTTCTGGTCGAGCAGCGTCACGAACGTGATGAGCTGCTGGTGCATCTCGTTCGACAGGCCGAGGTTGAGGATGAGGACGGTCGCGGCGAAGAGCGCGTCCCCGTCGCCCGCCGGGACGGCGCGTGTCGTGAACTGGTTGCCGACGACCGAGACCGGCCCGACCGCCGCCGCCGAGAGCGAGCGGCCGACGGGGACGCCGACGACGTTGTCGTGCACCTTCAGAGCCGGGACGCCGCCGTGGACGGGCACGGTCGTGTCGCCGAAGAGGGTCAAGGGGACGAGCGGCGCGACGGCGTAGACGACGTGGACGCCGCCGCGCGGGCCGCGCTTGACGGCGGCGCTCTGCCCGTGCTCGCCCGCCGGCCGCGCGCCGTTGTTGAGGATGTGGTTGCGCGAGATCTCGACGCCCTCGCCGTGGAGGACGAAGACGCCGCAGACGGGCTCGCGGAAGTCGGGGCCGTTGTCGGTGATGAAGTTGTCTCGGACGACGAGGTCGCTCACGTCGGCGAGCGCGACGCCGCCGTAGCCCATCGAGCTGAGCATCTCGTCGGGGATTTCGGCGAGCGTGCGGTTGAGGCAAAAACGAATCTCGTTCGAGACGACGAGCAGTCCGTCGACGGTGACGAACTCGTCGCGCCGCGCGAGGTTGAAGAAGCCTGCGACGCCGACGCCGTCGAGGCCCATGTTGTAGACGCGGTTGCCGACGATCTCGATGTCGCTGAGCGGCGGGCCGGCGCGGCGGCGCGTGCGGTCGTTCGGGCCGGGGTCGGGGACGCGGTTGTCGCCCGGCTCGCAGTTGTCGCAAGGGTCGTCCGGCGTGTCGTCGTCCTCGGGCGGCGGCCCGCCGTCGGTCGTCTCGGTGATGACGTGGCCGAGCTTGATGCCGGTGCCGATGCCGCGCGCGATGAGGTTATTGAGTATGCGGACGCGGTCGCTGCCGCCGCCGATTTGCAGCCCGCCGAGCGCGACGCTCGCCCGCCCGCTGAGCGTGGCGTCGAGCTGCTGGGCGTCGCCGACGCCGGCGACGCCGGCGAGGTCGCGTGACAGGCGCGCGTTGGGGACGAGGATGCAGTTGTCCTCGATGAGCCCGTCGTCGCCGGTGAAGAAGACGGCCGGGTGGCGCGTCCGCACGTCCTCCATCTCGACGCGGCAGCGCCGCATGGTCGTGAAGAAGCAGACCTCGGCGTGGACGGCGCTGCGCGCGGCGGCGCGGATGTAGAGCTCTTCGAGCGTGATGTAGAGGAGCGGGCCGCCGCGCACGCGCGAGAGCGTCGGGTTGTCGTCCCGCACGATGTTTTCGAGCGGGCGGCCCTCAAGCAGGACGCCGACGCCTCGCGGGTGTGCCTCGACGGCGAGCGAGCGGATTTCGATGTGCTGCGATTCGATGACGTGGAAGACGGGCGCGGCCTGCGCGCCGCCCGCCGGCTCGCGCGAGGCGACGCGCGTGCGGCGGCCGCAGCCCTCAATCGTGATGTTGCGCCGCGCCGCGATGCGGACGTTCTCCTCGTAGCGCCCGGGAAGGACGCAGACCTTGCCGCCCGCGGCGGGCAGCGCGTCGACGGCCGCCTGTATGCTCTTGAAGTCGCCGTGGCTCGTGCGGCCGTCGCCGACGCGGTAGGTGCAGCAGTGCGAGAGCTTCGTCAGGGGTTGGAACGGGCGGCGGCAGTCCTCTATCTCGGGCGCGTCCGGCTGCGCCGTCCAAGTGAGGACGCCGAGCGGGACGCGGTGGTAATGGACGCCCTCGGGCGGCTCGTTGTCGATGAGAGGCGCGCGGTTGCCGAGGTCACCGGCGCGCACGTCGAAAGTCCAGTAGTCGCCGGGCGTGTAATTGTCGGCGGTCGCCGTCTCGAACTGAAGCTCGATGCCGTCGTTCAGCTCGACGGGGTTCGACTCGTCGAAGCTGGCGACGGGCTCGATGCCGTTCCAGAGTCGGAAGAAGAACGAGGCGGTGGCGGGGGCGGGGACGGCCGCGCCGAAGAAGTGGCCGGGGCCGCCGGGCACGGGCATGGAGAGGACGCCGGTCGCGCTGTTGAGCGTGGCCGTCGCGCCGTACCTGAGCGCCCAGTGTCCGAGGCCGACGCCGCCCGCGGACGGCGGGCTGAACTCGTAAGCCTCCATGTAGAACTGCGGGAGGCCGGAGTTGATGATGGCCTGATCGCCCGCGTCGATGGTGAGCGTGGCGGTCGCGCCGGAGACGTCGAACTTCCCGCGGCCGACCAGCCCGCCGCCGAACTGCGACCACTTGAACATCGCCGCGCCCGAGTCGGTCTCGGCGATCTCGACGCGGTAGAGGTTGTGCTCGAAGCCCGTGTAGCCGCCCTCGTCGGTGACGGGGCAGTCGCCGCCGACGACGGACGGCGCGTCGAGCGTCACGGTCAGCTTCCCCTTCGCGCCGAAGTCGTCCTGCAAGTCGTCGACGATTGTTTCGCAGGTGTCGTCGGGGTCGGTCATGCGGAAGAGGCGCAAGGCCATCGCCGTGTGCACGCGCTCGGTCGTGTCGGGGCCGCCGAGCGCGGGCTCGATGAGGTCGTCGGGCATCTGGAAGCCGTGCATCTCCTCGCGCCAGAGTTCGAGGACGACGGCGTCGCGGTCTCCGGCGGCGGGCGCGGCCGGGAAGGGCGCGACGGGCGGCTCAAGATAAGTCGCGACGCGCGTCACGTCCGCCGGGCCTTCGAGGCGCGCGAGCAGGCCGTCGGCCCAGACGCGGCCGGGCGCGAGCGTGACGCGGACTTCCGTGCCGGTGAACGTCGCCGACTTGATCTTGAAGCTGTCCGGCACTTCGGACGGCACGGCGGCGACGAACGCGCCGAAGGCGTCGCGGCCGGAGGTGTCCTGCCAGTCGTTGGTGAGGTTGGTCTGCGCGTTCCAGTCGCCGTCGAGCAGGACGCGGCCCTGCTGGTGCAGGACGCCGTTGAAGTTGAATCGGCGCTCGTCGCGCCACCTCGAAAAGTCGCCTCTCATAAGTCCTCACTCCTAAGTGACCGGGATCAGAAGCGCGCGGACGCCGACGGGCATGAACTCGCGGAAGCGGATCTGCAAGTTGCGCCACTTGTGCGCTTCGAGCAGGAAGCCGTAAGCGCCCATCTGGTCGTCGGCCGGCCCGCGCTCGCGCACGCGGAAGTCGGTCGCGGCGGCGAGCTGCGCGTAGCCCGGCTCGCCCGGTATCTCGCTCGTGAACCGGAGCACGGCCGACTCCTCGGCGGGCTGCGCCGAGCCGCGCACGCACGCGTGATTCTGCGGCAGGCGGTCGGCCGGCCCCGTCGCCGGCAGGGGCTTGCGCTCGCCCGAGAAGTAGCAGTACTTCAGACAGCCCTTCTGCACGTCGCGCGCTTCGAGCGCGTGGACGAAGATCGCGCCGCGCCCCGTGATGCTCTCGACGCGCGTGCGCCCGAAGACGGTCACGCCCGAGACGGTCGTCGGCGGCCCCCAGTCGCTCGAAGGGTTGCCCGCGCCGCTGACGGCGAAGGCCGCCGCGTCGTTGCCGACGCCCTGACCGGCGTCGACGACCGAGTCCGTCAGCGCGAGCGTGTAGCCGCGGTCGATGTGGAGCGGCCCCGTGATGCTCCGGTGGACGACGACCTCGGGCGTCTCCTTAAAGACCTCTTCCTCGGCGGGGGCGCTGAAGCCGTAGGGCTCGCGCAGATTCATCGCGCGGCGGACGGGGCGGCGCGCGGGCGGGGACGGCGGCGAAGGGCCGAAGGGGATGAAGCCTTCGGGGTCGAGCGTGCAGTTGATGATTTCGAGACGGCCGACGGCCGCGCGCGCGATCAGGGGCTCGCCCGCCGGGAAGTTCTCGCCGCGCACGACGTGCAGGCCTTCGAGGCGGACGGTGAGGTTCGAGACGCGCCCGTCGAGTTCGGCCTGCTGCGCCGCGTCGGTCGGCGGCGTGGCGACGACCTTCGCGGGGCGGAAGCGAAGCGGTCGCTGAAGTTTCAGAATCGGGCGCTGGTTGCTCGCCGCGCGGATGAGGAGCGGGCCGTTGAGCATGAGGCTGCGCGGGCCGCCGACGACGCCCTCGTCGGAAGTCTCTTCGACGAGCGACGGGTGGCCGAGGTCGAGCGCGTGCGTGAAGCTGTCGGCTATCTCGACGACGACGGGCGCGGGGTTCAGGTGGACGTTCTGAAGCGCGTCGTGAAGGCCCGCCGGGTTCTGCCGCAGGAGCACGCGGCGGAAGTTCGGCCCCGAGGCGCTCGCGGCGAACAGCCCCGACGGCGCGGGGCGCGGGACGGGGTGCGAGCCGACGGGGCCGGGCGCGCCGTAGGTGTACGTGACGAGCAGTTGGTCGCGCAGGGCGTCGGCGCGCGCCTGCGTGTTGACGCCGAAGAGCACTCGGCCGCGCACGGGGTCTACGACTATCTCCTTGTTCGCGAGCGGCGGCCGAAGGCCCGCCTCCCACGCGCAGAGGTTCGCGCCGCGCACCTTCCACGCGAGCGCGGGCAGCTGCGCGACGGGCCACTCCTCGCCCGCGAAGCTCGTCTCGGGCAGGTGAAGTTGGAGGCCCACGTCCGAGATGTCGAGGCGCTGAAGTGTGGCGCTCGCCTCGTCGTAGGTCTCGACCGAGAGGTACTTCTCGGGCGCTCCGGCGGGCGCGCCCTCGGTCAGGCGTTCGAGCAGGACGGGGCCGGGCACTTCGTCTATCAAAGAGAGGTCGAATGTGACGCGGCTCAGGTCGAGCTTGTCCGTGCCTTCGCGCTTGGCGTTGAAGAGGTCGAAGCGGTGCGTGTTGAAGAGTCGCACGGGCTGTCGCTCGCGCTGCGCGGCGGGCGGCACGTCGGGGCGCGTCAGGGGGTTGACGTTGAAGCGGACGGCGACGACGGGCCCGACCGCGCCGAAGTCGACGAAGACCGGGCGCGAGACCGCGACGCGGTAGGCCGCGAGACGCCACAGGAAGATGGCGAGGTTCGGGAGGTTGTAGCGGACGCCGCCCGGCGTCGGCGGCTTAACGTCGGCCGTGTAGGCGAACGGGTCGAAAGGCGTCCCGCGCAGGGCGAGCATCGCCGGGTCGCGCAAGGTCACCGTCCCGCCGCGCATGACCGTCTGCCGTTTGACCGTCGGCAGGCCGTAGGGCGGGAGTCCGCCCTCGTCGGGGCGTTGGTGGTTGAGGTGCTGATTCCAGACGAGGTTCTCGCGCAGCTCGACGCAGTGAGCGCCCCAGCGCGTCAGGTTGTAGGCGAGCAGCTCTATCGCGCCGAGCGTGCCCTTGCGGCGTCGGAGCGCGATGGTGTCGGCCACGTCGGCCCGCAGAGTCCACGGGTCGCCCGACAGGTGCGACGTGCCGAGCAGGTCGCCGATGTAGGGCACGACCCAGTCGGCGCAGGTCTCGATGAAGAGGTCGTGATAAAGCTCCTCGACGTTGCGGTGGATGTGGCCGAACGCCTGCTCGACGAGCGCGAGGTAGGCGCGCAGCTGGAAGGGCGCGGGCAGCTCCGCGTCCTTCGTGCGGTAGATTTCCGGAAGTCGCGCGTAGAGCGGGACGCGCCTCTCGTCTCTCATCGGCACGCCTCCTTCGGCGGCTCGGCCGCGGCCGCCAGCGTCAGGTGTCGCGCGTGGAGCGCGAGCACGTGGAGGCGGTCGCACGCGACGACGGCCTTCAAAGGAATCTTCGCGGGCACGGGGATGGCCGACGGCTCAATCGGTTTTCCCGTCGCCGCGTCGAACGCTTCGCCGAGCGCGACAAACGCCGTGCACTTCGCCCAGACGACGCCCTCGACGTTCTGCACCGTCCCCTCGACGCGCGTCGCGTACTCGCGCTCGCCGAAGCGGCGGCGCAGGGTGCCGAACAGCCCGCGCCTGAAGTCGCCGCCCGCGCCTTCGACGCCGAGCGCGGCTTTGATTTTCGGCGCGACCACGTCCTCGCGAAACGTCGGGTCGAGGCCGTAGACGACGCCGAGCGCGACGTAGAGCAGTCGGCCCTCCTCGACGACGACCGGGAAGCGGCGCGGGCCGCGGCAGAAGTTGAAGCCGGCGAGCACGCCGCGCACCGCCTCCATCTCGGCCGCGCGTCCGGTCTCCATCAGGACGGTGACGCGGACGGCCGGGATGTTCTTCTTGATTCGCCAAGCGGCCTGCGCGCGCTCGACGCCCGAGATGGCGAGCGTCTCCGTCTCGAAGTCCTTGATGCTCACGAGGCGGTCGAGGCTCTGAATCTTTCCGGGCGCGGCCTCGCGCGCGCCGTCGCCGCCCTCGGGCCCGCTCCCCCCGGCGCTCGTGCCCGGCATCTGAATCTTGTCGAGGCGGTCGAGACGCGCGCCCGCCTGCACCTTCGTCTCGGGCTTGAGCGCACCGTGCGCGCCCGCGCCCGTCCTAAACCTCGCGACGACGTTCTTGACGCCCGAGGGCAGGCGCGCGCCGGTCTTGCCGTCGCCGAACTGCACCCAACTGTCGCCCGCCGCGTCCTCGCGCACGACGTAGACCTGCTCCGAAGGCCCGCGCCCGAAGAGTGACGCCACCCGCTTCCAAAGGCGGTCGTTGACCCACACCTGAAGCTCCGGCACTTCGGGCGGCGTGTCGCCGACGGAGAGAAGGTATGTGAGCGGAGCCTTCGGCAGCTTGAAGCTCTGGAAGACCTGACGCGCGTCGCCGTTGCCGAGCGGCGTCTCGCGCTCGGTCTTGCCTTGCGTCGCCGTGACGACGTTGCCGTAGACGTTGACGGCCGCGCCCTCGTTCGGGAACTCGGCGAGGATGACCTCCTCGCTGATGGTCACGCGGCGCAGGAGCTTTCGCGCGGAGGAGGTCGGGGAAAAGTCTGGCGCGACTTCCGTCACGACGGCGTCGCTCGTCACGCCGTCCGGGCGCTCGATGAGCAGGCGGCGGCTCTTGAGGTCGTCGGCCTCCGCCTGCGTGCCGAAGAAGAAGAGTTGAGTTCCCTTCGCGGGCGACGCGTCTTCGCGCGGCGCGGCGGCGAGCGTGAGTCGCGGGCTCAAGGTTTCGTGGAGCCGCATGGCGCGGATGTCGGCGGTGCTCGCGGCGGGCGGCGCGTCTTCGAGAATCTGGTCGAGCGTGACGATGCTGGCGCGGCCGTCGAGCAGCCCCCACGTCAGCGCGCCGGGCCTGACGTTGCGGACGGTTCTGACGAGCGTCAGCGCCACCGGGATTCTGACGGCGACGGCGTAGAAGCCGCCGCCGATTGAGCCGCCGGAGCCGGGGGAGAGGCTGATGAGCCTGTCGGCCGTGAGTTGGGCGACGACGTGCACGCCCGCGGGCAGGTCGTCGACTTCGACGTCGAGCGGGAACTCAAGCCGGTCGAGGTCGGGGCTGACGCCCGCGGCCGTCGTCGCCGTGAGCGAGCGGGTGAAGTCCACGTCCTGCTCGGTCGGCGCGGGCACGTTGGTCGTCGTCGTCGTCTTGCCGCCCGAGGTGGTCGAGGTGGCCTCGACCTGCGCGGGCGGGATGATCTTCTTGCGCGGCCCGTCGTGGCCGAAGTGGCGGAAGGTGCGGCCGAGCTTGTAGGCGACGAGCGCCGTCGCGGTCGTCGTCCGTCTGAGCGCGCCCTTGATTCTGACGAGCGTGCGGTCGTGGAGCTTGCGCGTCGAGGCGACGACGACTATCTCGTCGTTCGCGATGCGGCCGTTCGGCAGCGCGTCGCCGACGAGGAGGCGGTCGCCCTCTTTGAGTTCGACGGGCGCGGCGAACTGGTCGGGCGCGAGGATGAAGAACTCGCCGGTCGCGGGCGTGACGGGCGGGTAGGCGAGCGGGCGGAAGAGTCGGAAGCGGCCGAGCCACGGGTAGGCCGTAAGCTCCCGCGTCGTCTCGAACTCGGCCGACGCCTCAAGCCCCTCGACCTGCGCCTTGACGGGGAAGCCCGCCGGGACTGTGACCGCGCGGTCGCCCTTGACCTCGAAGGCGAACTCGGACGCGCCGCCGAGGCCCGGCGACAGTCGGTAGCCGATGAGGCGCGTCAGGTCGGCGATACTTTCGCGCCAGCGCGCCGTGCGCAGGTAAGCCTCGTTGGCGTAAAGCTCCTGATAGAAGGTGAGGATGTCGCCGAGGACGGACGCGCCTTCGAGGAGCGCGATGCCGGGGTCGTCCGCGCCGCGGTGCGTCCAGCCCTGAAGGTCTGGGTCGCGGTCGAGGTTGCGGAGCAGGAACTCGCGTATGTCCGCGTAGGAGCCGACGCGGTACTTGACGTGCTCAAGCCCCGGCCGGTTGAAGACGCGTCGCGGGAAGCGGAGCGGCGCGGCGCAGTCGTTGCGGCAGTCTTCGCTCACTGTCGTCCCCCCTTCAGCTCGAAGAAGATGAAGCCGCGTTCGAGGTGGTCGGGGTCGCTCATCACCTGAATGATCTCGTTGTGACGGAGGTTGACTATCTCGCGCTTGCCCGCGCCCGTCTCGTTCCAGCGTTTGAGTGAGACGGAGACGACGTGCTCGACGCCCTGAGCCTTCTGCGCGCGGCCGATGATTTGGCTGGCGCGCAGGGGCTGGCCGAACGTCCAGAGGTCTGGGTGGAAGAAGCCGGGGCGGCCGTCGGGCGTGTGGCCGGTGGAGAACTCCTGTTCGAGGATGAAGCGCAAATCTTCGGGCCAGAAGTCCTGCGCGACGCAGACGACGACTCTGATTTCGAGCGGCACGAAGCGCGGCGGGCGTATCTCCAAGTCCTCGCCGATGAGGCGCACGGTTTCGAGGTGGCGCGCGACGGCGCGGCGCAGGGCGTCGGAGAGCGCGGCCGTCCCCTCCGGGTCGACGGTGATGCGGACGGTGCGCCAACTCCCCGTCCAAGCGTAGCCGGCGGCGGCGCGCGAGACGCCCTCGACCTCCTCGGCGCGCGCGACGTAATCGCGCAGCGTGACGGCGCGCAGTTGTCTCAGCCGATAAGCTTCGGGCGCGCGGCGGATGATTTCGGCGGCCGGCTCGGGCGCGCGTCCGCCCGTCACGTCGAAGGGATTCCAGACGCGCGTGAGCGCGGCCTGCGCGGTCGTCAGCGGAGTCAGGACTCCGGCCGAGAGAAGGTTGAAGGCGGGCGCGGCCGGGTCGAAGCGCGTCAGCTTGTCGGCCCCGATGTTGCCGTCGGGCCCGTCGCCGATTTGGTAAGAGCAGCGCACCTCCGCGCCCTCGGGCAGGAGCTTGCCGTTCACCCCGTTGCCGAAGCGTATGAGGCTGCGGCCGAGCTCGTCCGTCTCGACGACGAAGTGGTCGCCGTTCTCGTCGCTCGTGTCGCTGTGAATGAGGCTCGGCACTTCGTCCCACGCGTCCGCGCCGCCAGCGGTGAGGACGCGCACGCCGAGCGTCGAGACGGGCGGGACTTCGCCGCCGGGCGGCGTGTCGCGGTAGGCGAGCGGCCCGCGCGGCAGGCGGCAGATTGCGCCCCACGGCGTGCGCTCGTAGTGGAACTCGTTCGCGGCCGCGGGCGAGAGCGGCGCGCCCGGCTCTTTGAAAATCAGCTCGTGCGGCGCGACCGCCTCGGCCGGGCGTCCGTGATGCGCCTCGACCAAGTTGCCGTGAAAGAGAGAGACGAAATGGACGGGCGCGGGGCACTCGACCGTGAAGCAGAAGTTAGTGCGGAGCGCGTCCTCTTCGCGCCAGCGCACGCGCACGAACCACTGCGCCGAGGCGGGCGGGCCCGTCAGCGGGTCGAACATCGCGGTCGCGGCTTCGTCGCCTTCGAGGAGGCGGAGCAGTTGGCGTCGGAGCGGGTCGCGGCCCGGACGCTTGCCCGTCGCGGGGTTGAGTCGCTCCTCGACGAGCAGGCGCTCGACGCGCCGGCTGCGGATGAGGTTCTGAAGCTCGACGGCGGCCGACTGCGTCGCGACGGGGACGGGCGCGATGTCCGTGCCGCCGAGCGGCTGGATGTCGGCGGCGGTCGAGCCGGCGGCGAGCGAGGGGATGGCGCCCGACCAAGTGTAGAGGCTCAGGCGGTTGGCGAGCGGGTGTGCGCTCCGCGCGGCGCGCGTCATGAAGACGACCGAAGAGTCGTCACGCTCGTCGCCCGCGCCGGCCCAGAAGCGGAAATTTTTTCCGACCGAAAGCTCGTCCGCGGGCGCGAGGATGAGGGCCGTGGCCATCTCGAAGGCGACCCACGTGCGCGCCTGATTGCCCTGATGGATGTGGTAGTCGACGAGGCGCGCGTGGCGCGCGAGCGAGACGCGCTTGCGGGCGGTCGCGAGGTAAGCCTCGTTCATCACGCGGTCTTGGTAGTCGCTCATCTCGTCGGCCGCCGCGCTGAAGAGTTCGAGCAGGACTTGGTCCAAGTCGGCCTCGCTCGAAGGCTCCCAACCGGGCACGCGCTCCATCATCGCGGCGATCATCGCGTGGCGGAACGAGTCGTAGTCTTTGGCGAGGTAGTCGATTGTGGGCGCGGGCACGGGCGCGGGCGCGGGCTCCCAGTCGGGCGCGCAGTTGGTGTTGAAGCAGCCGGGCCGGAACTTGAAATTGATGTCGGCGAGCAGCGGGTCGAAGTTCGGGTACAGAAGCGTGTTGACGCCGACCGTGTAGGTCGAATAATCCCCGACGGGCGCGACCGTCAGGACGATTGTCGCCGCGTCAGGCCCGGCGTTGACCGCGACGGCCTGCACCTGCCCCTCGGCCTGACCGGCGGGCAGGCGGTGGCCGCCAGCGAGCGGGAAGATCGACCTGACCGACGGCGGGTCGAGCGCGATGTCGCTGAAGATTCGGGCGAGGCTGTTGCGGTTGTAGAAGCGAATCTCAAGCTCGGCCTGCGGGCCTACGATCGTGACATCGACGGAGCGGATGCCGTTCGGCACGCCGAAGCATTCGAGGAGTTCGTAGCGCTGAACGTCGGTCAGTTGGTGCGGCTGGAGCGTGAGCCGGTGCGGGGCGGGCGACGTGTAGAAGGCCCTGCAGGCGGGGCTCAGCGAGGCGAAGACCGCCGCGCTGACCTCGGCCGGCACGGTGTAGAGCCTTCTGGCGCGCTCGGCGAGCGCCTCCTTGTTGATGAGCTTCACTTTCAAAAGCCTCCGGCCCTTCGAGTCGCGCGCGGCGGGCGTTCGACTTCCGCCCGTCGCGCTTCCGCCGCTTCGCCTTCCCTTCTCTTCACCCGCCGCGCCTCTGGAAGCGCAGGACGCGCGTGTCTTCCGTGCCGGCGATGCGGTACTTCAAATCGACTTCAATCGTCTCCCCGCGCGCCGTCACGGTCAGCTCTTCGAGCGTGACGCGGTGGCCGAGGTAGCGCGTGACCGACTGCGTGATGACGGCCTTCGCCATCCCGGCCGTCGCGTCGTCGGCGCTCTCGAAGACGAGTCGCCGGACGCCGCCGCCGAAGTCGGGCAGGAACAGCCGCTCGGCCGGGTTCGTCAGAAGCAGTTGGATCAGCTCGTCGCGGACGTGCTCTTCGAGCGTCGAGATTTGCTCGACGCGCCCCGCGGCGCCGACGCGGAAGGGGAACGAAAGGTGTCTGCCGTTCTCTGGCTTCATCGTCTCTCCGACCGTCTCGCTCCGACTAAAAACTCGCGCGCCTCACAGCGCCGCCGTCGCGGGCGACGCGCCGCCCACGACGGCGATGCCCTGCGGGATGCCTTCGACGCTCAGGCAGAGGCCGAGGCTCGACTGCGTGAGGACGCCGACGCCGCCGACGGTGAGCTTGAACGTCCCCGTCAGCCAGACGACGCGCACGCACGGCGAGGGCTTCGTGCCGACGCCGACGGGAATCTGGAACGGGCAGCCGGCGACGGCGTGCACGTCGGTCTGCAAGAGCGCGGGCGCGCCCTTGACGGTGACGAGCGCGTTGGTCGTCGTCAGAATCGCGCTCCCGCCGTGCATACACGTCACGCTGCTGGCCGTCGTCAGGACTCCGGGCATCGCTCGTCCTCACTCCTCACAAAAATCTTCTTCGTCGAATCCGTCACATGACGGTGATTGAGCCGTTGTTGATGTTGACGACCGCGCCGACGAGCTTGACCTGCGCGCCGCCGCTCTTGAGCGTCAGATCGCCCGGCGTCAGTTTTATCTCCGACGCCCCGAGCGAGATGGTGATGTCGGTCGAGCTCATCTTCACCTCCGCGCCGCCGACCGAGAGCGTGATGCTGCCCCCGGTCATCTTCATCTCCGCGCCGCCCGCGTGTCGGAGCCTGACCTCGTCGCCCTCGTCGTCGAGGACGAGCTTGTGGCCGGCGGTCGTGACGAGCGCGCGCGTCCTTTTAGCGCCGGGCGCGGGCAGCTCGCCGTCGCCCCACCAGCAGCCCGTCCAGACGGGCCGCGAGGGGTCGCCCGACTCGAACTCGATCCAGACGCCGTCGCCGACCTCGGGCAGCAGCACGAGCCCGTGGCCCTCGCCCGCGAACGGCACGCACGGCATCGCCCACGGCGTCTCCTGCTCCTCGAAGACCTCGGGCACTTTGGCGACGATGCGGCCGAGGCCGTCGGGGTCGTCGACGTCCGTGACGAGGCCGCGGTACTTGCCGTGGAAGCGGTCGCGCACCTCTTCGGACAGGCTGACTAGAAGGTCTTCCATCTCTTGGGCCGGCATCAGAAAATCTCCATCTGGACGTTGAAGGCGGCGGAGAGCGCGGCCGCCGGTTGCGGCGAGGCGGGCGCGCCGGGGGCACCGGGCGCGGCCGACGAGGCGGCGTTGCGGAGCGCGCCGAACTCCTGCTTGTAGACCGAGCGGTTGAGCGTGTGCGTCACCCGCGTCAGAAGGTAGTCGCCGCTCAAACTACTGTCCGAGAGCTGCACCGAGACGACGCGGTAGGGCGAGAGCACGTCGCCGTAGTAGAAGGGCATGACGGCGCCCGTCGCATCCGTCGCGTGGCTCAGGCGGTCGGCCTCGGCGCGCGTTCGCTGGTCGAGGTCGACCGTGTCGCTGTGGCCGGGCCGCAGCAGGCGCGAGGGACGACTCTGGCCGGCGGAGACGGCGGGCGCGTCGCCGAGGAGCTGCGCGTCGGCGGCGGTGGCGCGGCTCGTCGTGATGCGCTTGTCGCGCAGGGAGAGCGTCGCGGCGCGAACGTCGGCGGGCCGGCGCGCGTCGGTGCGCGGGTCGAAGCGTTCGAGGTTGCGTCCGTCGCCGACGAGGGTGAGCGGCGGGAGGCCGTCGGTAGTCTTGGGGAAGGTGCGGAACGCGCCGACGCTCGCGCCCGGCCGCGCCCCGGGCAGGACGTACGCGTGCATGTGGTGCCGGCGCGCGAGCCTGCGCAGGATTTGCATCCGCGTGCCGCGCTGGACGATGGCGCGCGTCGGGTTGTCGGGCTGCGCGGGCGTCTGCTCGATTTGCTGCGGCCCCGAGAGCTGCGCCGTCTCGGCGAAGATGTGCGAGGCGATGTCGCTGTCGGCCGACTCCTCGAAGCGCTCGACCGACTCCTCTTGGTCGAGGAAGACGCTGTCGTCCGAGACGACGAGCGTGACGGTGCTCGCGCCGGGCTGCGGGTCGCGCGGCGCGACGCGCTCGGTGACGGGGCCGTCGATGAGCGGGACGAAGGGGCGCGCGCCGACCTTGACCTCGACGCGGACGCGCGCGTGCTCCTGAAGGAAAGGCTCGTCCTCGCCGCTCCAGCGCCCGCGCGCGTCCATCACGACCGGCATCTCCAGACGCGCCTCCCACATCATGTCGACCTGCTGGCGGACGACGATCTGCTCGAAGAGGTCGAGCCGCCGCTGGTCGGCCGGCTCGTTGTCGAAAAACATCCTGTAGAAGACGGACGCCATCGCTCACCTCTCACTCACTTCTCCGGCACGAGAATCGTGCGGCCCGTCTCACGGACGAGCTCGCGCGCGTCGAGCTCGGTGTTGGCGTCGGCGATGTGCCAGAACTGCGTCGCGTCGCCGCCGAGGCGCTCGGCCATCACGTCGAGGCGGTCGTTGCCGCGGACGACGACGGCGCGGCCCGTCACGAAGGGCAGCCGGCGCAGGACGACGGCGCGCACCTCGCGCCCGTCCTCGGTCTTGGCGTCGACGGCGCGTAGCTGAAAGTATCTCGACGATTCTGCGAACATTTCTGGTCAGCCTCCCGGCTCAGAAGGGGATGAGGTCGATGACCTGATCGACCGTGTTGGCGAGGTTGGCGATGGCCTGCGCCTCTTTGGCGAGGTTCGTGTATTCGAGCGCGCCGCGGCCGAGCCGGTCGTCGGAGCTGGCGTCAATCGGATTCACGGCGAGGCTGATGTCCACGTCGGCCTGCGTCGGGTTGAGCACGAAGTCGTACTGAAGCTCCGTGATGTTCATCGACTCGATGACGACCGGCAGCAGGCGCAGCGGGCCCCAGATGAAGAGGATGCGCGGGTAGGCCCGGCGCGGGACGGGCTGGCGCGCGGAGGGCTGGCCCGCGCCGCTGACGGCGTCGCCGATGGCGTCGAGCGCCTCGCCGATGAGGCCGGAGAGTTTGCCGGCCGGGTGCACCATCTTTTCGAGCGCGGCCAGACGCGGGCCGACGCCCATCGCGCGCGCGAGCGGGTTGTTGACGTTGAGCCCGTCGGCCGCCGAGAAGCGCGCCTGCAAGGTGATGCGCTCGACCGTCGACTCGCCCGCCTGCGACGTTTCGCGCTCGCTCGCGCCGCTGACGGGGCGGCGCGGAATCTGGATGTTGCGCGTCAGCCGCTCGGGGTTGAACTGGAAGAGCACGACGTTCGGCAGAGGGCCGAGGAAGTCCGTGCCGTACTCGATGAGCGCGCCTTTCAGGAAGTAACCCATAGTTTTTAAGACTCCTCTTCCCCGCCCCTACTTGACGCGCGAGCGCACCGCGCCCGCCACGCGACGCGCGGCCGCGCCCCGCGCTTCAGCCCCGCGCGTCGGAGATTCCGACTCCGGCACGCGCGCCTCGACGCGCTCGACGCGCAGGGCTGCGCCGCCGCGCGTCGCGCCGCGTTCACCCGCCCCCTGCCCGCGCGCGAGTTCTTCGAGCAGCTCGCGCGCGAACTCGCGCGCCGCCTCGCGCGCCGCGTGCGGCGACAGGCCGCGCACGCGCAGCTCCAGACGCTCGACGTGCACGCCGCGCCTCGTCATCTCGTCGCCGCCTCCCTCTCGCGCTCAAGCCCCTCGACGACGGCCGCGTAAGGCCCGTACTGTTCGAGCCCCGCCGAGCGGTTGAGCTTGTCGTACTCGCGTTTGAGCGCGACGACTATTTCGCGCATCGTGAGCCGCGGCTCTGCCGCGCCCGCCGACTGAAGACAGGCGTTGAAGACGACCGAGCGGATGTGCCCGCCCGCGAGCTGGAACTGCCGCGCGAGGAAGTCGAAGTCCAAATCGGAAGCGTCGACGCCCGGCGGAATCATCTGCCGCCAGATGCGCCGGCGCTCGGCCTCGCCCGGGAGCGGGAAGTCGATGACGTAGCGCAGGCGGCGGAGGAAAGCCTCGTCCAAATCCTTCTTCCGATTCGTCGCGAGGATGGCGACGCCCTTGAAGCGCTCCATGCGTTCGAGCAGGTAGCTGATCTCAAGGTTCGCGTAGCGGTCGTGCGAGTCTTTGACCTCGCTGCGCTTGCCGAAGAGGGCGTCGGCCTCGTCGAAGAAGAGGATGACGTCGGAGAGGTCGGCCGCGTCGAACAGGCGCTTGAGGTTCTTCTCGGTCTCGCCGATGTACTTGTTGACGACCTGCGAGAGGTCTATGCGGTAGACGGGGAGGTCGAGCTTGAGGGCGAGGATTTCGGCGGCCATCGTCTTGCCCGTGCCCGGCGGGCCGGCGAAGAGCACCGCGATTCCGCTCTCGTTCCAGACGCGCGCCGTGCCCCAGCCGTAGTGGACTTCGGTGAGCGCGCGCATCGCACGCAGTTGCTCCTCGAACTGCAGGTGCTGCTTGTGCGGCAGAATCAGCTCCTCGCTCTCGAAGCGCGGCGCGACGCGCGCGGCCAGCTCGCCTATCTCCTGCGTCAACTCCGAGCGGCAGGCGGCGAAGAAGTCTTCGGCCGTGACGCGGCGCGGGAGGCGCTTGAGCGCACAGGCCACGGCGTCAATCGTCTCGCGCTCGTAGCGGAAGCGGCGCGCGGCCTCGGCGATGACGGAGTCGAGCCCGCGCGCCTTCGCGCCGAGCGCACGCTTCCACCGCGCGACGCGCTCGGCGTAAGTGAGCGTCGGCGCGTTGACGGGCGGGAGCAGTAATTCTTCGGGGACGTTCGCGACTTGCGCGCGCTCGGAGGCGGCGACGAAAAGAATCGCGGGGATGGTCGGGGACGGGAGAAACGCCTGCGCGCACGCGTGGCCTTCGTGCGCGGCGGGCTCGCGCGCGACGAAGAGGCAGAGGTCTTTGAGCCAGCAGAGCGTCGCGAGTGAGTTGAGGTACGGCGCGTCGTCGGCCGACGCCGTGAACGTCTCGGCCTCGACCGCGCCGCGCCCCGACTCGCGCGCCACGGCCCCGGCCGTCGCGCGGCGCGGCGAGCCCTTCGGCCCGACGACGGGGACGACGCGCAAGCCGTCGCGGCGCGCGCCGGCGAGCCTGAGCGCGACGAGCCGCGCGGCGTCGCCGAGCTCGACGCGGTCGTCCTCCGTCTCTTCGAGCGGCGCGAGGCCGGCCGGGAGCGGCGCGCCGGGGAGAAGGAGTTGGCGCGCGACGACGGCCGGGACGGTCAAAGGCGCGTCCCACTCGGTCTCGGCCGGGCGCGGCGCGGACGACGCGGGGCGCACCAACAGGCCGCGCGCGAAGAGCGCGTGCGCCGGGTCGGCGAGCGCGAGAACCTCGTCGGGCGCGTCCCAGAGTTTCTGCGCGAGCGAGAGGCTCGGGTGCGCGCGCGTCTGGTCGTTGAGACACGCGCTGACGACGCTGCCCATGCTGGCGTCGAAGGCGGTCGTGAGCGCGAGCGCGAGCACGAACGACGAGGCGTCGTCGAGCTGAAGCTCCGCGACGACCCACGCGAAAGAGCCGCGCGCGGGTGGCAGCGGCGCGGGCGCGGGCGACGCGTCGAGCTGCTCGGTCAGGTAGCGGGCCGTCGGGTCGGTCAAATAAAACCTCTGCTTCTCCTCCCAGAAGCGGCTGAGGTCGAGCGAGTGCGAGGCGCGGTCGGCGAAGGGCGGGAGCGCGGCGACCGTCTGCGGGGCCGTCGCGCCGCGCTCCGACCAGCACCAGCAGACCTCGCGCCGCAGGCGCAAGGTCGCCTGACGCATCCAGTAGTTGCCGACGGCGTCCGCGCCGCGCAGTCGCGGCGTGAACGTCACCGGCTCGTTCTTCTCTCTGCTCACGGCCGTCATCAAGACAATCTCACACGCTTTAGAAGACCAACTCCGGGCTCTGCTTGGCCTGCTGCCCGTTGACGCGCAGGATGACGTGGTAGCGCCCGCGCGGGACGGAGTCGGCGTCGGGCGGCAGCGCGCCGAGCATGACGAGGTGCTTGCGCGTCTGCGACGGGGCGGGCGGCCCCGGGATGAGCGCCTCCTTCGTGAAGTAGTCCATGACGCGCACGGTCTCGCCGTCGCGGTAGAGCGCGAGGAAAACGTCGTCGTCGTCTCTGCCGAGCAGCGTGCCCGTCAGAAGAATCGTGCCGTGCGCGGTGACGGGCGGGCCGGGGTCGACGGCCGGGGGCGCGGCGAAGCCGGCCGCGTCGAGCGTCGGCAGGAGGTTGGCGACGAGCGGGTTGCTGCGCCGCCGTCTGGTCGGCGTCACTTCCTGCGCGACCGTCAGCGCGTGGCCGCCGGCCGAGATGCGTTCGCCCGTCAGGAGGTCTTCGCGCGCGACGAACTGAAGGCGGTCGGGGCGCTGCATCGTGACGGGCAGATCGACCGGGCCGAGCGAGACCGAGAGGCCCGACAGGTGCAAGTCCGTGCCGTGGACGGTGACCGTGTCGCCCGCCTCGAAGCTTTCGGGCTCGACGCTCGTAATCACCGGCCCCATCGAAGGGAGGACGGGAATGCGTATGCCGTCCTCGCCGATGACGGTCGGGGGCGTGGGCGGGGTGACGTAGTCGACGCCGACGAGCAGGGAGTAGGAGGCCGGCTCGGGCGGCGCGATGAGGACGGGGCGCACTTGGAAGGCGACCGACAGGTGATACTTGTCGTTCGAGCCCTGCATCAGCTTGGACAACAGGTCGGGCGTCGCCTCGTCGAAGGTGACCTTCAAGTCCTCGGGGTTCGGCGTCATGGCCTTGAGGTAGTCGGGGAGGAGGCCGGAGGGCGGCGTCAGGTAGTTGAGCGACTGGAGCGCGCGCACGCCCTCGCCGAGAGCCTCGTAGGCTTTGACGGTGTCGCTGTCGGGCGTCTGCCCGACCTCCGCGTCGAAGGCCGTCATCATGTATTTGAGGACGAGCCAGAGCGGGGCGGGCTGGCCGTCGTCGAGCGGCGTGTTCTTGAGGCTCGGGTCGAAGACGATCTCGTAGAGGAAGAGGTTGAGGCGGCCCGTCGCGCCGACGCTCTCGTCGGGCCGGCCGACGGTGACCGGGAGCTTGGCGCGGTTCGCCAGATGCTCGCGCAGCGCGGCCGTCGTCGCCCCGATCGCCTTCCCCGTGTCGCCCAGAGCCATCTTCCGCGAGCCTCTCGGTTAGAGCCTGATGTAGTGACGCCTGAGACGCGAGCCCTCGTCGCCGCCGTCCGCGCGCGCGGGTGACGAGGCGGCCGTCGGCGGCGACGCCGCGGGGCGCGCCTGCGCCTGCGCGGGCGGCTCCTCGACGACGACGTGAATCGAGCCGATTGAAAGAGTCACGTCGTCCACTTCGGGCCCGCGCATACTTTCGGCCCGCGCGAGCGCCGACGACTCGGCGCGCCCGTTCGACTCTTGCCCGTCAGCGCGCGCGGACGACGGCGCGGAGATCCACTCGACTATCTCGCGCATATAATTGCGCCGCGCCGACCCGGCGTCGGACGAATCAAGGCCGCCGGCGTCAGACGCGCCACGATGCGCCTGACGACCCTCAGCGAGGCTTTCATCAACGCCCCCGCGCGGCCCGACGACGACCGTCGTCTCGAACGCCGCGCCCGCCCCCTCGTCGTCGCCCGACGCCCGCGCGCCCGCGCTCGCCGCGGCGTCGCTCAGACTCTCGCGCCGCGCGCCGCGCGTCTTGGCGTCGCGGCCCGTCTCGTCCGGCCCTGCGAGCGTGACCACTCCACCCTCCGTCGCCGCAACCGCCCTGCGCGACGCGTCGTCCCGCGCAAGTCCTTCCGCGCCGCCGCCCGCGCGCGTCGCGTCTCCGCGCGAGGCTTGCCGCGCGTCAGCGCCGTCGCCTCCCACGCGTCGCGCGTAGTGCCGTGCCGAACCCTCGGCGTCGCCGCCCGCCTCATGGTCCGGCGCGCGGCGCGCGTGCTCGTCGCCCGTCACGTCGAATGAACTCTCGCCGCGCGCGCCGCCGACGAACGCGACGCGCTCGCCGTGCGGCGGCTCATCAGAGGCGGAAGAAGTTGCGGCGTCGGTGCGCGCGGCGTGACGCGCGTCGCGCGCGTGGGCGGGGGCGGACGGAGTCGCGCCGCGCGCGGAGGGCGTGCGGCCGACCCTGAGGCCGGAGGCGCGCGCGAGTTGGGAGAGATAGTCGCTCAAAGTTTCTCCTCGCCCGTGATGAGCGAAAGGTAGTGCGCGCGCCGCCAGTGGGGGACGGCGAAAATCTGCCGCTCGTCCCAGTGGTAGCGCGACGCGAGCCGGTGAACCGACGCGAGCAGAAGTCTCTGCGCGCGTCGCAGGCGCGAGAGCGCGTACTCTTCGAGGTCGAGCGCGTGCGCGGCCTCCGCGCCGCAGAAGTGGCAGCGCACGCGCAGGGAGAAGTTGACGAGCGGGTCGAACTCCTCCATCGCCTCGCCGACCGCGCGCGCCAACTCCCCGCCCGACGCGTCGAACAACTCGCCCGCCCGCTCGCCCTCGGCCGCGAGCGTCGTGAGCATCTCGCGCCCGGCCTCGCGCGCGTCCGCGAAGTCGCGGCGGAGCCAAGCGAGGTGGTCTCGCCCGCGCGCGCGTCGGAGGTGGCGCGTCGCGTCGCCGACGCGGACGGGCGCGCGCTCCGCGTCGGCGTGGCGGCGTTGCAGCTCGCCCAACTCTTCGAGCGAGATTTCAAGCTCAAGCTCCTGCCCGCATTCTTCCGCCGTGCAGCGCAGCGCGGCGTAGACGCCCGCGCCCTCGTCGGCGAGCGAGAGGAGCGCCCCCGTCCGCTCGCCCACCGTCAAT